>JAGADU010000111.1 GCA_017613435.1 Lachnospiraceae bacterium | reverse complement strand
GCCGTTATGGGAAGTGGAATGGATTGACGAAGATTCTTTTAAGTTAATCTATAAAGATGTAAGTCATAACGGAAAATTCAGCGAAGAATATGAAATTAATCTGGAATAATTATTTCTTCTTTGTTTTGTGTTAAGCGGAAAGGTCACTTTGCGATGATTTCGTTTTTAAGGTTTGCTCTTTTGGCATTTATCGGAATTCTGATTTTTTTACGCTTCTTTTTATTGCGGTTGCAACTCACAGCGACAGTCTTATGATAATTGCTTTCATTTGGCTTTTTGCCATGTGGCCGATTATAGAATTGATAAATATATTACTGTAAATCTTTTGCCATGGAAAATAACGAACTATTATTTTACAACGAATACGAACAATTTTATAAAATGACCGAAGAATCGAAGGCTTTCAAAAATTTTTGCAGGGAAGCGTTCGGGGAGGATTTTTCCCAGGACGGTTTCAGCGATTTGAATCAGGTAAAACGAATTCTTGATTATGTTCCGCCCCGTGAAGACCTTCATATTCTCGACATAGGATGCGGCAACGGAAAGATGCTCGGTTTCCTTCAGCAAAAAACCGATGCGTTTATTCACGGCTTCGATTATTCGAAAAATGCTATAAATGCGGCAAAGAATATGTTTAAAAACAAAGCTGAATTCAGGGCGGACAGCATTGGAGAGATTGATTATCCCGATGAATCATTCGATCTGATAGTTTCGATGGATACCATGTATTTCGCCCCGAATCAGGAAGATTTCGTCAAACAGATAATGAGATGGTTAAAAAAAGGCGGAGTTTTTTTCGCGGCATACCAGGAAGGCGATGTGATGCCCAAAACCCAAAACGAAAAAACCACCGTTTTGGCAGAGGCTCTCGATAAATGCGATATCGGATATGAAGTAAAAGACATAACGCGCGAAACCTTTGATTTGCTGAAAAAGAAAAGAGGAGCCGCATTATCGCACCAAAAGGAATTTGAGGAAGAGGGCAATAATGAATGGTTTGAACTTCTGATGCTTCAGACCGAGTGCGCAAAGAACGATTACGATTCGTTTGCAAAAGAAATGGCAAGGTATATATACACCGTCAAAAAGTCATAGATTCAAACGAAGAAAAAACGGGTATTTGTTAAAAAAAGCATGTTGACATTAAATTAACTTAATCATATAATGTATCAAGTCACGGGAGTGCTTAAGGTAATTAGGCTGAGAGACGACATAAACCTGTCGTTAATCCTTGGGAATAACCCAGAACCTGATCCGGATAATACCGGCGTAGGAAGGCGGAATTAAATGTGATTCTTAAGGGCTTTTTCTCGTGAAGAAGCTCTTTTTTATTGCAAATAAACCAACTAAGGAGAAACAAAAATGGCAAAATTAAACGCAAGTGTAGCAATTCAGGTATTACCCTCCGTACAGGGCGATGAAGAGGTCATCAGAGTGGTTGACGAAGTAATCGATTACATCAAGAGTACGGGTCTGGAATATTATGTGGGTCCCTGCGAGACCGCAATCGAGGGCGATTACGATGAACTTATGGAAATCGTAAAGCAGTGCCAGATTATTGCAATCAAAGCCGGAGCGCCCAGCGTAATGAGCTATGTAAAGATTGTATACAAGCCCGAAGGCGATGTGCTTACAATCGAAAAGAAGACGGCAAAACATCACAAACACGATCTTGCAAAATCCATGAAGGGAAAGACTGCATAAAAGCGGTTGATACGATGAATAACAAAAAGGGAAAAATAATCGACAAATTAATACCGGCAGCAGTTATTTTGCTCGTGCTTATCGTATGGCAGACGGCATGCTCCCTTAAATGGGTGCCCGGATATATGCTTCCGTCTCCGATAAATGTCGTGAAAGCATTTGTTACCGATTTTCACGAGCTTATGATTAATTCGAAGGCAACTTTGTATGAAGCCGTGCTCGGCCTTACAATAGGTGTTTTGATGGGTTTTTTTTGCGCAGCAATCATGGATGTGCTTCCGAGCGTCAAAAGCGCGCTTTATCCGATTCTTGTTTTGACACAGACGATACCCCCGGTTGCGATCGCTCCGCTTTTGATTCTTTGGTTTAAATACGGAATCGCACCCAAGGTAATTCTTGTTGTTTTGGTATCGTTTTTCCCGATGGCCGTAGGTTTGCTCGAAGGATTTCAGTCGGTGGATTCGGATATGATAAAACTCATGAAATCCATGAAGGCAAACAAATGGCAGATTTTCTGGAATGTCAAATTTCCCAATGCCCTCGGAGCATTTTTCTCGGGACTTAAAATCGCGGTTGCATATTCCGTGGTTGGTGCCGTAATTGCCGAGTGGCTGGGAGGCACGGAAGGCCTCGGGGTTTATATGACAAGAGTAAAAAAATCCTATCAGTTTGACAGGATGTTTGCGGTTATATTTTTCGTTTCGGCCATAAGCTTGATACTTATGGAATTCGTCAAACTGCTTCAGCATTATTCAATGCCCTGGGAGCATGTTAAAGACAAATAAAATACCGGAAAAAATTTTACTAAAGAGAGGATATATTGATGAAAAGATTTGAAAGACTGATTAAAAAAGTAATCGCGGCGGGAAGCGTTTTTGCCATGCTTTTTTCGTTTACCGCATGCGGTAATGCCAATGCGGGCAAGGGTGATTTAAAAGAAATAACCTTTGTTCTTGACTGGACACCCAATACAAATCACACGGGTTTGTATGTGGCGCTCGATAAAGGCTATTATGAAGAAGCGGGACTTAAGGTTACGATAGTTCAGCCCCCCGCAGACGGAGCAACTACAATGGTGGCTTCGGGACAGGCACAGTTCGGTGTGGATTTCCAGGATTATCTTGCACCCGTATTTACATTGGAGGAAGAGGTTCCCGTAGTGGGTGTGGCAACGATTATCCAGCACAACACATCGGCTATTATTTCCCTTAAAGAAGACGGAATCGAATCACCCAAAGATCTGGAGGGCAAAAATTACGCAACATGGGATCTTCCCGTAGAAAAGGCAATGATGCAAAACATTATGGAAGCCGACGGCGGAGATTATTCGAAGCTTAATCTTATTCCCGAATACATTGACAACGAAGCTGCGGCTCTTTTGCAGGATATCGATGCCATCTGGATTTATTACGCATGGGCGGGAATCGCATGCGAACAGGCAGGGCTTGAAACCGATTATATTTTCTTTAAAGACATCAAACCCGAATTCGATTTTTACAGCCCCATTATCGTTGCTAATTCAAATTGGATAAAAGAAAATCCCGATACCGCCAAGGCTTTTCTTGCCGCTACGGCAAAAGGATACGAATATGCGATTGAAAATCCCGACGATGCAGCGGATATTCTTTGCAAACAGGTTCCCGAACTTGACAAAGACCTTGTAAAAGAAAGTCAGAAATGGCTTGCAAATCAGTACAAAGCAGAAGTAGATCAATGGGGTTATATCGATCAGGCCAGATGGGATGCGTTCTATTCATGGCTTTACGAAAACAATCTTTCCGACGAAATACCCGCAGGATACGGATTTACAAACGATTATCTTCCTTCGGCAAAATAATAAAGGTGAAAAATGAGTGAAATTCTAAAAGCCGAAAATATAAGCAAAAGCTTTTCGGACAAAGATGTATTAAAAAACATAACACTGACGTTAAACGAGGGGGAACTTGTGTGCCTCCTCGGCGTCAGCGGCGTCGGCAAAACAACGCTTTTTAACGTTCTTTCGGGACTGACAAAGCCCGATTCGGGCAGCGTAATGTTAAAAAACAAAGATAATGACGAATGGGAAGACGTTACCGGCAAAAACGGATATTTAAGCTACATGCTTCAAAAAGATCTTCTCCTTCCCAACAAATACGTCATCGACAATGTGGCCCTGCCTCTTACTTTGCATAAAATGAGCAAAAAAGAGGCGAGAGAAGAGGCGATGTCACATTTTAAACGCTTCGGACTCGAAGGTTGCGAGAAAAAATATCCCGCTCAGTTGTCCGGCGGTATGAGGCAAAGAGCCGCACTTTTGCGTACATATCTTTGCAAAAACAAAGTTGCGCTTTTGGATGAGCCCTTCAGTGCGCTTGATACCATCACACGTTCGTCGATGCAGGAATGGTATCTTGACGTGATGGAAGAAATTAAACTCTCGACGATTTTTATCACTCATGATATTGACGAGGCCATTTTGATATCAGACAGGATTTACATCATGAAGGGCAATCCGGCAGTTCTTTCGGATGAAATAAAGATAAACGAAAAGAAGCCCAGAACGCAGGATTTCACGCTCACCAACGAATTTTTGGAATACAAAAAAACGATAAAAGAAAAACTGGGTTAATCGCAATCTGTTTAACTTGACAATAAATCATGCTTGCGATAAAATATCACTTGCGTTGAAAAAATGTGCATTTAGCTCAGCTGGATAGAGCGTTTGGCTACGGACCAAAAGGTCGGGGGTTCGAATCCTCTAATGCACGGGCAAAGAAAAAGGCAGGACATAAAAGTCCTGCCTTTTTCCTTGCCGGGCACGAGACTTCGAAAGGGTTCGAAGTCGGTGCACGCATTCTATATCACGGTCGAAGAAGAAAGGTTAGTTGTTTAATTTGTCGACGAGAGTGGCGAATTCCCGACGGTATTCATCGCTTAGGGGAATGGATTTAAGTTCTTCGACTACGTGTTTATAACTTCCGTCTGCGATATAATCGCTTTTTCTTATAAGCATTGCGGTTTCGGCAACCGATGCGGAGAAGATGAAATCGTCAGAAGGTTCGTCGGTGTAACTATCGGATCCGATTTGGTACTCGAGGAGCTTGGATTCATCTTCGTCGGGCTCTTTGTAACGAATGGAAAGAGTAAGCCAGTCGTTGGATTCAAGAGCTTCTTTTGTAAGTGTGCTTTCCTGATATTTAAGTTCTGTGGTATCCGTTTCGTTTTCTTTGGTTGCGGGAACTATTTCGTAAAGAACCGTTACGCTGTGACCTGCACCGATTTCTCCGGCATCTTTCTTGTCGTTGTTGAAATCTTCGTTGTTTAATGCGCGGTTTTCATATCCTATAAGTCTGTATTCCGATACGTACATGGGGTTGAATTCAACCTGTAATTTAACGTCTTTTGCAACGGTAAGCATATTTGCGCTGAGTTCGTTTACAAATACTTTCTTTGCTTCGTGAAGAGTGTCGATATATGCGTAATTTCCGTTACCGTCGTCTGCGAGTGTTTCCATTACGGAATCCGAATAATTGTACATTCCGAAGCCCAATACCGAAAGGTAAATACCTTTTTTAGCTTCTTTTTTGATTTGTTCGGAAAGACCGCTTACACTTGTGTTTCCGATATTGAAATCTCCGTCGGAAGCGATGATGATTCTGTTGTTTCCGCCTTTGATAAAGTTTTTCTCTGCGAGCTTGTAAGCTTCTTCGATACCGCCGGAACCGTTTGTTCCGCCGCCTGCTCCGAGGCTGTTTATGGCATTTCGGATTGTGTCTTTATCATCGCCGCTTACGCTGTCGAGAACGACCTTCACGCCGTTTGCATATGTTACGATTGATACGGAATCCTTTTCGCTCAAATTGTCGATAAGCATTCCGAATGATTCTTTAACGAGCGGAAGCTTGTTTTCGTCGCTCATAGAACCGGATACGTCCACGAGAAGAACGATGTTCGAATCGGGAGTCTCTGAAAAATCGATTGCTTCGGTCTGCAGTCCGAGATGTAAAAGTTTATGTTCCCTGTTCCATGGACAGTCGGATATTTCGGCATTGATTCCGAAAGGCTCGTCTCCCTCGGGTCCTTTGTAATCATATGTGAAATAGTTAATCATTTCTTCCGCACGAACCGCTCCTTCGGGAATATCGGAGGGAGCATATCCCATGTTTATCATTCTTCTTAAATTTGAGTAAGATGCAGAGTCAACATCCGCAGCGAATGTTGAGAGAGGAGATGTCGAAACATCTTTGAATACGTTTTCGGTTATGCTGTCGTATTCTTCGGTATTAAATTGTATGCCTTCATCAAACTCGTCATAAAAATAAGGATCGCTTACGGAATCGTATACAAAATATCCGTAATCCCCCGAATCCGCTACGCATGCGGGTTCGACGCCATAAGCGTTATTCCCCGATTCGGTTGTTTTGCCGCAGGCGGTAAGCGCCAGGACGGTAAATGATGCAATCATGCTTCTTAATACAGTTTTTCTTCTCATGTTTTTTCCTCCTTTAAATACTGATTTGTCACATTTTTTGTTTTTCTCCTCTTTTGATTACATTTAATATACGGATGAGATTTGAGGATTTATGGAAAATAATAAAAATTTAAAAGAAATGTTGTGATTAAGACTCATTTGATTGATAATATTATTGGAAAAAGAATCGGAGACGGAAAAATGGTTTATTTTGTAGGAGCGGGCTGCGGCGCAAAAGACCTTATCACGGTAAGGGGTATGAATCTTTTGCAAAAAGCGGATGTGATTATTTATGCGGGATCCCTTGTAAATCCCGAGCTTTTGGAATACAAAAAAGAAGATTGCGAAGTTTACGACAGCGCCCTTTTAACGCTTGATGAAATTATAAATACAATAAAAGAGTCCGAAGAAAAGAACAAAATGACGGTAAGGCTCCATACGGGGGAACCGAGTATTTACGGTGCCGTCAGGGAGCAGATGAACGAACTCGACAAACTGGGCATTTCTTACGAAAGCTGCCCCGGGGTCAGCGCGTGCTTCGGTGCGGCATCTTCCCTTAATCTGGAATATACCCTTCCCGGTATTTCGCAGACGCTTATAATCACAAGAATGGAAGGAAAAACCGACGTTCCCGAAAAAGAAAGCATAGAAAGCCTGGCATCACACGGGGCTTCGATGGCCGTATATCTCTCCGCCGGAATGCTTGATGAATTAAGCAGAAGACTGATTGCGGGCGGGTATCGAAAAGAAACGGCCGCGGCGATAGTTTACAAGGCGACCTGGGAAGAAGAAAAGTGTATAATATGTACCGTGGGTACGCTTTACGAAAAGGCATTGGAAAACAATATCACGAAAACGGCCGTAATACTGATCGGTGATGCGATAAAAAATAACGGGTTCGAAAAATCAAGACTTTATGCGCCGGATTTTTCGACCGAATTCAGAAAAGCAAAAGAATGAAATTAAGCATTATAAGTTTTACAACCAAAGGAGCCCTGCTTTCCGAAAAAATCGAAAATCTGCTTTCGGGAAGCGATTTTGAATGCACTCTCTACAGTGCATGTTCTTTTGTTGACAGTCAAAATATTCAAAAAACGAATGAGCCTCTGAGCGAATGGTGTCAAAAAAGATTCGAAGAGAAAAGCGCAATTCTTTTTATATCGGCACTCGGAATTGCGGTAAGGGGCATCAGTTCGTGCGTCAAAGACAAATTAAAAGACGTTCCGGTTATGGTTGTTGACGAGAATGCAGGATTCGTCATACCGGTTTTGTCGGGACATGTTGGAGGCGGAAACGAACTTTCCGAAAAAATCGCTTCGCTTCTTAATGCCAAAGCCGTTATAACCACCGCAACCGATATAAACAATAAATTCGCCGTCGATATTTTTGCGAAAAAAAACGACCTTTTTATTTCGGACAAATCCGGAATAGCCGGGGTTTCGGCAAAAATTCTCGAAGGAATCGATGTGAAAATATCCGTGGACGATTCCGTTTTGTTTGATAAAGATTCACTGCCCGAAGGACTTTCTTTGGTTCATTACGACAAAGATGAATTTTATGATGTAATCGTCACAAAAGACGATTCGAAACATAATGCTTCTCTGGTTTTGCTCACAAAAGATTATATTCTCGGAATAGGCTGCAAAAAGGGAAAGAGTTTTGCCGAAATCGAAGAATTCGTCAAAGAATTTTTAAAAGAAAATTCAATCGACATAAACCGTGTTTCCCGTATTGCTTCGATAGATTTAAAAAAAGACGAAGAGGGAATAAAAGAATTTTCCGAAAAATACGGTATTCCTTTCGTGACTTTTTCGGCAGAAGAATTGAATTCTCTTCACGGTGATTTTTCTTCGTCGGATTTTGTCAGCAAGGTAACGGGAGTCGATAATGTTTCGGAGAGGGCAGCACTTTTTGCATCCGGGTGCAATGGGAAATTAATCGTCGAAAAAACGGTTTCAGACGGAAAGACGCTTGCTCTTGCCGAAAAAGAAACAAATATCCTTTTTGAATAACGCGGAGATTTCGGATATGGATAATCAAAACGACAAAATTATATATGTTATCGGAACGGGACCGGGTTTCGAAGAAGGCCTGACCCTGGAAGCATTAAAGATTTTAAAAGAAAGCGATACGATAATCGGTTATTCCGTATATCTTGATCTTTTACCGGATGAAATCAAAGAAAAAGAATTGATTTCCACTCCGATGAGAAAAGAAAAGGAAAGATGCACAATCGCTTTCGAAGAAGCTGCGAAGGGCAAAAAAGTCGCATTTGTATCAAGCGGGGATGCGGGTATTTACGGAATGGCTTCGCTGATGTATGAAATCGGCGCGTCGTATCCCGACATTGCAGTCAAAGTGATTCCGGGTGTCACGGCGGCATCAAGCGGTGCGGCAATCCTCGGCGCTCCGATAAATCATGATTTTTGCGTTATAAGCCTAAGCGATTTGCTGACTTCGTGGGAGACAATAGAAAAGAGATTAAAAGCCGCGGCGGAAGGTGATTTTGCGATTGTTCTCTACAACCCGTCAAGTCACAAAAGAAAGGATTATCTTAAAAAAGCGGCGGAAATTCTTCTTAAGACCTTAAGAGAGGATACCTGTTGCGGATATGTCAAAAACATAGGCCGCGAGGGAACCGAAACAATTTTTTGCACATTAAAAGAACTGGCAACTTCACAGGTTGACATGTTTACGACGGTTTTCATAGGCAATTCGAAGACGATGATGATTAACGGCAAAATGGTTACGCCGAGGGGTTATCTTAAGCAGGACGATTGAGGAAAGAAATTTGAAAAAGATACTGATTTTCGCGGGCACAACTGAAGGAAGAAGAGTGTCCGAAATATTATCCGAAAACAAAATAAATCATACGGTATGCGTGGCTACGGAATACGGTGAAATGCTTATAGAGAAAAACGAATTCGTGAATGTTCATTGCGAAAGAATGGATGCGGAAAAAATGAATTCATTCATAAAAGAAGGGGCATACGAAACCGTTATCGACGCCACCCATCCTTATGCTTTTGAGGTCACGAAAAACATCAAAGAAGCCGTTTCGAAAAACAATCAGGGCATAAAATACATAAGACTTAAAAGAAATACCGGGATTGATATTCAAAACGAAACGATCAGATTTTTTGATTCAAACGAAGAATGCGCAAAAGCGCTTGAAGAAACTAAAGGCAATATCCTGCTTACGACAGGAAGCAAGGAATTGTCCGTTTATGCAAATAATCCCGATTTAAAAGAAAGGCTTTTCGTTAGAATCATTCCCGGCGAAGAGTCTTTGAAAATATGCAATACACTCGGAATATCGGGCAAAAACATAATCGCGATGCAGGGTCCTTTTTCATCAAAGATGAATGAAGCGACAATCGATATGTACGAAATATCGGTCATGGTTACAAAGCAAAGCGGAATTGCCGGAGGATTTCCCCAAAAAGCCGAAAGCGCCAAAAACAAAAACATTCCTCTTTTTGTAATAGGCTGTCCCGTCGAAGACGAAGGACTTTCAATCGAAGAGACGCTTAAAGAAATAAACGTAAAGGCATGCGGCAAAGAATCGGCGAAAATCCATATCGATCTTATCGGTGCGGGTATGGGAAACCCCGATCTTCTGACAAAGAAAGCTTCAAAAGCGATAGACGAAGCCGATGTGATAATAGGAGCAAAAAGACTTCTTGAAATATTTGAAACAAACGCAAGGAAATTGCCCCTTTATATGGCAGGGGACATCATTCCCGCAATAAAAGAAATACAAAGCGAGGGCGGAACAAAAAAAATCGCGGTTCTTTTCTCGGGAGATTCGTCTTTTTATTCGGGCGCCTCTCTTTTATACGAAGCTTTGACTGAAGAAATCAAAAAAGGAGGAATCGTAGCCGATATTGCCGTGATTCCCGGGATTTCGAGCATATCCTATCTTTCGTCCAAAATCGGGATATCCTATTCGGATGCCCTTATTTTAAGCATTCACGGAAGACGGTTAAATAATATCGCAAAAAGGATTAAGCATTCGAGAAAAACCTTCTTGCTTGTATCGGGATTAAACGACATAAAACTTTTGGGAGAAAAGCTTGTCGATTCCGGTATCGATAACGTGAAAATATATGCAGGCGGAAACCTTTCCTACGAAGATGAGGAAATCTTTGTTCTTACTCCGAAAGAATGTGTTTCGTTTGACAGGGAGGGCATTTACACGCTTTATATCGACAATCCCGAAAGCGAAGAAAGAAGGGCGGCTTTGGGATTAAAGGATGGAGAATTCGAAAGAAACGAAACGCCCATGACCAAGGAAGAAGTAAGGGAAGTAAGCATTTGCAAACTTCGTCCCAAAAAAGATTCGGTTATTTGGGACATAGGATGCGGAACGGGTTCAATTGCGGTGGAATGCGCGCTTCTTTCGGACGAAATCATCGTTTACGGAATCGAAATGAAGGATGATGCAGTCGAAATAATCGATAGGAACAAAGAAAAATTCGGTCTTGAAAACATAAATGTCATTAAGGGAAAAGCACCCGATGCGCTTAAAGACCTTCCGGCTGCGACAAATGCTTTTATCGGCGGAAGCGGCGGTAATCTTAACGAGATTTTAAATATGCTTTATAAGGTCAATCCGAATATGAGAGTCGTAATCAATGCCGTAACCATCGAAACGATGTGCGAGATGAAAAAGATTCCGGATAATTTTGAGGTCAAAGATTTCGAAATCATTCAGATGCAGGTATCAAGGGCAAATACGGCGGGAGAATATCATATGATGAAAGCGGAAAATTCCGTATGGATCTGTTCTTTCGATTTCGATCCCGTTTCATTGTGAGGAAACAAAATGTCTTTAAAAAGAGTGATGATAGCCGCTCCCAAAAGCGGAAGCGGAAAGACGAGCGTTACGATAGCTCTTCTTGACAATCTCAAAAAAATGAATATCAAAACATGCTCTTTCAAATGCGGGCCGGATTATATCGATCCTTTGTTTCACCAAAACGTTTTGGGCATCGAATCGTACAATCTGGATACTTTTTTTGCAAACGAAAAGACCGTAAAAGATTTGTTTAAAATGCATACAAAAGGATTTGAATTTGCCGTTTTGGAAGGAGTCATGGGTCTTTACGACGGACTCGGCGGAGTGAGGGAAGAAGGCTCCTCCTATCATCTGGCCGAAGTGACGGACACTCCCATAATTCTCGTGGTTGACGGAAAGGGTGCCTGCAAATCGCTCCTTGCGTTGATTTCGGGCTTTAAATCCTTTGACAGGTCAAATCTTATAAAAGGCGTGATTTTAAACCGTACATCCGAGGGCGTTTTCAGGATCCTGGAACCCATGATTGAAGAAATGGGAATTAAGGCGGTCGGTTTTATTCCGGAAAATGATGCGTTTTGCATTCCGTCGAGACATCTCGGATTAAATACGCCCGATAACGTTGACTTCAAAAAAGTTATAAACATTCTGTCGGAGGAATTCGCCAAATCCGTTTCATTTGAAAAGATTGATGAAACGGCATCCCTTTGCAAAGAAATCGAACCGGTTGATACGGTTTTAAAACCCTCGGCAAAAGAGGAATGCGTAATCGCCGTATCAAAGGACGAGGCCTTTTGTTTCATGTACAAAGACAATATAAGGCTTCTGGAGGAATCCGGCGCGAAAATCGTTTATTTTTCGCCTCTTCGCGACAGGGAAATTCCAAAGGATGCGGATGCGATTCTTCTTACGGGAGGCTATCCCGAAGAATATCTGGAGGTTTTATCCTCAAACGAATCCATGCTTCTTTCCGTAAAAGAAGCGTTTGAACGAAAAATGCCCTTTGTTGCCGAATGCGGCGGTTTCATGTATCTTCACAAGACCGTATCGGACAGGGAAAACAGGGAATATAATTTAGTCGGAGCGATTGACGCGAAATGCTTCTTTACCGGCAAATCCGTAAGATTCGGTTATATAGAAATCGCCGAAAAAAAGAGCTTTTTCCTTCCTCCCGGCAAATCGATAAAGGGGCATGAATTCCATTATTGCGACAGTACGGACAACGGGAAGGACTGCATTATAACAAAACCCGTAACGGGAAAAACATACGAAAGCGTTATGGAAAACGAAAACGCATTCATCGGATTCCCGCATCTTTATTACCCGTCAAATCCCGAATTTGCCGAAAATTTTATTATGAAAGCAAAAGAATTCAAAAAACGAAAATCATGATTTAAGCGAAAGAGGAATGTTTATGAATTATTCGTCAAAATTTTTCGAAAACAAAGACTGCGAATATTATCCCTGCCATGAGGGATGCGAAGAAATGAACTGCCTGTTTTGCTACTGTCCGCTCTACAGGCTGGAAAACTGTCCGGGAAATCCGGTTTTTAAGGAGAAAGACGGCAAAACGATCAAAGTCTGCACAAACTGTACTTTTCCGCATAAAAAGGAAAATTACGATAAAGTGATAGCCGTACTCAAAAGCCTTTAGAAACATGTCGGATATATTTTGGCTTCACTTGTGTCCTTTTCCCTAAAATGATATAATTTAGGGGTTAAGGACACTTTTATTTTGGGTAATCGTAAAAACGTTATTTAGTGTAAAGGGAGACTATAAAATGTATTTTAAAAGAACCACGGAATCAATATTGAAAAATGCCCGCCTTGCAGTGGGGCTCTTATCGGTTTTGGCACTTCTTTGCGCCTCGGGATGTACGATTCCTTTTACGTCGAACGTCGATGTTTCGACAAAGGATAATAATTCATACTGCCATGCAATGCTTCAAGAAACCGTCAAGCCTGCGGAGGACAACGAAAAAGACGACAAAGACGAAGACGAAGATGAAAACAAGCAGTCTTCTTCAAATATGACGGAAGGCTCTTTCGCAGACAGGGCAGCCGGCGTGTATCGTGTGGAATATAACAAAAAATCCTCAGACGATTATATTGAATTTTACAATATAGGCGGCAATCTTTATGCTTTTTTCTCGGGTGAAGAACATGTCGGAATGGAACTGTTTTCGGACGAGGATACGGGATTTGACGAAAACGCGGATACATTGAACGTGACAATCATTCCCATTGAGGAATACGGATACGATTATTATACTCCGATTAAGGCAAAAATGACCGTAAACGATGAAGGCATAGAATTCGGGCAGGTTGACAACGATTTCTCGATATTGCTTTTCGATGATACCACAAAGCTTGTAAGAACAGATTCCGAAGTCGGTCACCTTGACGGATTTGCATACAAAGACTTATGCGATGCAAAGAAAAAGTGCGAGGAACTCGGGATCGAAACCCTGGATGAAATTCCCAAAGAGGTCATAGGGTCGTGGATTCTTCTCGGAGATATCGACGAAGGTATTGTTATTGAATTTTCCGAAGACGGATACATGCAGGCGTTTTTGAAAAATTACGGCGTACCCATTCTTTTAAGCAGGGGTGATTTTGTTGCCGGAAAAGAGGAAATAAACGGAGGAACAAATCTTTACATCGATTTGCTTTATTTATCCGATGACGATCAGGGATATTTCAATTTCTGTTATGTAGAAGATACGGGGCTTTTGATGTTAAAGGAAGGAAACACGGAATACGGCGGAGACGTGGCATGGGAAGATGCTCTTTTCGTACCCTTCGACTATTCTTCTTTCGGCAGACAATATTATTCCGGATATGAAGGATCTTCCTTGTTTTCCGATATTTCGGGATCGTATATATCCGATGACGGCGAGATGATTCTTTTAACCTCGGACGGATATTTTTATCATTACGATTCGGATGTTTTTACGGAAATAAGCGAAATGGTTGAAGGATATGTTTCAGAAACGCCCGGAGGTCTTGAAGTTTACGAACTCAATTATCAGGGCGGGGATGACGAATTGTACGGCTTTATCGCTTTTATGGAAGAAGGGGTTTTTGATTTTACCGAATACGATACAAACAAGACAAAAAGATATGAATTAATTTATTAAAAGGCGGCTTCATGGAATCTACTTTAAGAAGAACGTGGTCCGAAATCAATCTGGACTCGTTGAAATACAATTATTCGAAAATAAGGGAAAAAATCGGAGAAAACGTCAGATTTCTCGGAGTGGTCAAGGCGGATGCTTACGGACACGGCTCGATTAACGTTGCAAAAACCCTCGAAGAGGCAGGTGCGGATTATCTTGCCGTAAGCAGTATCGACGAAGCCATGGAACTCAGATTAAACGGGATTAAAATGCCCGTTTTGATTCTCGGGCACACTCCGAAGGAACAGGTTTCGAGATTAATCGAATACGATATAACCCAGGCTGTAACCTGCAGGGCAAAAGCGGTCGAATATTCCGAAGAAGCGGTTAAGATCGGCAAAACCCTGAAGATACACATCAAGGTAGATACCGGAATGTCAAGACTCGGATACATCTGCGAAGGGGATTATTTCGACAACGGCGTAAAGGGAATCTGCGAAGCCATCAATATGCAGGGACTTTTTGCCGAAGGCATTTTTACGCATTTCGCGGTTTCGGACGAAGAGGGAGAAGAGAACGACGCATATACGATGCATCAGTTCAAACTCTTCAGGGAAGTATGCGAGGAAGTCGAGAGAAGATCGGGAAGAAAATTCGCGATTAAGCACTGTGCCAATACGGGTGCGGTTGCAAGATTTCCCGAAACGTATCTTGACATGGTCCGTCCCGGGCTTTTGCTTTACGGATACGGGGAATATGCCAAAAAAATGGGTCTTAAACCCGTAATGACATTAAAAACCACGGTATCCACGATAAAGATTTATCCCGCGGGAACAAAGATAAGCTACGGCGGAATCTTCGAAACAGATAAAACCACGAGAATCGGTGTTCTTCCTTACGGATACGCTGACGGCTTTTTGAGAAGTCTTTCGAACAGATGCTCTCTCATGACCGCAGACGGATTGGCTCCCGTAAGGGGCAAAATCTGCATGGATATGTGCATGATAGACATTACCGACATGCCGAAGGTCGAGGTCGGAAGCGAAGTCGAGATCTTCGGGGAAAACAATCCGATTGAGGAACTTTGCGAAATCGCCTCCACGATTCCGTACGAGCTCACGTGCGCGGTAAGCAAGAGGGTTCCGAGAAATTATATCAAGGACGGCGAAATCGTATCCAAAGAACTTATGCTTAGAATGTAAAAAGGAGCAAAAATGTTTCGAATCAACGAAAACACCAAAATCGGCGAACTGCTCGCGACACATCCCGAGGCAGCCGATATTTTAAGAGAAATGGGAATGCACTGCCCGACTTGTCCTTCGGCGCAAAACGAAACGCTCGAAGAGGCATGCATGGTACATGACATGGAGGTCGAGGCGCTTATAGAAGATTTAAAAGGATTTCTTGAGAACATGTAATTTTCGTATGGGGGATTTTTATGAAAACACTGTTAAAGAACGCCGGGGTTGTTAATGTATTTACCGAAAAAATCGAGAAAACAAATGTTTTGATCGAAGGTGACAAAATCATCGGGGTCGGAGAGTATTACGAAGAGTGCGACGCCGATGTGACGGAAGACCTTACGGGGAAATTTATCTGTCCGGGTTTTATCGACGGACACATTCATATCGAAAGCACAATGATGGTGCCTTATTCCCTGGCGCAGTCGGTACTGATTCACGGTACGACCGCAGTGGTTACCGATCCTCACGAAATAGCAAACGTATGCGGAATCGACGGTATCAAATACATGCTTGAAATGAGCGAAAACATTCCTCTTCACGTATATATTATGATTCCCTCCTGCGTACCCGCGACATGTTTTGACGAAGCGGGCGCTTCTTTATCCGCGGAAGACATAGAATTTCTCTACAAAGAAAAAAGGGTCCTCGGACTTGCCGAAATGATGAATTATCCCGGCGTAATCTGCAATGATGCCCCGACGATGGATAAAATAAATTCATGCGTTGAAAAGGGAAAGGTCGTTGACGGACACGCACCTCTTTTGACCGGCAGGGATCTGGATAAGTATATAAGCGCCGGAATCAATTCGGATCATGAATGTTCTTCGGCGGAAGAAGCAATCGAAAAACTTTCCAAAGGACAGTGGATAATGATTCGTCAGGGTTCGGCGGCAAAGAATCTCGAAAAGCTTCTGCCTCTTTTTGAATATCCTTACTATCAAAGAAGCATCCTTGCGACGGATGACAGAAACCCCGCGGATATTATTAACGAGGGTCATATCGACAATATCGTAAGACTCGCCGTCAAAAGCGGAAAAGATCCCGTCCGTGCGATAAAGATGGCATCTTTTAATCCTGCTGCATATTTCGGAATTAACCGTGTAGGTGCGATTGCATGCGGATACAAGGCAAATCTTCTTGTTCTCGACAATCTCGAAAATGTCGAAATAAGGGATGTTTATTCGGACGGCGTAAAAGTCGTTGATTGCGGCAGACTTCTTGATTTCCCCGTACCGACCGCAGAGGAACTTATTACCGGAAGCGTAATGAATTCGTTCCATATGCCGGATCTTTCGGGCGATGATTTTTATATCGAGCCAAAGGGAAATAAATGCAGGGTTATCGAAGTGATACCCGGAGAGATTTTAACGAACGAACTTATAACCGAAATTGATTTTTCCGTTAACAACGGAATCGATACAAATAAGGACATTATCAAACTTGCGGTTATAGAAAGACACAAAAACACCGGACACAAAGGTGTGGGATTTATCAAGGGAATCGGAATCAAAAACGGTGCGCTTGCGGGAAGCGTTTCGCATGATTCCCACAATCTCATCGTTATCGGCAGCAGCGGCGAAAACATGGCTGTTGCGGCCAATCACGTCAAAAAGATGGGCGGAGGACTCTGCGTGGTCAAAGACGGAGAGGTTGTTTCCGAAGTAAGACTTCCCGTAGCCGGACTTATGAGCACACAGTCCGCAAAAGAAATCGCAAAAGCAAACGAACTGCTTAGGGAAAGCGCAAAAACGCTCGGTGTGAACGAAAATATCGAGCCGTTTATGAATATGGCTTTCGTAAGCCTTCCCGTTATTCCCGTTTTGAAAATGACCACTCAGGGTCTCGTAAACGTTACGGATTTCAAGAGAGTGGATCTGTTTGCCGATTAATTGTTTACATCCAAGGAGAAAGGCATGATTTACAGAACGCTGGC
>JAGADU010000018.1 GCA_017613435.1 Lachnospiraceae bacterium | reverse complement strand
GATATAGGCGTCTTCAACGTAAATACTGTGAATCTGCTTTTTAACCTGTCCCGATAAATCTCTTAAGAGCGCATTGACGTCTTCTCCGTCCCACGCCTTTGTATAAACCATTTCCGTCAAAACCCAGTAATTGGATGTTTCCACGATCTTCGGAAGAGATACGCTGTTCTCGTATGTTCTTACGGCATCTTCCATCTGAGGATACTGGTATTCCTTTTGATAATTGCATGCCAGTTTGCCCGCTCTCGAATAAAGGTTGGTCGAATAATCCACCGAAAGGAATTTGGCAAAATCCTCGGCTTCTTCTTTGTATTCGGACATACCGTTAACGGAAATAATCTTGGTAACCGAAAGTCCCTTGGACTGAAGAGATCCGTTTAACATACCGATGCTCGTGATTCCGTATTCGTATTCAAAAGGATTTTCCTCGTTCTTTTTGGCCGCCTCAAGAATATTGATGGCGTTCGTATCTCCGACAAGGAAAAGAATTTTTCCTTCCTCGAATTCCTTTAAAAGATCCTCGTAAGTATATTCATCGATTTCCATCGAAAAGAACTGTTTGAAATCCTGGAAGACCAAAAGGCAGTACATGCTGTTTGGATTGTAAATGTCGATGTTGTCTCTGATTTCGCCTCTTTCGCCGCCGACATTCATGTAAGCGCCCGCAAACCAGTAATCGAAAATCACATCCGAAACACACCATTTAAAGAATGATTCGCAGCCTTCGGGAAGATCGTGTTTAAGAGCGAAATCCGTGATGCCGACAATCGAGGTCGGAAGAATTTCGTCCGCCGTAACGGGTTCCGTGCTGTTTTGGGAATCAACGGAAACTTCTCCTTCGCCGTAGTCCTCAATCTGCGTTCCTCCGGCTATTCTTTCGTTGTATTTATCCGCAACTTCTTCAAGAAGCGTTCTGTTGTAAATAAATACCGAGCATTCAAAAAGAAGCGGATATCCGAGTTTGTAATTCGAATAGCTTATTGCATTGAGTGAAGTTTCGGGAAAATATGTCGAATTGAGAACTCTGTGGGAATCGCTTAATTCGTAACACAGTCCGGAAAGATACGCTTTTTCGAGCGATTCGCTTCCTAAGATGTAAATATCGGGACCGTATCCTTCATCAATCGTCGCTTTTTGAATCTCTTCGAGATATTCAAGACCGGACACTCTCGTGGGCACGACTTTAATGCCGGTTTTTTCTTCGTAAACAACGGCTGCATTACGAATGTATTCGTCAAGATAGTCTTCCGTATACCAGAGCGTAAGAACTTCTTTTTTGCTTTCTCTTTTGGCATCCGATTCAATCAGGGAGTGGCTGGGATACAAATCGCCGAACAATGCGACAACCGTCATTGCCAGTATGACAAAAGCGGAAAAAATCTTCTTTCTAATGTGCATTTTCGATTGCCTCTTTCAAAATAACAATCATCCTGTCAACATCGTCTTTGGTTATGATAAGCGGAGGCAGGAAACGTATAATCTGAGTTCCCGCGTTAATCAAAACAAGTCCGTTATCCAAAGCATTATTGATAATATCCGCTACGGGTTTGTTGAATTCAAGACCCTGCATGAGTCCCATTCCCCTGTGATCAACAATCTCATCGTATGAATTTTTAACCTCTTCGAGTTTTTCGAAAAGGTATTCTCCGACATTTTTCGCGTTCTCGCAAATACCGAGTTCTTCGTAAAGTCTGAAAACTTCAACGCATGCCGCACCGCCTAAAGGATTGCCGCCGTACGTGGTTCCGTGATCGCCCGCAACAAGCGAGTTGTCCGCAACTTCCTTTGTCATAAGGAATGCGCCCATGGGAATACCGCCGCCGAGAGCCTTGGCTGTCGTCAAAACATCGGGTTTTACGCCGTATTTCTGGAAACAGTACATATAACCCGTACGACCCATACCGCACTGGATTTCGTCCAATATGAGAAGGGCGCCGGTTTCATCGCAGATTTTACGAAGTCCTTCAAGGAATTCCTTTGTTGCGGGATGAATTCCGCCCTCTCCCTGAAGAGTCTCGCAGATGATTGCACATGTTTTATCGGTTACAAGAGCCTTGACGGAATCAAGGTCATTCATTTTGGCAAATTTGATATTTCCGATCATGGGACCGAAAGGCGCACGGTATTTTTCGGTACCGGTTACGGAAAGTGCACCGAAGGTTCTTCCGTGGAAAGAATGCTCCATGGCAATGATTTCGTGATCCGTACTGCCGTCTTTTAAATAAGCATACTTTCTCGCAACTTTAAGGGCACCCTCTACCGCTTCCGCACCGGAATTGGTAAAAAATACCTTATCCATACCCGAAGCCTTGGTAACGGCCTTTGCAGCCTCTGCGGCGGGTACGTTGTAATAATAGTTGGATGTGTGAAGAATCTTGTCTACCTGAGCCTTTACGGCATCGTTGTATTTTTTGTTGTTGTATCCGAGCGCAAAGACGCCAATGCCCGATACGAAATCGAGATATTCTTTTCCGTTTGTATCATAGAGGCAGACTCCGTCCCCGTGGTCGAATACGACCTGATATCTGTTGTATGTGTGAAGAATGTATTTCTCCGCCTGATCTATATATTCCTGCATAATATACCTCTGTTTTAATTCTTATTCCTCATCGGAATCCGGCATAATCATTGTACCGATACCTTCCTTGGTAAAGATTTCAAGGAGAAGGCAATGAGGAATTCTGCCGTCAAGAATGTGGACTCTGTTAACGCCGGCTTCCATTGCGGTTGTGCAGTTGGTAAGCTTGGGCAGCATGCCGCCGCCGAGCGTTCCAGATGCGATAAGCTCCTTTGCGTCGCTTACGGTAATCTTTGAAATGAACGAACTCTTGTCGTTGATGTCTCTGTAGAGACCTTCGATATCCGTAAGGAATGCAAGCTTCTCCGCGCCTACGGCCTTTGCGATTTCGCAAGCCGCATCGTCGGCGTTGATATTGTATGTATTGTAATCGTCATCAAGACCGATGGGAGCAACGATGGGAAGAAAATCATTGCTTAAAAGGTCGTAAATAACCTTGGCGTTAACTTCCTTGATGTCTCCTACGAATCCGATGTCTTTGCCGTCGGCAAATTTCTTGTTTACTCTCAAAAGTCCGCCGTCTTTACCGGAGATTCCGACAGCCTTTACGCCGAGTTCCTGAACCATTGCCACGAGAGATTTGTTTACTTTGTTCAAAACCATCTCCGCGATTTCCATTGTTTCGGAATCGGTAACTCTTAAGCCGTTGACAAATTCGGGAGTTTTTCCCACTTTGTCAACCCATCTGCTTATCTCCTTTCCGCCGCCGTGTACGATAATGGGCTTGAATCCGACAAGCTTCAAAAGAACGACATCCTCGATAACTTTCTTCTGAAGTTCGATATTTGTCATTGCGGATCCGCCGTATTTTACAACGATTATTTTACGGTTGTATTTTTGTATGTAAGGTAAAGCTTCTACAAGCACGCTCGCTTTTTCAAGAAACTGTTCCATATCTTTTTCCATTGCTGTTGCCTCCCGAGCAAATCATTTTCTCCTAAAAGAAAAACATATTCTCTTTATTCTACAACAAATAAAACATCAATTCAACTAAAAAAACCGACTGTTTGGGGACAATCGGCTTTTGAACACTCACTTATTTGTCGGCATTTACTATCTTTGCAAAACAGGTTATTTCGCCTCCCGGGAATACGGAATACCCGTTATCCTCAAAGCATTTCTTCGATGCCCCGTTTTGGTTTTCGACAAGACCTAACAGGCATTCGACTTTGTCCGGAAGGTTGTTTTCAATCAGTGACAGAATTTTCTTTCCGTAGCCCATGCCTCTTTTGGCGGGAGCTATCATATAGCTGATTTCGCCGAAACCGTTGACCCTGTCAATCCTTATCTGACCGACGGTTTCTTCGTCGCTTTCCATCATGTACATAAAACAGTTCTCATCTTCAAGTTTGGATGCGAACCACTTAATATGTGTTTCATAGTCGATTATATCTTTGGAAAATGAGTTTTCTCTCGTAACCCTGTCGTTTCTCCACTCGAGAATTATTTTCGCATCCTCGAAGGATGCCTTTCTCAAAATAACGCCCATCAGCTTCCCCCGGTATCAATCCTCAAACCGCAAAATACCGCTAAGAACGGTAATCTGCGTTGATTTTAACGTAATCGTAGGTCAGATCGCAGCCCCATGCGGTGGCTTCCGCATTTCCTTCGTGCATATCCACATAAACGATTACTTCGTCCTCTTTCATTATCGTTGTGGCAAATTCCTCGTCAAATTCGAGGGGAGTGCCCATTTTAAACACCTGAAGTCTGCCGGCTTTGCTCTCAAAGAAGAGTTCAACCTTGCTCTGGTCGAATTCGACTCCGGAGTAACCCATTGCGCAAAGGAATCTTCCGAAATTGGCGTCGCATCCGAAAATTGCGGCTTTGGATAGATTCGAAGAAATAATGGCACGTGAAAGTGTCTTGGCTTCTTCTTTGGTCTGTGCATTTACAACATGAGCCGTAAAGAGCTTGCTTGCGCCCTCGCCGTCCGCAGCCATTCTTCTTGCCAGATACTGGCATACCACAAAGAGTGCTTTTTTGAATGTCTGGAAATCTTCGTCCTTCGAAGTGATTTTCTTATTTCCCGCAAGGCCGTTTGCCATGAGGATAAAAGTATCGTTGGTGGATGTATCGCCGTCAACCGAAATCATGTTGAAAGTATCGGCGATTACATCGCTTACGGCCTCCTGCATGAGGTTTTTGTCAATGGAAATGTCGCTTGTTAAAAATGCAAGCATGGTACACATATTCGGATGAATCATTCCGGAGCCCTTGCTCATTCCTCCGAGCGTTACCGTCTTTTGATCGATTTCAAAAGAAACCGCAAATTCTTTGTTAACCGTATCGGTAGTCATTATGGCGATACTCGCGTTCGTTCCGTTTTCCACGGAAGAATCGAGTTTGTCGCACATATCGTTTACTCCTTTGACAAGTTTATCCACGGGAAGCTGCATACCGATGACGCCGGTGGAACCTACCGCAATCGAATCGACGGGAACACCGAGTTTATCACTCATCGCTTTTGCCGTGGCTTCGCAGGCATCAAAGCCTTCCTTGCCCGTACATGCGTTTGCAATACCCGTATTTACAACTACTCCGTGCATGGGTTTGTCGGATTTGACAATCTTCATATCCCATTGAACGCAGGCCGCCTTAACGACATTGCTTGTAAAAGTTCCGGCACTCACGCAGGGTGTCTCGGAAAAAACCATGGCCATGTCTTTTCTGTCGGGATATTTTACTCCCGCTTCGGTATATGCTGCTTTGAATCCTTTTGCTGCGGTTACACCGCCCTGAATTACCTTGATTTCCGACATTTTTCCATCCTCTGTATTATTTGTTGAAAGCCGTAATATTGGCTTCGTTTAAAGTAAAATCGTAATAGTTTAAATCTTCTCTTTTGGTCCATCCGACCTGTTTCCAGAAAGCATTTCCTATATCGTTCGATGTAAAAGCGATAAGGCTGACTTTGTTGATGCCCTCGGATTTGAGTTTCTCCATGCATTTTACAACCATGGCTTTGCCGATGCCGTGCATTCTGACGTCCTCGCGAACGCACACGTGATAAAGACATCCTCTTCTTCCGTCATGTCCGCAAAGAATCGCACCCACAACTTCGTCATCCATAATGCTTATTACCGAACAGCCCGGATTTCTTTTTAAAAATTTGGCGACTCCCTCATATGAATCGTCAATGCTTCTTATCGCAAATCCTTTGATGGAGAGCCACAGTTTTTTGACACCCTCATAATCTTCAATTGTCATTTCCCTGACTTTCCATTCGTTCATCAAATCTTCCTCGAAAAATAAAAATATCGCTTATTATAACACAAAGAATCCGTAAATCAATAAAAGTATTCGAAAATTCTTCGGAATATGTTCTTTTTAACGGGCACCTCTTCGTCCTTGGGGGTTACGAATTCGTCCCTTTTCTCTTCCCAGATTTGAAGGCATTTATCGATTGTAGCCGTCAAATCCGCCACTTTTACGGGTTTTTCCAAAAAAAGCACATTTTCCGGAATATCTTCGATTCCCTCGAATTCGCTTTCGTTTCTTAAAATGCAAACGGGGACCGGGATGCCCTCGGCGCGGATTCTCTTTGTCAGTTCCACGCACGCGGATCCGGGTCCCTCAATATCAATCATAAAAAAATCATACAGTTTCGGGGTGACAAATAAAGATTCCGCGGCGCCGAATGAATCCACAAAAAGATTTCCGCTTGTTGAGATCCTTCTGTCCGATTCTCTGTCAAGAAGCCTCTCGAGCTGCTTTCTGTCAGCTATGTTTTCGTCCAAAACCGCTATGTGCATTTTCTCCACCGACCCAATACTTTTATACCCCGGTTAACCGTTTCTCATCTTCAACAAAAGGCCGACGTAATGCGGCCTTTTGCTAAAGTTTGTATTTTTATCCTTATTGCGGATGCATGTATTTCAAGGTTTTCATGAAATCGGTGAAATCCTTTTCGAATGTACCGTCTTCAGGCGAAGGTCTGAAAATAAGGATTACCATATCATCGTATTTATCGTTAAATGCGAATAACCAGATTTCATAATTCCAATATTCGCCGTAATCATCGACACGGTCCGCATAGGCATATTCCCATTCATCGCTGATATCGTCATATAATTCCGTGTCGTAGTAGAATCCGTACTCTTCGGGATAATCCTTTACACCGAGTTTTGTAATGTATTTATCATATGCCGCAAGTTTTGTGCTGCCGTAATCCTTGTAGTTGTATACATAAGCGGGGAACTCGAACTGTGCGCCGTTTTCATTCTCATATACGCTGTATGTACTGTCACCGTATGAATATTTATATCCGTACTTGGTCAAATCTTCGAAATAGGTGTTGCCCACATACAGTGTATGATCACCCGAAGAAAATCCCGCAGTGCTTCCGTCGTCTTCGGGAATGATCATGGAGAAACTTCCGTCGTCGTTGTATGTGAACCAGTCTTCGTATTCAGTTCCGTCGAAAATGCTTAAATAATCGACAAAATCATCGTCTCCGGGAACGGGTTGCGTGTTTGTGTTTGAGGTTAAATTGTTATAATCGTCGAAATTAAAATTGAAATCGTTTGTAAAATCGTCGGTAATAAGGTTTTGAGCATTGATTTCATTTCCTAATTCCTTACCGAGTTTGCCGAGTTTCCCGATGCCTGCACCTACAAGCATACCGCTGCTGACAATAATGATTACACCGATAAGACCCGCAAGGAAACCGATTACAAGTCCGATAATGGAAGTAATAAGACCCGCTTTGGCTCTTCCTTTGGGCTCTTTCTTTTTAACAAGGCAGACAATGGCGAAAATAAGTCCCAAAAGACCGGGCAGAAAGCCGAGGTTCAAAAAGAGACATGTCACCAAAGAAATGATACCGAGTACCATTGAGGCGGTACAAAGTCCTGATTTGTTTTCGTTCATGAAAAAATCCTCCGTTTTTCTGTTTTACACTTTATATACGAATTGATTGACGGAATTTATGGTTTATTACATAAAAAACAAATTCAGCGGGGCAAAAAGCAATATCGCGGCCGCTATAATCTGAATTACCAGAATCAGGGGCATTCCTATCACAAAATACAAATGCTTGGTTTTATGTCTGAAGATATACATACCCGCTATCGATCCCAAAGACCCGCCTATTGCGGCAACCAAGAAAAGCGTAGCCTCCGGAACACGCCATTTTCTGCGTTTTGCTCTGGATTTATCGACACCCATAAGAATCAATCCCAAAAGATTGACCACCGCCAGATATATAATGATGATGACCCAAATTCCCTTCATGTATGCTCCTTATGGGTGCGCGTTCAAGTAATTATTTGTTGTTTTCTCTTGCCTGTGCCTTCATTGCACGTACTTTTGTCGAAAGACCGAATAAATTGATAAATCCTTCAGCATCATGATGATCGTAAAGATCGCCTGTTGTAAACGAAGCGATTTTCTCATCATAAAGAGAATAAGGAGAGGTTGTGCCGGCCTTGATGATGTTGCCTTTGTAAAGTTTCATCTTAACTTCGCCCGTAACCTGTTCCTGGGATTTCTCAAGGAATGCCTGGCATGCTTCTCTTAAAGGAGAGAACCATTTTCCTTCGTAAACGATCTGCGCAAATTTGTTGCCGATTTCCTGTTTCTCTCTGTAAATATCACGGTCGAGGATCAATTCCTCAAGCTGCTGATGAGCTTCGTAAAGAATTGTTCCGCCGGGTGTTTCGTATACGCCTCTCGACTTCATGCCGACAACACGGTTTTCAACGATGTCGATGATTCCGATACCGTGCTTTCCGCCGAGTTTGTTAAGGTCGCGAATGATGTCGGAAACCTTCTTCTTTTCGCCGTTGATTGCAACGGGAACGCCTTTTTCGAAAGAAAGAGATACGTACTCGCCTTCTTCGGGAGCTTTTTCGGGTCTTACGCCGAGAACGAGAAGGTGATCGTAGTTAGGCTCGTTAGCGGGGTCTTCGAGTTCAAGACCTTCGTGAGAGATATGCCAGAGGTTTCTGTCTCTCGAATAGGAATTGTCTGCCGAGAAAGGAAGATCGATTCCGTGCTGATGACAATATTCGATTTCGGACTCTCTCGAATCAAGCGTCCACTTGTCGTTTCTCCATGCGGCGATAATCTTCAAATCGGGAGCAAGAGCCTTAATGCCGAGCTCAAATCTGATCTGATCGTTACCCTTACCGGTTGCACCGTGGCAGATAGCCGTAGCGCCTTCTTTTCTTGCGATTTCAACAAGTCTCTTTGCGATTACGGGACGAGCCATGGATGTTCCGAGAAGGTATTTGTTCTCATATACCGCATGGGCCCATACGCAGGGAACGATATATTCATCGCAGAATTCATCGGTTACGTCTTCTATGTAAAGTTTCTCCGCACCCGAAAGTTTTGCTCTTTCTTCGAGTCCGTCGAGTTCGCTGCCCTGACCGCAGTCGATACAGCAGCAGATAACTTCGTAATCAAAATTCTCTTTCAACCAGGGTATAATCGCGGTGGTATCAAGACCTCCGGAATATGCCAAAACAACTTTTTCTTTCATCGCTAAAAAGCCTCCTTTATATCTTTCGCGGGGAAAAATTCACCCGCACATATTAATTGTTTATCGTCCGTAAGTTTTCGTAACAAAAGACAGGAAATCAACCGCTTTTTGGCGGCTTTCGCCCTCCATGTACGAAGGAAGAATACGCCATTTCCAGTTGTTGCCGAGTGTCGAAGGCGTATTGATTCGCGCTGCGGAATCGAGTCCGAAAACATCCTGAATCGGAATGATGCAGGTGTCCGCAACACTGCTTTCAGCAAGTCTTATCATGTCTTTATTTATATTTCTTGCATTCTTTACGAAAAGATACTCTTTAATTGCCGCCTTGTCAACGCGTTTTAGCGTTTTGTACCAACCTTTTACGGTATCGTTGTCGTGAGTTCCGGTATAAACGACACAGTTTTTGTCGTAATTGTGAGGAAGATAATCGTTGTCCTCGCCCGAATCAAACGCAAATTCAAGGACTTTCATTCCGGGATACCCTGTCTTTTTGACAAGTTTTATTACGCCATCGGTGAGCAGTCCCAAATCCTCCGCTATAATACGGGGATTCTTAAGTTCTTCGTTTATCGCCTTAAACAGGGCGTATCCGGGTCCGGGTTCCCAGTGTCCGTATTCGGCGGTCAAATCGCCGAAAGGAATGTAATAATATTCGTCAAACCCTCTGAAATGGTCGATTCTTACTACATCATAAAGTTCGAAACATTTTTTCAGTCTTTTGATCCACCACGAAAAACCGTCTCTCTCCTGAGTTTCCCAATCATACAAAGGATTGCCCCAAAGCTGCCCCGTTGCGGAGAAATAATCCGGAGGACATCCCGCAACCCCGCGGGGTTTAAGTTCTTCGTCGAATATGAAAAGCCCGGGATTTGACCATGTGTCAGCCGAATCCGAAGCCACGTAAATCGGAATGTCTCCGATGATTTCAATACCTTTTTCGTTGGCGTATTTCTTTAGCGAAAGCCATTGCTTCTTAAAGAAATACTGAAGGAATTTGTAAAAGCCGATCCTGGGGGCAAGGTCTTTTTTAACCTTTTCGATTGTCTTTTCGTCCCTGTGTCTTAATTCCGGCTCCCAGTCGTAAATCGAAGCGCCTCTTTTATCGTCCTTAATCGCCATATAAAGCGCGTAATCGTTAAGCCAGTAGGATTCATCCAAAACGAATTTCGCATAATCCTCGTCGGATTCAATAAAACTTCTCTCATAAGCACGTTTTAAAAGAGAAAATCTTGCATGATACTGTGCGGCATAATCAACATAGCCCGCTTTCTCATCGTCGCCGGCTTTTTGATACCACTCGTTTGATTCGTAATATTCCTCGTAAGCCTCACGGCATTCTTCCTTTGTCAGCCAGCCCCTGTCGATGAATTCCTGCAAATCGATGTAATAGGGATTGCCCGCAAAGGTCGAAAACGACTGATAGGGCGAATCGCCGTAACCCGTCGGACCGAGCGGAAGAATCTGCCAGAATTTCTGTTTGGCGTCAGCCAAAAAATCAACAAAATCATAAGCCTCTTTTGAGAAGCAACCGATCCCGTATTCATTTGGAAGGCTGAAAACCGCCGTAAGAATTCCGCTTTTTCTCATTTATCGTACCACTGCCGATTCCGCAGTTTAAAAATCTTCGAAAATCGACACCTTGATATCTTTCTTGGGAAACAGTTTCCATATGTCACGATTGTAATCGGATATGGTTCGATCGGATGAGAAGAAACCTGCTTTTGCGATGTTTGTAAGCATCATCCTTCTCCACTTTTCCCTGTCTTCGTAGTCGTTGATCATTCGATCCTTGACTTTGATGTATTCTTCCAAATCAACGAGCGTCATAAACCAGTCTTTGTTTAAAAGTTCTTTGTATAAACGCTCGAGATTTTCTTTGTGTCCGACTTTAAGCGCTTCTTCGGATATTATGAAATCCACTGCCTCTTTGATGACTTCGGACTTCTTGTAATAATCCTTCGAAACATAATCGGCTTTGGCGTAATGTTCAATGACTTCGTCGCTTGAGATTCCGAATTCATAAATGTTTTCTTTTCCGACAAGTCCTGCGATTTCGACATTTGCGCCGTCTGCGGTACCGAGAGTTACCGCGCCGTTTAACATGAATTTCATATTGCCCGTTCCCGAAGCTTCCTTGCTTGCGAGCGAAATCTGCTCGGAAATGTCACATGAGGGAATGAGTTTTTCCGCATAGCTGACATTGTAATTTTCGAGCATAACGACTTTCATGTATTTGTTTACGTCGGGATCGTTGTTGACGATTTCCGAGAGCACAAGAATCAGATGAATGATATCCTGTGCGATAACGTATGCGGGAGCCGCCTTTGCGCCGAAGATAAAAGTAATCGGTCTTTGGGGCTTTTTGCCGCTCTTTATTTCGAGATATTTGTGAATGACGTAAAGCGCATTCATCTGCTGTCTCTTGTATTCGTGAAGTCTCTTTGCCTGAATGTCGAAAATCGAGTCGGGATCGATTTCGATGCCCTCTTTTTTCCTGACATATGCGGCAAATTCGACTTTCTTTTCTTTTTTGATGTCTTCGAGTTCTTTTAATGTTTTTTCGTCATTGACGAAATCCAAAAGTTTTTCGAGCTCGTCGGCATTTCTTCTGTATCCTTTTCCGATATGTTCGTCAAGAAAAGCGGTCAGTTCGGGATTGCAGGATAAAAGCCATCTTCTGAACGTAATGCCGTTGGTTTTGTTGTTGAATTTTTCGGGATAAATTCTGTAAAAATGATTAAGTTCGCTGTTTTTTAAAATATCCGTATGGATTGCGGCCACACCGTTAATCGAAAATCCGTAATGGATATCGATGTGAGCCATGTGCACCACATCGTTTTCGTCAATGATCGCAACCTTGGGGTCTTTGTATTTGCTCTTGGCTCTCTTGTCGAGTTCCTTGATGATGGGAACGAGTGCGGGAACAACTTTTTCAAGATATTCGAGAGGCCATTTTTCAAGCGCTTCCGAAAGAATCGTGTGGTTGGTATACGCACATGTTTTGGAAACGACTTCGATTGCTTCGTCGATTCCGATACCCTTTTCGCTCGTCATGATTCTGATAAGTTCCGGAATGATGAGCGTCGGATGCGTGTCGTTAATCTGAATCACGCAGAAATCGTACATATGACGAAGATCGTATTTTCTTTCTCTCAATTCGTAAAGAATAAACTGTGCCGCATTCGAGCACATGAAATACTGCTGGTAGATTCTTAAAAGATTGCCTGCTTCATCCGAATCGTCGGGATATAAGAAAAGCGTTAAATTCTTTTCGATTGCTTCTTTGTCGAATGTGATTCCTTTTTCGACGAGTTTTTCGTCAACGCTTTCAAGGTCGAACAAATGGAGTTTGTTTACACCGTTTTCGTAGCCTATCACATCGATGTCGTAAAGTCTCGATTTAACGGAACAGTCGCCGAAATCAACCGTAAAAGAAGTGTCGGTTTTTCTTAACCACGAAGTCTCTTCGATCCATTCGTTCTTTTCTGCGCACTGAAGATTGTCTCTGAATTCCTGTTTGAAAAGGCCGAAATGATAATTGAGTCCGATACCCGCACCGGGAAGTCCGAGTGTTGCGATCGAATCCATGAAGCATGCGGCAAGTCTTCCGAGTCCGCCGTTTCCGAGCGACGGTTCGGGCTCGACTTCTTCAAGAAGAGCTATGTCTTTGCCGTTCTTTTTCAATATCTCGGAAACCTTGTCGTAGATACCGAGATTGATGAGATTGTTGGTCAAAAGACGTCCGATCAGAAACTCCGCGGAAATATAATATATCTTCTTTTCGCCGTTGATTCTGTCGGTAACGTTTGTCAGATCTTTGGTAAAAAGAAGTATGACATAATAAGCTTCCCTGTCGGAGCATTCTTTTAAAGATTTATTGAATATTTTATTGGATATATAATCCAGTCCCTCTTCCATATTGGCTTCGAGTAATTGTTTCTGGATCATCTCTGCCTGCAGTGACATTACAAATACCCTCTTTCACAAAAAACATATATTTAATATTACAACAAGAATATCCTTTGTTCAATCGAATTTGGAATTCTCCCAATAGGGCAAATATACAGTCCCTTCTTTGTCCAAAACGAGCAATCCTTCATCGACAAGTTCGAGTGTAAGCCTCTCTGTTTCCTCTTCCCCGAAAGCGATTCCCATCTGGAAAGAACTCTTCGGATTGAATTTAAGACAGACCTCGGAATTCTTCTGTTTCATTTCGATTTCTCCGAGAATTCTGTCCTTCCTGTATCTGTCGAAAGTGGCATCGTGAGGAGTTTCGATTTCGTTTCTTTTACAAAATTCGTCAAGCAGGAAAAACTGCGCTCTCGCCTCCGCCTGACCCCAGCAGCCCGTTATCGTATCATATTCGCGAACGGGTGTGTAAATCTTTTCGACAAAGTTGCTCAATTCCTCTTTGTCCGCACCGTCTTTTGCCATCTCTTCGGCTTTTTTAAGATCGATTCTGAACTGCGAATATTCTCTTATTTCATAAAGATGCGGAAGCATCATATCGAGAGTTTCCGATGTCGAAAAAGGAAGGGGAATCGTGTTGTTTTTAAGATTCGCATCAATCATTTCTTCCATCTTCGGAATCGCGGCATCGCAGCGTTTTAACAACTCCTCGGCGGGGTAGGCATCGCTTAAAAGAATATATTCGTCGTAACTGCTTTTGAATTCCTTCCAGCCGCTTCCGGAGCGGGCGTCTTTGATGATTGAAACACATTCGTATAAATCGTCGCAATATTCGTCTCCGACAAGAGCGGCGCACGATTCGTGAAGCAAAACGTCCTCGTCAAGGTCAGGGTCCTGCAAGAGTCTTCCCGAACAATAAAGCGAAAACATATTTGCGATATGATACGAATCCATTTCGCTCCAGTATTCTATATTGTTGTCTTCGACCGCGTTTCTTGTTCGTCTGTAACTGTCGGCGATGATGTGGGAATTGACATTCATTTCCGCAATCTGGTCGATTTCCATCTCGCAAAGATTCCAGGACCAGACGGCTATTCCCATGTCTTTCATTCGGGTCCAGTTGTTCAGCTCTGCATATTGATTCGTCTCTTCGTCGGTATGAACGACTCCCGAATAAATATATACTTCGCTTCCGAGTTCATCGTAAATTTTGTCAAGGTCAATCTGATATGTGTAACAGCTTACACCGAAAACAATATCCGGATTTTTTTCGTTGCACATCGTTTTGAATCTTTTGGCAAAAAACGCTATGTCCTCGCTTGTTGCAAGATTGCCGGGATCGTTGAAATGCATTACGACCCTGTCGGAGCAGTCCGCAAGTTTAGCGTAAATGGTGTAATATTTGTCAAAACTGTCTATTATTTCCTGCTTTTCCCTTGAGGGAATATCGTAATCGATGTAGGTTACGGTTTTGTCAACCCATCTGTGTCCGTAGAATTCCGCACCCCAGACCCAGAGTGTGAAATCCATTCCGAGCGAATGGGCCGCATCAGCCATGAATCGGAGTCTTTGCTGAACGAATTCGTAATTGCCGTACTGCGCCCAGGCAGAGTACATATCGGTTACCTGAATTCCGTTGTATCCGTAAAATTTCATCATCTTGACATACTGATAAAGCATATCGTCGGAATAAGACATAAGTTCGCTGTCAAGATTAACGCTCTGATCGGTATAAATGCCTCTTGCGGTATCCGTCTTCCAAAGGCATATAATCGGCTCCCTGTAAGGAATCCAGGGGTCGTCGCATTTGTATGTGTTTTGCGGGATATTGATGTATTCGGTATTCTCCAGAATATGTTCTCTCGCCTCGCCCGCAAATGCATATCCGAGATACGTGTTGGCAAAGATGTTAACCTGTTTTTGACAGTCTTTCGAATCGTTGCCTTTTATCGTTATTATTCCGTCCTTTATTTCGATTTCGGATTCTTCTTTGCTCTTTTCTATCAGAATATATTTCCCGTTTGGTTTGCCGCGCGTAACCGTAAGTTTTTTGCCCGTGACTTTTTCGATATAAGAGCTTAAATCTTCTGCCGAATCCCTGCATCCGAAAGCATATGCGATGCTGTAATTTTCAATGGGTTCATCGCCGATTTTTACCGAAATGTTTTCATTTCGCGGAACAAAACTCATGTTGTCTGTCACATTTTTTTCACCCCTGTTTTCGAATGCAAAAAAAGCCAAAACGATTACTGCCGCAAAGACAATAACCGCCGTGATAACATATTTTGCATTAAGGGCTTTGTTCTTCATTGTTCACCTCTTGAAATCAGCGGCCGTTTTCTTTCAAAAAAGCCGCTTTCATGTAAATGGGCCATATCGGGAAAAGAATGTAAAGATAGAGCTGATATCTTACGCTCGCAACGGGTCCCAAAAGATAGGTCATCCACAAAAGCACGATAAAAAATATCGGAATGCAAAGATTGTATTTCCTGCCTTTTATGACATAAACAATCGCCATGACGGAGAGGAAAAGGAAAGTCGCGGGGGCAAAAATCCATGATACGAAGAAATTGCCCATGACTATGCTTCCGTCCTCGAATTTGCACAAAAATGCGTAGAGCGAAGGGATTTTGCTGTTCGGGACGCTCGGCTGCATATGATGCATTACCGTAAAGGCTTCCTGTCCGTAACTGTACAAAACGTATTTGGGCCACATGTAATAAAAGCCGTATGTGTTTTCGAAAAACGAATCGACATATTCGCCCGGATATCTTTTAAGCCAGTTTTTCCAAAGGCCCCAGAATTCGGATTTTTTTGCCGAATAAACTTCCATCCTGAGGCTTCCTTTTGATGCATCCGCGATTTCCGGAACGTAATAACCGTACCATTTGTCCGGATCGTAAAATTCATCAAAGAGCGCTTTTTCTTCTTCGGGAAGTTCAGCGTTGTGATATTTGTAAACCCTCATCATCTGCTGGCAGGGCACGGACATCATTTCCGCTTTTGAGACTTTTTCCTTTGCCGCTATCGAACAGAAAGGTCCCGCATAAGCCACATAGAGCGCCGCGAGAATTAAAATCATCGAAAGCGCTTCTCTTTTTTTAGCGCTCTTTTTGATGATGAAAAATGCCGCAAACGGAATCGTCAAAACAAAAGGATAAACCGCATTGCTTCTGAAAGAAAGAACGACAAACGCGAGGATTATCCAAAAAATCTTTTTTCCTTTTTTCCCGAAAAAGCCGTCCGGATTTTCAAACAATTCGAAATTCAAAATCATAAAATCCGCAAGCGCTATCGAAAAAATACTGTCCTTTGTTCCGGTAAAAACAAAGATTGTAAGCACGGGATAAAAGGCCAAAAACAAAGCCGTCAGAACAGAAGGGACCAGCGATTTGTTTCTTTTGAAAACCGAATATGCGATATACGAACAGCCCGCTCCCATGACCACGGCCTGAAAGATCGTATATGCCGCAACACCTTTGTTGATGCTGCCCGTAATCTTTTCCGTGATATAAATGATATTGCCCAAAATCAGAGTGTGAATAACCGGCTGATGCGTCGAAATATCATTGTTTACAACCATGTAATACTGCCATTGATTGTCATATGCAAAAAGCCCGGGGTAAAGTGCCAAAAATATCGGAGCCCAGCAGATCAAAAAGAAAATCCACCCTATGAGAAAAATCTCAAAAGGCGCCTTTCTTCCTTCCTCTTCGTTGTTCAAAGACAATCCGAAAAGACGTTCAGACAAAATATAAATGAGGAAAGTCAAAACGCTCGCCGCAAAGAGCGCAGCGACAAAATAAAGCACGGGAACAATACCGAATTTGAGCGAATGATTATGTTTAATCACAAAGCCGGACGTATTGCACAAAGCGATAATAAATCCCACCGCCGTCGAAGATATTAAATTCCTTTTGTTGATTGTAATTTTTTGTTTTGCGCTCATTTTCGTGTAATTATTCCTTTTTTGCGTCACGCATCTTTATTAATTCTTCCGCAGTCGTTCGTTCTTTTCTGAATTTTTTCGGATTATCTTTTTTGTAATCCTCAAGTTCTTTTATTACTTCCCGATACATGTCGGGGCGCTTTTCTTTCGTTCGCTCAAGCGCTTTTTCGACACGCCATTTTTCGATTTCCTTATGATTGCCCGAAAGCAGGACATCGGGAACTTTTTTGTCGTGCCACTCTTCGGGTCTTGTGTATTGAGGGTATTCAAGGAGTCCGTCGGAAAAGCTTTCGTCGATTGCCGATTCGTCGGAGCCCAGAACTCCCGGGATAAGCCTTGAGATACAGTCTATCATTACCATCGCGGGGAGTTCCCCGCCGGTTAAAACGAAATCTCCGATCGATACCTCATCGGTTACTATTTCTTCGATGACTCTCTCGTCGATTCCTTCGTAATGTCCGCAAAGAAAGACGAGATTTTTTTCTTTTGACAATTCCTCGGCCATTCTCTGATCGAATTTTTTTCCCTGCGGAGTCATGTACAGAACACGGAGTTTTTTTCGTCCGTTTTTGATTTTCTTTTTCAAATCCGCGAAAGCATCAAAAACCGGCTGAGCCTGCATAAGCATGCCTGCTCCGCCGCCGTAGGGATAGTCGTCGACTTTTTTGTGTTTATCGAGCGAATAATCTCTGATATTGATTGAATTGATTGATATTTTTCCCGCATCGGCCGCTCTTTT
>JAGADU010000017.1 GCA_017613435.1 Lachnospiraceae bacterium | reverse complement strand
CTCTGCCAGAAAAACCTGATTAATATTTGCCATTGCCGTCCCTCCGCGAAAAATAAAGTGATAACAACCACTGTTATTTTATCATAAAACATACATATTTTCTATCTGCTTGTTATTCTTACCGCAATCGGTGCATTAAAAAAGCACCGGTCTTTTTCGACCGATGCCCGAATTTATTTTTTCTTTTTTACGGGTTTGAAAATCGTCACAGCCTGTTTTAAATTCTTAATGTTTATTTCGGTGTGGCTTCCGCCGTTTTCACCGTCCAGAGTCCATGCCACCGGCTCTTCGCTCGTTATCGTGAACTCGCTTGCTTTGAAATAATACATGTATTCGGCATCGGGCTCACCCGCGATGAGCGAAGCGAGAACCGCATTTAAATCCGTGGGATCTTCGGGATATCTTACGAAAATTCCCTCGAATTTTCCGTCGTTTAACTGTACTTCCTTAAAAAGCGGACTCTTGAAACCGCCGACGGATGTCGAATTGCTTACCATTCCGTAGATAAAGGAATCCTTGATGACTCTGTCTCCGACATTAATCGTCATTTCGATGGGTTTGAAATTGCCCATTCCGACGGATCTGATTCCTTCAAGAACGTAAGCCATGTGTCCGAACACATTCTTGTATTCCTGTTTTGTTTCGTATGAAACTTCGGTAAGAATTCCGCACGCGGCTATATAAACGAAATACGAATCGTTAAACCGTCCCACGTCACACGGAAATTCCTCTCCGTATATAACCGTTTCCGCAGCTTTGGTCATATCCGAAGAAATACCCATGCTCTTGGCAAAGTCATTTGTGCTGCCGGCGGGAATGTATCCCAGGGGGATTTTTTTGTTGATTGCAATCATTCCCTTTACGGCTTCATCAAGTGTTCCGTCTCCGCCCGATACAACTATGGTATCGTAATGTTTTCCGTCGGTTAAAATTGTATTGGTCGCATCGTCTTTGGCCTGCGTGGGATGGACCGTTATTTCAAAACCGGCTTTGGCGAAGATGTCGATAATGCTTACCAGTTTGCTCTTTATTTTTTCTCTGCCCGAATGGGCATTGTACAAAAATAAAAGTTTTTTCATTACGTTGATTAATTGTCGCCGCTCAAATATTTTTCAATATGATTGATTGCAGCTTCCTCATCGGAACCGTCAGTCTCAACAACAACTTTTTCCCCTGCGTTAAGTCCGAGGCTCATCATGCCCATAATGCTCTTTGCGTTGACTCTTTTATTTTCGCCTGTTTGAATATAAACACTGCTCTCATACTGACTTGCTACCTGTACAAGCATTGCTACAGGTCTTGCTTCAAGTCCACCGGCTAATTTGATTTCGATTTCTCTCTCAACCATGATTTCCTCCTAAACTATGCATCTTTCTCACGATGTTTTTGTGCCAGCTCGCTAATCTTGCGAAGTCTGTGATTGACTCCTGATTTGCCGAGAGGCGGCTTCATTAACTCCCCAAGTTCCTTAAGCCCCACGTCGGGATTTTCAATTCTTGCCATCGCAACACCCTTTAAGGTGTCGGGAAGATTTGAAAGTCCAATACATTCGTTTAAATAGTTGATATCTTCGATTTGTTTTAAAGCAGCATTTATTTTCTTCTGACTGTTGGCAACTTCGCAATTAACCGCTCTGTTGGTGTTGTTCGCTATTTCCCTTACAATCAGCGTATGCTCGTAATTCATCGTAGCCACGTTCGCTTCGACCACGCGAAGGAAGTCGGCTATCTGTGCCTTGTCTTTAAGGTAAACCACAAATCTGTTTTTGCGGATGCCTTTTTTGGCTTTGACTTCAAAATACGCAAGATCTCTTATTATCTGATCGGCATGCTCTTCGTTTTCACATACGAATTCAAGATGCGAGCCCTTTTCCGGGGCATTTACCGTGCCGAACATGACAAACGCCATTTTCAGAAATTCTCTTTTGCAGCATCCCGTCTTTAACAAAACATCCGAAACAATACCTTTGAAATAGTTCGGATTTCCGTTTGCGTTCAGAATTTTTACGGCCTGTAAAATCTCGTAAACGTCCTCTTTTCTTGAAACAGACACTCCAAAAAAGCCTTTATCTTTAAAGGCGTCAGAATTTATATTAAATGTTTTCTTCAATAAAGTAAAGTATTTTTGAGCAATTCGTTCATTATCGCTCTTAACAACCAGGGAATTGGGGGTGATTTTGCCCGCCGCCGCTATTATTACGGCAATCTGGGCTATAGAACAGTGACGCTGCCTGGGAATGTTTTTCAAGAGTTCTTCCTTTACTTTGTTCGAAAAAGAAGTTGCGCTTCCCGACATATCAGTTTCCTATATCTCTGTGATTGATGGTTACTCCGTACTCTCTGTCATCGTTCTTCAACGCTTTGTAGATTTCGTTGGCGAGAGTTACGCTTCTGTGCTTTCCGCCGGTGCATCCGATGCCGATGACAAGCTGATTCTTGCCTTCTTTAATATAATTGGGTATCAGGAAATCCAGCAGATCTTTTATCTTTGCGAGGAATTCGCCGGCTTCGTCAAACTGCATTACGAAGTCGTGAACTTCCGCGTCGTTGCCCGTTTTGTGCTTTAATTCCTCAACATAATAGGGGTTCGGGAGGAATCTTACGTCGAATACGAGATCCGCGTCCCTTAAGATTCCGTGCTTGAATCCGAACGAGGAAATGTTGACCATGAGGGATTTGTAATTCTCGTTTTTGATAAAGATGTTTTCGAGTTCTTCGCGAAGTTCCCTTGTGAGAAGATGGGATGTGTCTATAACGTAATCCGCGCCGTTTTTGGTCTCTTCGAGGATTTTTCTCTCCCTGTCGATACCTTCTTCCACACGTCCGCCCATTGCGAGAGGATGGTTTCTTCTGCTTTCCTTGTATCTTTTAAGAAGGGTCTCGTTCGATGCGTCAAGGAAGAGCATTTCGTACGCATATCCTTTTTCACGCATTTCTCCGAGAGCCTGCATTACTTCGTCGAAAGACTGATCCGCGCGAACGTCGATTCCGAGCACCACTTTGTCGCGCTCCGAATCATATAAAAGTTCGGCAAATTTTACGATTAAGGGCACGGGAAGATTGTCCACGCAATAATATCCCATGTCTTCAAGCATTTTTTGTGCGGTGAGTTTCCCTGCGCCGCTCATTCCCGTGACTACTACAAATCTCATTCCGATTCTCCGTTTACATTAAGGCATTACTTCATATTTCCGAGAAAAATGATTTCGGGTTCGAGTTCGACACCCGCATTTTCTTTAACCTTTTGTTTCACATATCCGATCAGTTCCGTAACGTCTTTTGCCGTTGCGCTTCCCCTGTTTATTACGAAACCTTTGTGTTTTTCGCTGACCTGCGCACCGCCGATCGTATATCCGCCAAGGCCCGCGTCTTCTATGAGTTTCCCCGCAAAATAACCCTCGGGTCTTTTGAAAGTCGAGCCCGCCGAAGGAAATTCGAGAGGCTGTTTTTCTTTTCTTTTTTGTGCAAGTTCAAGCATCGTTTCGCGGACGGTATTCGCATCAGAAGGCGTTAATTTCATCTCGCAGGAAAGCGCGATAAATCCTTTTTCCTTTAACACGCTTCGTCTGTATCCGAAATTCATCTCTTCGTTTTTTAAAGTTCTGACGGTATTGCTTTCTTTGTCAAAAATCACGACCTTAGTCACAACCTGCGACATTTCGCCGCCGTATGCACCCGCATTCATAAAAAGCGCGCCGCCAAGAGTTCCCGGAATTCCGGACGCGAATTCAAGTCCGGAAAGAGAAGCATTCATGGCTGCGTTGGCAAGCTTTGTAAGAGTAATCCCCGCGCCGGCTTTTATCATGTTTCCTTCTGTTTCAAACCCGAGAAAATCTCCTCCGAGTTTGATGATTGCGCCCCTGTATCCGTCGTCGGACGAAAGAACATTGCTTCCGTTTCCAAGCAGGAAGAAGTCAATGTTTCCAGCTTTGGCGGCGTTGATGACTTTTTCGAGTTCATCGGGATTGTTGACCGTAACAAGCACATCCGCGGGGCCGCCGATTTTAAACGAAGTATGGTTTGAAAGCGGCTCGTTGTATTTAATTCTGTCAGTCGGAATTATGTCCGAAAAAATATTGACCATGGTAATTTTATTCGATAACAAGTTTTGCGGCACCGTAAATTCCCGCATCGTTTCCGAGCGTTGCAAGGCAGAAATCCGTTTCCCTGCAGCCGCGGAAAGTCGTATTTTTGAAATTGTCCGTAATGTAATCAAGAATGATTGTTCCGGCCTTGCTTACTCCGCCGCCGATTACGAAAGCTTCGGGGTTTACGACGCAAGCGATGATTCCAAGGCCCTTGCCGAGGATTCTGCCGAATTCTTCCGCTATTTCGATTGCGACTTCATCGCCCTCTTTTACGGCATCCCAGACTACCTTGCAGTTAATGTCCTTTCCGCGCAAAACGCTTGCTTTGTCGTCTTTTGCCAGTCTTCTTTTGGCAAGTCTTACGACTCCGGTTGCGGAAGCATACTGCTCAAGACAGCCCTTTTTGCCGCATCCGCAGCATTCGGTTTCGTTCTCATCGGTAAAGATATGTCCGATTTCTCCGCCTGCTCCTTTTGCACCCGCAACTATTTTGCCGTCGATGATTACACCGCCGCCGACACCGGTTCCGAGTGTGACCATAACGATGGATGAATAACCTTTTCCGCCGCCCATCCACATTTCGCCGAGCGCCGCAACATTGGCATCGTTTCCCGTTTTAACTTTTAATCCCGTAAGCGAAGAAAGCGTCTCGCTTACGTTAAACACGCCCCATCCGAGATTGGGTGCGCCGTAAATCGTTCCGTTTGAATCGATGGGTCCGGGAGCGCCGATTCCGACACCGATGATATCGTTTGTATTAAGGGATTTTTCGGCTATTTTGCCCTTTATGCTGTTCGCTATATCGGGAAGAATCTTTTCTCCGTTATTGGCCTTGATTGTGGGGATTTCCCATTTTTCAAGCACTTCTCCGTTTTCGTTAAACAAACCCATCTTAACGGTCGTTCCGCCAAGATCGACACCGAAAATATATTTCATGTCATAATCTCCTAAATCATTTTTGTATTTAAAAGGACTCTTTTAGAAATTGTCTTCGTCGTCCTCTTCTCTCTTCTTTGCAAGGTTGCTCTGAACCCTGTTGTACAATACGACTGCCGCATTGTAACCCATCTTCTTCTGACGGTGGTTAACCGCTGCCGTCTCGCAGATAATCGCAAGGTTACGGCCGGGTCTGATGGGAATATTATGGCAGACAACCTTGTTTCCGAGGTATTCCGTATATTCTTCTTCAAGACCGAGTCTGTCGTATTCGGTATCTTTGTTCCACTCTGCGAGTTTGATTACCAAATCGATGCTTTGCGTCTCTTTTACGCTTGATACACCGAAAAGCGTCTTTACGTCCACGATACCGATACCGCGAAGCTCGATGAAATGCTTGGTGGTTTCGGGCGCCGTTCCGATAAGAGTGTCTTCGCTGACTTTTCTGATTTCCACAACATCATCGGTAACGAGACGGTGTCCTCTCTTGATGAGTTCAAGAGCCGCTTCGGATTTACCGATACCGCTTTCACCGACAATCAGAACGCCTTCGCCGTAAACATCGACCAAAACTCCGTGAACCGAAATGCAGGGAGCAAGTTTGACATTTAACCATCTGATGAGTTCCGCCATGAATGCAGAGGTTGTCTTTTTGGTCATGAAAAGAGGAACGTTGTTTTCTTTTGCTTTTTGCATGAAAAGCTCGTCGG
>JAGADU010000110.1 GCA_017613435.1 Lachnospiraceae bacterium | reverse complement strand
CTATCGTAAAACGAAGACCGCACTTGTCGCATACAAGTTCGTCTTTGTCGATTTTATCACCGCATCTTACGCAATAAAGCATAAACTCACCCTTTATTTCTTCTTTTTCTTTTTAATATCCAGACTCTTTATTTCAATGGTTTCTTCAATCTCAAAGTCTTCCGGTTTGATTTCTTCCTTTTTGTCTTTTTGATTGTCTTTTACGATTTCTGACGCTTTTTCCTTGTCTTCCGTTTTTTCGACGGAAGCTTTTTTATTCTTTGCTGATTCTTTTTCTTTTTGCTGTTTTTCGAACTTTTCGAAATCATCGTCTACGGAAAGAGAATGACCTTTGACCTGCCTGATTCTCTTAAGCGCGAACATTTCCGATGCCGAAGGAATAAGATCCGTAAGGAAATAAAGTATTCCGATGCCTCCCACGCCGACAAAAACCCATGACCAGGCATTTTTTTTCGTAACGAGCATGAATATTCCGAATCCCAAAACTGCAGTAAGTCCGATAATGGGAAAAAGTGCATTTTCAGTCTTCTCTTTTGCGGCATAATATTTTTTATCCGATTCGGATCCTTTTTTCGTCTTTTCTTCCGAAATATCAAATCCGAATGAAATGATTCCGAGATACGTAAGTCCCGTAATGATAAACAAAATGCCTAATACCGCGGGAACAATCGGTTCAAATTGCCAACCCGCTTCAACAAGTTCCGTAGGATCCTTAATATTGTAATAAACATCGATGGTCAGCTGATCCTCAGGTATTTCCTCATAAGAGGAATACGCCGATGACACCATATTGTCTCCGACCTTATATGCAACTTCAAACAGTGTATGTGCATCTTTTTCCGAAGATACCTCATATCTCGCAACTATTGTAGCCTCAGCCTTTTTGGCATAGGTATTCGGAAAATTAAGCACTATAAAATATCCTATTCCACCCAAAAAGAAAAAGGCTCCGAGAATCATGCAAACAATGCCGACTGTTTTGTTGTTGAGTTTTTTCATAATCGCTTTATACCCCTTTTGAGTAAACAATTTTTTTCATCATATCAAAATATTCTCTCAGGTCAGAGAGATACTTTTCGGAGTCGAATTCTCCGCTTTCATATGCTTTTTGCCTCAATCCTTTTATCGTGTATCCGACAGTCATATCAAGCATTTCTCTCGTAACGTTCTTTGAGAGACGTTCGTTCGAAAACTCTGCCAACGCTTCGTTGACCTTCTCGGTATACGGCTCGATTCTTGATTTTGCGACTTCCAAAATCTCTTCGTCGTTTTCGTCTTCCATCGACTGAATCATCATCGGTGCGTAAGGATAAATCTTTGCAACAGATGCTTTGGTTTCTTCTATCGTGTAAAGAATATCAAAATAATCCGCCCCGTTTAAGGACAGATTTACGGATAATTCCATGGTGAGATATTTAACGCAATAATCGGAAACAAAAGTGTAAAGACCTGCTTTGTTGACGAAATAATGGAACCACAATCCCTTTGAGACTCCCGCAACTTTTACCATATCGTCGGTACTTGCGAGCTTATATCCTTTAAGTGCGAAAACCTGCATCGCACCGTTTATCATTTTATCCTGTTTTTCTTTTTTCAGGTCGAAAAACTTGTCGTTCATCAATTAAAAACTCCCGTCAAAAATTGACTGCTTTAGTCGATAACATATTATCATAATTGATGGTCAACTTCAATGCTTTTCTATTTACTTTTGGGCGTTTAAAGAGTAAAATAAGTGTACACGTTACTCAAAGGAGGTTATTCAACAATGAGGAAAACTACAAAAGGATTTCTTTTAGGTATAACAGCCGCAGCTGCCTGCCTGGGAGCATATTACATCTATCAGAACAGAGACAAGATTTTCAAAACCGAAGAAATAATAAATGATGACGGAACGGTTACCAAGAAACGTTCTTACATGGATTTGGACAACATCAAAGAAAAGACAAGCGAAGCTGTCAGCAAGACAAAAGAAACCGCACAGAACACCTGGAAAAAAGCTCAGGACAAAATCGACGGTCTCAAAAAGAAAAAAGGCGACAATGCAGCAGAAGAAGTTGCAGAGGTTGTTGAAGAAGTAAAAGAAGACGTTGAAGAAATCAAAGAAGATATCGAAGACGCCGTTGAAGATGTAAAATAATACAATCCGAATATAATAAAAAAGTCACATCGTTTGATGTGACTTTTTTTAATCCCTGTTTCTGTTTTTGAGTTTGAGTCTGTTCATCTCTCTTGCGATTCTCATCTGCGCGGATTTGTATTCCTGGATACTCTGCTTCTGGAGTATCGCTTCCTTTGCTTCGTCCGCAGCTTCCTTCGCTCTGTTAATATCGATTTCTTCGGGTGTTTCGATCGTATCCACAAGAACTTTGACATCATTGTCGGCAACAACGAGGATTCCCTGCGAAACGCACGCCGATATTCTTGTTTCATCAGGCAGCGTATATTCCATAATGCCGGGAACAATCGCCGCAACCATGTTTCTGTGGTTGCTCATGATACCGTATGAGCCGTCGGTAATCGGAATAACAAGGCTTAAACAATCGCCTTCGTAAAAATTCCTCTCGGCGGCAAGTATATGCAGCGAAAAACTGTTCATACTTAAATATCTCCGTTTTTAATCTTCTCCGCCTTAATCTTGCACTCTTCTATCGTTCCCACGTTAAAGAATGCGGCTTCCGGCAGATCGTCAACTTCTCCGTTAACAATAGCCTTAAATCCTCTGATTGTTTCGGCAACCGGAACGAATACACCGGCATTTCCCGTATATTTCTCGGCTACATGCATGGGCTGCGAAAGGAATCTTTGAACCTTTCTGGCACGAAGAACCGTAAGTCTGTCTTCTTCCGCAAGTTCATCCATACCGAGAATTGCGATGATATCCTGAAGTTCGGCATACTTTTGAAGTATCTCCTGAACCTTTCTGGCAATTTCGTAATGCTCTTCTCCCACGATTGAAGGCTCAAGAATTCTCGATGAGGATTCAAGAGGATCCACGGCGGGATAAATACCCTGTTCCGCAATTTTTCTCGACAAAACGGTGGTTGCATCCAAATGTGAGAATGTAGTTGCGGGTGCGGGGTCGGTCAAATCGTCCGCGGGAACATATACAGCCTGTACACTGGTTACCGAACCTCTCTTTGTGGAAGCGATTCTTTCCTGAAGGGCTCCCATTTCCTCGGCAAGAGTGGGCTGATAACCTACGGCGGAAGGCATACGTCCGAGAAGTGTCGATACTTCCGAACCCGCCTGAACGAATCTGAATATATTGTCTATGAACAAAAGCACGTCTTTGTTCTGTGTGTCTCTGAAATATTCGGCCATTGTAAGACCCGAGAGAGGAACTCTCATACGTACGCCGGGCGCTTCGTTCATCTGTCCGAATACAAGCGCCGTTTTGGCCGATACGCCGCTTTCCTGCATCTCACGCCATAAATCGTTTCCTTCTCTTGAACGCTCTCCTACACCGGTGAATATCGAATATCCGCCGTGTTCGGTTGCGACATTGTGAATAAGTTCCTGAATAAGAACGGTTTTACCTACGCCGGCACCGCCGAAAAGACCGATTTTTCCTCCCTTGGGATAGGGCTCAAGCAAATCGATGACTTTTATTCCGGTTTCGAGAATCTCAATAGCGGGGCTCTGCTCTTCAAAAGAAGGAGCCTTTCTGTGAATGTTCCATCTTTCGGTATCTTCGGGAAGATCTTCTTTTCCGTCAATGGGACGGCCGAGAACGTTGAACATTCTTCCGAGTGTGCATTCGCCTACCGGAACCGTAATATTGTTTCCGGTTGCTTTGACTTTCATATCTCTTGCAAGGCCTTCGCTTCCCGCAAGCATAATGCAGCGGACCATGTTGTTGCCGATATGCGAAGCAACTTCCATTACTTTTTCTTCGCCGTCGACATCAACCGTCAAAGCCTCTCTTATTTTCGGTAAAATTTCTTCGAATCGAACATCTACTACTGATCCCGATACCTGAACTATCCTTCCGGTCATTTTTGCCTCCGTTTATGGATAATAATTTCTAACTGCGGTTTCTGCTTTGTACTTTCGCCTGCTTTTTCTTTTTAGCACGCGCGCCTGCGGAAATCTCCGTGATTTCCTGAGTAATCGCAGCCTGTCTTGTATGATTGTATTCAATCGTAAGTTTGTCTATCAGTTCTTCCGCGTTTCTGTTGGCGGAATCCATGGCGTTCATTCTTGCATTCTGTTCACTGCAGAAGCTGTCCACGAGCGCTCCGTATATGATTCCCGTAACGTAACTTGAAATCATGTTGTCCAGGGCTTCTCTCGCATTCGGATAGAATTCTATTTCTCCCTTTGGCCATACGAAATTTCTCGTCGATTTCTTTTCGGACTCCAATTCCGCCTTGCTCATATTGAAATCGGACCTGTTGAAAGGAAGAAGTCTCATGACTTTAACCTTTGCATCCATTCCGCTTTCGTAATCGGTAAATATGATATAAATCTTTGATAATTTTTTGTTGTCGTACAAATCGAGCAAAAGATTCGAAATCTGTCTCGCCCTTGCCAATGTCGGATTCTGCGCCGTGTAAAGGAAAGTCTTTTCAATCGGAATGTTTTTCGAATTGAAATACCTTCTTCCGTACTCGCCCACGACGAAAAGAAGCTTGTCATGATTTTTGGTCATTAGTTTGTTGGCTTCTTTTATGACATTCTGGTTGTATGCACCCGCAAGGCCCTTGTCCGCAGTGATTACAAGATATCCGTAAGTACCTTCGATCGTATAGGAATCTCCGGACGGATAAAAATAATCGCTTTCGACATTTTTTACGGTTTTGAAGATTCTTCTTATGCTTAATGCAACTTCCTCAAAATACGGTTTGGTCTTGTCGAGTTCTTTTTTTATCTTTCTCATTTTGTTGGAAGATATAAGGTACATCGCGTTGGTAATCTTCTGAGTGTCCTTGACGCTTTGAATATGACCTTTTATCTCCTTCATATTCGACATAAAAAATACCTCTTAATATCAGTTCTGACCTTTGAATTCAAGTGCGTATTTCATGATAATCTGTTTGTCGTCGTCACTGATCAATCCCGTTGAATCTATCTTTGAACAAATATCCGAGTGAGCGATTTCGAAATGCTCCAAAAGTCTTGCTATCTCGCCCTGGATGTTTTTAACCGGAACATCCATGAAATATTTGTTAAGAGCAACGGTCAGCAAAATAACCTGCTGATGCTGTGAATACGGCTTGTACTGTGCCTGTCTTAAGATGTACATAAGGCCGTGTCCGTAAGTCAGCTGCTTTTGCGTCGCCTCGTCAAGATCGGACGAGAACTGCGTAAATACTTCCATTTCCCTGTATTGCGCCAAATCAAGACGAAGCGATCCCGAGGATTTCTTCATTGCCTTTGTCTGCGCATCGCCGCCTACACGGGATACAGACAAACCGACATTGACCGCGGGGCGCTGACCTTCAAAGAAAAGTTCGCTTTCAAGGAAAATCTGTCCGTCCGTAATCGAAATAATATTGGTCGGAATATAGGCGGCAACATCGCCCGCCTGGGTTTCGACGATGGGAAGCGCGGTAATCGAACCTCCTCCGAGTTCATCGCTTAGGTGTGCCGCTCTTTCAAGAAGTCTCGAATGCAGATAGAATACGTCACCCGGATAAGCTTCACGTCCGGGAGATCTGTCGAGCAGAAGCGATAATGATCTGTACGCGATCGCATGCTTTGACAAATCATCGTATACAATCAGAACATCTCTTCCCTGATGCATAAAGAATTCTGCAAGCGAACATCCCGAATAAGGAGCGATATACTGAATCGGTGCCGAATCGGACGCCGAAGCGTTAACGATAACCGTATATTCCATCGCACCGTGTTTTTTAAGATTTGTAACCATCTGGGAGATAAGGCTGGCTTTCTGTCCTATGGCCACATAGATACAGATAACGTCCTTACCCTTTTGGTTGACTATGGTATCAAGCGCTATGGCGGTTTTACCCGTCTGTCTGTCGCCTATTATCAATTCTCTTTGTCCGCGTCCGATGGGGAACATCGAATCGATGCAAAGGATACCCGTTTCCATGGGTCTGTTTACGGGCTGTCTTTCGATGATTCCGGGTGCGGGACTTTCAATGGCCCTGTAATCTTCGGTTTCGATATCCCCTTTTCCGTCTATGGGAAGACCGAGGGGATTGATAACTCTTCCGAGGAAATCGTTGCCTACCGGAACGCCGGCGCTTCTTCCCGTTCTCTTAACCCTGCTTCCTTCGCTTATTTCATCGGTATCGTCAAAAAGAATACATCCGATTTCATCCTCGCGAAGATCCAAAACCATGCCTCTGATGCCTTCGGAAAAGAGCAGTATTTCACCGTAAGTGGCGCTTCGAAGTCCGGATACGGTTGCAATTCCGTCACCGATACTCGTAACCACGCCGTATTCGGTAGGAGCTGTGTTTGGCGTCCAGTCTTTAATGTTTTCCCTTATAAGAGGAATGATATTGTCGCTTGTCTTCTTGCCGATGGCATTGACAATCATATCCTTAAACTGCGAAAGTCTGCCTTCGTTGGTCCAGTCGTAAACATTGTTTCCGACTTCAAGACGGAATCCTTCCTTTACGGATGCATCCTCAACCCATTCAAGCTCTGTTCCTTCGCCGTAACGGGAAACAAGAAATTCTATAAGTTTGTCTTCCTGTGCTTCGGTCGGTTTTTTCGCCGCATAAAGCACACCTTTGACTCTCTCGTTATTCATCGGCTTCTTCCTTCTTTGCGGCATTCAAAAACTGATCGTATGTATCCAAATCGGAACGCAATACGATTTTTTCCGTAGCTTCGTTTACAATATCGGCAATTTCTTTTTGCGCATCGTTAATGATTCTGTCATGTTCGGACTGCGCTTTTTCTCTTGCCTTTTTAAGTATTTTTGCAGCTTCGTCATTGGCAGCACCGATAATCCTTTCCCTCTCGGCAAAAGTCTCTTTTCCTGCTGCTTCCTTTTTGGCATTAATCTCCGAATCGGCATTTTTCAGTCTTTCCGCATATTCTTCCTTAGCCTTTTCGCTTTCTTCGATTTTGCCCAAAGCTTCTTCTTCAAGATGTTTAAAATGTTCTTCTCTTGCATCCAATATCTTTCTTACGGGTTTGTAAAGAATGAAATACAGTCCCCCGAAAAGAATCGCAAAGTTAAGAAGATGCAAAAGAATCTGCTGAACATCTATATTAAGCGGTAAATTACCCATAATTCTTTGCCTCTTTTTTTACAAAATGAATACAATGAAAATAGCAACGATCAATGAATAAATGATGGCTGTTTCGATAAATACACAACCAAGCATCATAAGTGTCTGAATCTTTCCTGCGATTTCGGGCTGACGAGCCGCACCTTCGGAAGATTTCCAGATTGCAAGACCCATACTGAATGCACCTACACTTGCAACAACGGCAACAACGATTGCTGCTGTTACAGCCTTTGCTACGGTTACATCGTTTGCATTAGTCTCGGCTTCAACGGCAACATCCGTATCGGCAGCATAGGATTTTGAGGGTACAAACAACAAACCGATTGTCGCAACCAAAATAATAATCAATGAAAGAGCTTTAAGAGAATTTTTCATTATACAACCTCCGAAGTTAAATTCTTGTTTTTATTCTTTTTTTCTTTTTTTACTTTTACTTTCTTTTCATGCACTTCCGTAGCCTCACCGTAAAAGACGCTGGTAAGCATCGTCAAAACGTAGGCCTGTATAAGCGCATGCAAAAGAGTGAACGCGATTCCGACAAGTACCGGAATAAAGAAACTCGTCATTTTGAAATAATAAACAAGTTCCGTAACGAGCGCACCCGACAAAAGCGCACCGAAAAGACGAAGACTCATCGATATCGGAAGCGAGAAATCCTTGAGCACTCCAAAAAATCCTTTTGCCTTGTTAACGACAAGACCGTTTATCAAAAGGAAAAGATAAGTCGTACAACCCATCATTATCGCACCGTTTATATCCGAAAGCGGTGCTCCGAGCGATATAGGTTTTCCCGTTGTTGAAATCGCCTGTACGCCGAAAAGTTCGAAAAGCGTTCCGACAAATATGTAAGTTCCGGCAACGAACATGTAAAGCCTTAACAATTTGAATTTGTGGGGGCTGTTGCCTTTGGCTGTTCCGTCAAACAATCCTACCGCACTTTCCACTATTATCTGGAATTTGCCGGGAATGATTTTAAATCTCGGTACCGCGAATATCCTGATGATTATCGCAACCGTCAGTATGATTCCGGTTGTGATAAAAGCGGAAATAAGACCGGGATTCACTTCCTTGATTCCGAAGAGAGATATTTTTACGTGGTCATGAAGAACGGCGTCTTTCATAACTTCCTGAATCGTCTCTTCTTCGACATGATTCGGATTGTTGGTCAGAATAATCCCCGCAAGCAGACCTAATATCACTGCCAGAAAAATAACGGCAGAGACAATGATTCTTTTCTTGCTCATGATTAATCCTTCTTTCTTGAATCTGTGTTACAAAATAAATTTATATGCCTATAATTTCTTGCCTGTAAGTTTCTCGTATCCTTCAAGATAAATGGCGATTGTCTTATCTACGACTTCCTTGGGCAAAGTCCAGTTATGACCTTCGTTTGCGGGGTTCTTTAACCAGTCTCTTGCAAACTGCTTGTCAAACGAAGGCTGCGAATGTCCTGCTTCGTATCCTTCGAGGGGCCAGAATCTCGAAGAATCGGGCGTGAGCATTTCATCGCCGAGAACTATCTCGCTGTTTTCATCAAGCCCGAATTCAAATTTGGTATCTGCGATGATAATGCCTTTGCTTAAAGCATAATCCGCACATTTCTTATATAAAGCGATTGTAAGATCGCGAAGTTTCTTTGCGTATTCTTCTCCTTTGCCGGGGAAGCGCTTTTCAAGATAATCAACACTTTGTTCAAAACTTATGTTCTCGTCGTGATCGCCTATTTCAGCCTTCGTGGAAGGTGTGTAAATGGGCTCGGGAAGTTTGTCGGATTCTTTTAATCCTTCGGGAAGTTTAATCCCGCAAACGGTACCGTTCTTCTGATAGCTTGCCCATCCGCTGCCCGTAATGTAACCTCTTACGATGCATTCCACGGGAAGCATTGTAAGCTTACGGCAAAGCATGCTGTTTCCGTCGAATTTTTCCTGTCTGAAGAATTCCGGCATATCATTTACATCCACCGAAATCATATGATTGGGAACGATATCCTTGGTCATGTCAAACCAGAATTTGCTCATCTGTGTGAGAACCGTTCCTTTTTTGGTTACCACATTGTTTAAAATCACGTCAAAACAACTGATTCTGTCAGTAGCAACCATGATAAGCGTATCGCCGTTATCATATATTTCCCTGACTTTTCCTTCTTTAATGGGTTTCATGATATCCTCCTGAAAACAAAAATTAAATCAGATTACATCATATCCCTTTTTTATATATAAATCAACAGAAATTCTGTCGGAATCAATCGTCGTTTCTGCTTTTTAATTTGGTAAGTTTTGAGATTTCAAAAAGAAGCAGGCTTATAAAAACCGTGCCTGAAGAAACAAAACAAAAAACCATGGCCACGGCCTTGGGTGCGAGCAAATCTTCCTCGTATCTGGCAATCTTTTCCCAGTAAGGATAAATAATGTCGTTGTTTTGCATGGATCTGTATTTTTTATTTTTATAAACGGTTCTGAGATTGGCCGTTTTGAAGCGCGATGAATTGTCAACCATTTCAAAATTCGAAGGTTCTGCCATAAAGACGCTTTCGACAATACCCGTAGCGAAATTTTCGATGGGATTTGGCATGCATACTTCGATGCATGAAATAAAAAGAGGAAAATCCGCGGAATCGACCAAATCAAAAGGAACGAAGATTTCGGGTTTGTCCCCTCTCGCATAATTGTAAAGTTTGCTTTCGTTTTTCTCGTATACGCCTTTTACGTATAAAACTCTCTCCCCGTAATACAAAGGCTGTCCCGCCACGTCGTTCGATCCGAAAAGACGCCATGCGGTTTCTTCGTCCAAAATAACGCCGTCCTGCATCAGGTCGTTTCCGTCAAAATAAGACCCGTTTATAAGTTTTACGGGATGGAACGCAAAAAAATCACCTCCGACGGCAAGGCAGTTAACCTGCATACTGTCGGAAGGACCTTCAAGATATACGGAGGTCTTGGTCATATAGCAGTCGATAAAACGTCTCGCATCTTCGTTTTCGGGATAAATCGAATTGAAATCCAGTTTTTTGTTAAGATTGTATTCGAATCCGTCCAAATCGGTACGTGTAAAATATGCCGAATCTTTGATAAAAAGCGAAACATGAGCGGATTTGCCGGTTTTGTCCCATCTTTTTGTCACGGTCTGATCGGCATATTTGTTTGCGCCTGCCGTTATGATTATTCTCATTATTATTCCTACGGTGAGGAAAATAAGAGAAATCAAAACGCATATAACCCTGTAATATTTAATTTTGGAAAGAATTTTCTTAAACTTTTCCATCAAAATTTATTCCGCAAGTTTTACCTGATCTTTGTTTTCGATATGCTTGGATGAATTGGTTATAACATATTCGTAGCCTAAAAGTTCGGCATCGAGAGCCGCAACCTTGTCGTCTTCGGCCAATACTTTTACATCCACTCTCTTTGCTATGTATCTCGAGCCGAAAGGAGTACTCCTTTGGTCCACAATCAAAACAAATTTGCCGTTGTTGTCTTCGCGAAGCGCCGAAACGGGAACTACAAGATCGTATTCGGAGCTCTTCTCGCCGACCGATAATGTCAGACTCTGACCGGGTACGACCGAATCTCCCGTAAGAGAGAATACGAGTATCTTTCCGTCTCTCGCATTGCTCTTGTCAGGCTGGATTGCCACAAGATTTGCGTTCAAATCACCGTAATACCAGTTGTTTACAACGCTTACTTCGTCTCCGACCTTTACGGCTCTCGCCTGTTTTGCCGATACGGGGAACGATAATTTGTAGCCCTTGCCTTCAACCTGAATAACCGCAACGGTACTTCCGGCTTCAATCTTTTCGCCTGCGGTAAATCCGAGCGATATGATCTCACCCGCAACGGGGCTTAAAATCTGGCCGCCCAATGCTTTCTTTTCGAGATCGTCCACCTTCTTTTTGGCCTGAAGAAGCGACTGATAATCTTTCTCGAGACCGATTTTGGTCTTTTCCGAATTAAAATATTTTTCCCTGTCGTTTACCGCATTCTGATGTTTTGCGGACACTTCGTCGCGTTCTTTCTTCAACTGGTCTCTTTGAGCCGAAAGACCGGCACTCTGATTGTTTGCCGAATTGAGTTTGTCGTTCTTTTTCTTGATTGCCGCATCAAGAGCGCTCTGCTTGGAATTTAAGGCGCTTTGCGCATCGTCCCTCGTACCCGTAAAAGAATATTTGGCCTTGGCGTTATTTAAAGTCTGAAGCGCTTTGTCTTTGTTGCTTTCGGCCTCAATGTATCCGGGATCCGAAGAAGAGCTGTTTGCAACGTACCAGTCGAATACTCTTTGGGCTTCTTCGTATTCATCGATTGCATCAAGCAGTTCTTTTGCATCGTCATATTCTTCCTGCGCGGTGTCTACCGCTCTTTGTTCTTTCGTAACATCGGGAGTGGAGGAATAATCCGTTCTTCCTATCTGTCTTTCAACGTCTGCAATCTTTGCATCGTATTCGTCAATCTTTTTTTGTAAATCCGCGATTTCCTTGTCTTTTTGCTCCAATACTGCCAGAATTGTCGATGTGTTTGCGGTAACGCCGTTTTCAACCTGTGCGACTTCGGTATTGGTCAGACCGCTTGTCAAAATCGCCATGTCATAGGCGCTTTGCTGTTCGGAAAGCTGGTTTTTTGCTTCCGTAAGTTCTTCGCTTGTCTCTCCCTCAAGCTGGTAAATCACTTCGTCTTTTCCGACATGATCGCCCACGCGTCTTGAAACGCTTTTAACCTTTCTTGTTTCGTCGCAGACAACATTGTAGGGATCTTCGGCTTCAACCACACCTTCCCCTCGAACCTGAGTAGTTACGGACGCTCTGGTGACGCTCTGAGTGCTGACCTCGGGAAGGGTTCTGTTCATGATTGTATTCGAGAAAAACGTCAAAATGAGCATTATCACCAAAAATACAATCGCTATGTTTTTTATAATTTCTCTTTTCTTAAGTTTGTCCATATCGTCCTCCGATCTTATCCCTTGACTCCGCCCTGATACGAAATACCTTCGACAAGATAATCTTCACCGTACAGGAAAATCAAAAGGCTGGGTATCATATATATGCATGCAACCGCAAACGCAAGACCTATTTCTCCGGAATTGATTTTGCTCAGGAATATACTCAAAGGATGCAAATATTCATCCGCGAGTAAAATGAGCGGCTGCTCGACCATGTTCCAGAAATCTATAAAAATAAGAATTGCAACCGAATATATCGCGCCTTTGCAAAGAGGAAGGCATATTTGAATGAATATCTTCCATTCGCCCGCTCCGTCCACTTTGGCGGCCTCTATTATCGATTTGGGAATTCTCTTCATATACTTCGTCAAAAGATATACGGCAAAAGGCGAAAACATACCGGGAAGCCATATTGCCCATCTGGTATCCAGAATATTGAGCCATTTCGACACAAGGAAGTTCGGAACCAGAGTCACCTGATAAGGCATCAGGCAGATGATAATGTAAACGAAGAAAAGCATTTCCTTAAGCCGCCCTTTTAACCTCATGAATCCGTACGAGGCAAGAAGGGCCACCGCAAGCTGGAAAATCATAATCGGCAAAGTGTAAATTACGGAATTCCAAAACTTGTACAGATAATCGGGGCTTTTGAAAAGTACCGAAGAAAACTGTTCGAAACTCACTTTGTTGGGTATGAATTTTATATCCACCGTATCGCTTATGAATACTTTGCCGCCTTTATCCGTGGTTGCGAATATCTTTCCGTAATTCGCATTTATTTCGGTTTCGTTCATAAAAGAATTGGTTATGGTCAAAACCGTCGGAAGAAGGAAAATAATGGCAAAAGCAAGGGCTATCGTAAAAAGAATCAGTATTCTTGCGATTTTTTTCGATTTCTTTTTTATCTTTAAAAAAATCTCTTTCCTTTTCTCTTTCATATCAATCCTCCATATCCTTTCCGAATCTGTTTTCCAGAATATAAAGGATTCCGATTATGACTATCATCACAAGACACATGATAATCGCTGCCGAAGACAGTTTCTGATAGTCGAGAGATTCAAACATATTGTTCATAAAATGCTGAAGCGTATATATCGACCCGTGAGGATAACTTCCGGATAAAAGATATACTTCACGGAATATTTTAAACGAATTGATAAGAGACATTATCGTCACGAAAAGAATCGTGGGAGAAAGGTATCTTATCTTGATTTTGAAAAAGAGTTTCAATGCGTTTGAGGAATCAAGATATGCAACTTCCATCATTTCCCTGGGAATCGTTCCGAGTCCCGCAAGGAAAAGAATCATGTTGTAACCCAGGTTTTTCCACAAAAACAAAGCCAGTATTACAAGGGGCGCATATTCGCTTTTGATCCAGTCGATATTGCTTCCTCCAAAAAACCTCACTATTGCGTTAAATGCTCCGTTGTAATCAAAAAGAACTCTGAAAACAAGAATTACCGAAGCGACAGGAACCATCATCGGCGACAAGAATATCGTACGAAACTGCGACGCCAAAGGAATGCTCTGATCCAAGAGGATTGCCATAAGAAGCGATATTACGACCGCAAGCGGAACCGCAACCGCTGAAAATCTGAAAGTATTCGCCGCGGCGGATTTAAACGCATCGTTTTTTAATATATTGATGAAATTGGTAATTCCCACGTAATTCTTGGTAATGGGGTTATCCTGGACCGAATAAACAAGCACAACCGCAAAGGGAATAAGATAAAAAACGGAAACACCAAAAAAAGAGGGCATTAAAAAGAGCGAATCTTTTCTTCTCTCCTTTCTTGCCATCTTTCGTCCGTAAGCCGAAAGTTTATACTTCTTAACTTTCTTCTTATTTTCTTTATCTTTCATGTCTTAAATAATCCCGCCTGCGATAAATATACCACATTGTCTAAAAAATAACAATATCGCAGGACGAAATGCCCATCCTTTTTTATTCGGAATTTTCGTTTAACATTGAAAATTCCTCCGCGTTACAACTTCTGCCTTCCGCCTTTCCGTATTCGCAATAATGCTTGTAGAGCGCTTCGGGTGAATTACCGAACGCCGCCACTACATCGGGATAGGTATTGGCATAAAACTCGCTGTCAAAATGATCCGAAGCCATCGAGGCGTTCAAATCCTCTTTCTTTTCCGTCGTATCATCGGCGGTTTGGGCTTCATTTTTTTCTTCTTTTTCTTCTTTTAAATCTTCCTGTTTGTCTGTTTCTTTATCTTCTTTGTCTTCCGCTTTGTCTTTTTTCTCATCCGGGGTGTCCGAATCTTTATCTTCCTTTTTGTCTTCTTCCCCGGTTTCTTTTTCGGTTTCTCTTAAATCTTCCTTTTCTTTTACATCTTCTTCCTTTGAGATATCTTCTTTTGCGTCGTCTTTCGGAATATCCTCATTCGAATCAACTTTAACCTCATCCGAAGGATTGTAAGCAACCTGTATGTAATTTTCGTTATTTATAACCGGTATGCCGAGTTCTTCTCCCGTGCCTTTAGCTTCAAAGACGGCATTTACATCCGTTACGACCGTCCTGCACCCCAAAAGCGATAAAACGGATATCGCAAGGATTGCAGTCATCGTTTTAATGAAACGGCTTTTCATTACTGTCACTCCTCTTTTAAACAATCATATATATTGTACTATATTTTGAAGAATTAAACACTAATATCAGACATAAAAAACGGGAACAGCAAACCCTGCCCCCGTAACTAATACTCTACTATGATTAGGATAAAAAATCAATATTTAAACACTTTAAGATTTTATTAATTTTCGTCAAAGAAATCGTAATCGTATACGATAATATGAATGACCGGAGAATTCCATTCTTCGAATATGCTTGAAACGTCTCCTTTGGTATAAGGATCTATCTTCCAGCCGTCTACGATGAATTCCGTTGCGCAGCCGCAGGTCAGACTGTAAACATTGTTGTCGTCGGTGTCCACGTCGGCTTTGATATCTCCGACGATACAGGGAATAATCACGCCGTTTTCGAGTTCGACGTCGATATATGTTCCGACCGGAGCATCAAAATAAGTACCTATGGCTATAAGATATCTGTCATCGTAAATTCTGAATCCGTAATCGTCCGTATATGCAACCTCTTCGAGTTTGTATTGTTTGCTCAAACGATTCGTAATGGCCGAATAATTCTCGTAAGCCTTCTGTCCGTAATAAGGATAGTATTTTGGCAAATCGTAAACATCAAAATCAACGTTATAAAGCGTATCCTTATCCTGAACATCGGATTCCATTCTGTTTTCGCTGCCGCCGACAATGATATCGGTATATTTTCTGCTCCTTTGTTTCTCCATGCTCGCATCCGCTCTGAGGTTTGAAATCGTTCCTCTCAAAACGTAGATATACGAGAGTGTGAAAACACAGATACCGAGTATCGCAGTTGCTGCCACGAACTTCATGGTTTTCTTAAACATAAAAGTTTCCTTCGCCTTTCAAGTTATGTTAACTTTACCGGCCCGTTTTTTCAACGGTACCAATTATAATAACACATTATGTTAACTCGTGTCAAATTTTTGTCCGATAAAAAATAAAACCGCGCAAAATACGATTATCGTACTCTGCGCGGGTTTTAACATATTTTTAAATCGGTAAGTCGATTTGCCTCGGATTTCTTTATCTTAGGACTTATTTGTCCTCTTCCTTATTTTCGTCCTCAGCTTCTTCCTCGGAATCGGCTTCGGTTTCTTCCTTTACTTCTTCCTCGGCATCTTCCTTGGCTTCTTCTTTTGCTTCGGCCTCGGCATCTTCCTTGGCTTCTTCTTTTGCTTCGGCCTCGGTTTCGCCTTCGTCGGATTTTTCTTCGGAAGCTTTTTCTTCTGAAGTTTCTTCTTTGATATCTCCCTTGTCGAAATCTTCTTTTTCGGACTCTGCATCTTTTGCTTCGTCTTCGGGTTTCTTCTTAAGAGATACGAATGCTGCCGTACCTGCAAGAACTGCTGCAGCACAGATTCCGACAATCAGTCCGACCTTGCTCTTGGACTTGCCGTCGGTTGTATCGGCACTTCCGTCTGCCGCGGGAGCAGCACCTGAAGCAGCCACAAGCATACCTGTACCGAAGCATCCGGGATTTGACCAGCACTGGTTGGTAATATCGTTCCACGTTACGGTACCGATTCTTACACCGTTTTCATCGGCATCGTTAATCTGAAGTTCGATTCCGATGTAATTGCCTTCTGCGGGAGTAATCTCGGTCCATTTGAATGCGCCTTCAACGATATATCCCGTATCGGTAACCTTAACAAATGTTGTTTCATTTTCTTCGACACACTTGTCTCCGTTAAACGAATGCTCGTTTTCGTAGTTTATTCTGTACTGCTTTGTTGCATCGTTGTAAGCGGATGCCTTGGAATTTGTTTCGTCAATAAAGATTTCGAACGAATCCTGTTCGTGAACTTCGCCGGAATCCTTATTCAATACGGGATCCGTTACTTCAGCATATGCGTAGAGATATTCTTCATCCCAAAGAAGTTTAACGTTTGCCTTTGCAACGGGGTTGTCGGTCTTGTTTCCGAGAACAACCGTAACCGCATTGTTCCATGAATCGTCAAGTTCGCCGTCAACCGTTGCGCTTCCCTTGGGAATGAAGAGGAATGCTTTAAGTCTTCCTTCCGCATAATACTGGCTGGATGTTTCCTGAGCCATTGTAGTATCGTTAAATACTATTGTTTTGTCCTTGTTTGTGACAACGATATCGAATCCGACAACGGCATTTGCTTCCGCCGTATCTACCGGAACGTTCAAAATCAATGTGTACTTTCCGTCATCGGTTGAAGGAACATCGCTTCTCTTTCCTTCTACCATCTTGTTCTTGATACCGCTGGTCTTCGAATTGTATTTGTCAAGGTAAACCTTTACGCCGTCCGTCTCGTCCTGATCGGCATCCGTAACGGTTACTTTAAACTGAACCTGTCCTTCGTTCCAGATAGTCTGGAATGAAACTCCTGTGTTCTCGCCGGTGAATGTATATTCGGGAGCAAGACTGAAATCATCGGGCATGGCCTGCATGATTGCAACGGATTTTGTTTCGGGCTCAAGCTTTGTGGGATCTACAAGTGCCCAGAAAGCGGGTTTTGCCTTCATGTCGTCATCGAAAAGAAGAGGACACTGAGGACTGCCGTCGGTAACACCTCCGCCTACGCCCGTGTAAGCCTGAAGCCATGAATTGCCGTCGATTACACCCCAAACAATGAAACCTCCGACTTCGGCGATTCCCTTGGAATCAACTTCTTTCATTGCATCATAAACCGCTTTGTATCTGTAAGCCTGTCTTACATATTCACCCTTAAGAGTAGCTTCCGTTCCGTCATAAGCGCTGCTGGATTTGAAGTCAACTTCGGTAAGCATAATCTTGCCTACAACTTCGCCGTATTTTGCAGCGGCATCGATGAACTGATCGGTTGTGGGATATGTGCTGTCATAGTGACCCTGCATACCCATAGCATCGATTCTTGTGCCTTCAACCGCGAGTACGTCGTTGAGAAGTTTAACGATGCCGTTTACTTTGTCGGGTGTGCAGTCGTTGTAATCGTTGTAATAAAGTTCTACGTCTGCGGGAGCATATTTATTCGCAAAAATGAATGCGTTTACAATGAATTCATTGCTCTTGTAAACTGCCCACCAGCTCGATCCTTCGGAATCGTTTCTGTAAGTTCCCGTTCCGTCGCTTACAGCTTCGTTTACAACATCCCATCCGTAGAATAAATCTTTGTATTTGCTGTTTTGGCCCACATAATGCTCAAGAACGGATTTAATGTACCATTCCTGACGAAGTGTCATAACTTCGGGAGCAACATAGGGCTTGGAAGCATCGTAATCCTCATGGAAGAACCATTCGGGTGTCTGTGAATGCCATACGAGAACATGTCCTCTGATCTTGAAAGGACTTTCGGGATGTTCTTCGTTCCATGCAAGGAAATAATCAAGATATCTCTCCGCATTTGAATAATCAAGCACGGGAACATCTATTGTCTGACCGTTGATAGTAGCCTTCTCAGTTCCTCTGATGCTGTTGCCGAGGTGTGAATCGGGCTTTAATTCGTTACCGAGAGTAACCGCATTGAAGTGCTTCTGAACAAGTTCCATAAGAACCTTGTCGTTGATTTCGGAACCCGAAAGCGAAGTACCGCAGATCATATCGTCGCCGAAATCGGCTGTAAGAGCATCTTTAAGATTGGGAATACCCTGTTCAATCTTCTTTGTTTCAAGGTTAAGGCTTATGAAAGAAGCACCCGTGAGATAATATGTACCTTTAACGCATGCGCCTTCGCCGTAATTTTCACCCTGTTCGAGGAATCTCAATACTACTTTATCGAGATTTCCGGAAGCTGCCACTTTGAATGTACCTTCAAACTTGGTCCATTCGCCGGGAGTAAGTTGCTGGCTTGAAGAGCCCTGAACTTCCGCCGAATAAGAACCGAGATAACTCGTATTACCGTCTGTTGTAACATAGGGAGCAAAATCAACCTGGCGCTGTGTAGCGGGTGCTCCTTCGTATTCGTCGGAAAGCATTACATAGAAGCAATATGCGTATGTCTGTCCGTTTTCGACAAGACTCGTAACATCGTAGCCGAAGCAGTCGTAAGGTCTTTGTCTGTCGCTGATGATACCGTATGTCGTAACATCTCCGAAGATGGGTGTATCGCTTACGCCCGTGGTGATTTTTGCCGAGCCTTCAAGTTCTGCTCCCCACATTGAAACATCTGCATCGGCAAAGTTTCCGTTCTGTAAAAGGTTTTCGCCTTCAACGCTGGGACCGGCATCGGGTTCGGAATCGGAACCGGAAGGATTGCCTTCGCCCGAAACCGTAAAAGTAACGCTTGCGATTTTAGCTTTGGTTGAACCCGTATTAAGTGACATGATCGAGAAATATTTGCATCCCTTTGTATCGGGAATAATCTGGGGCGAACCGTAAGAAACGGGAGTGCCTCCCTTGTTGTCCGAATCGTAGTCACTCTGTGTATGAAGCTTGAATGCGAGATCTGCCGCATTGCCGCTTGTCACATCGAATACGACCTTGGTGATCGTATCGGGATCAATATCCGAAGGAATAGCATAAAACTGCGATTTGTACTGGTCCTCAAAATTGATTTCCAATACGCCGTTTCCGTCAATGCTTGACGTTAAGCCGTATTCCATAGTGGATTTAAGATCCGAAAAGGTATAAGTCTTTTCTGTAGGCGCTGCCTTGACGTTTATCGGTAAGAACATAACGAACGAACCGAAAAACAAAAGCGCAGCCATCACAAAAGCCATAGTTTTCTTGCTCATTTTCATCCTCCTTGGTAATCGTGAATTTTTTTCACATACAAAAAAATTATAATAAAAGTCCAATAAAAGCACAATGCAAAAAAAGAAAAAACAAGTTTTTATCCCTGTTTTTTCTCGTTTCTTTCGGTATTGAATTGTTTTTATCGTTTCAATTTGGGCTTTTGCGCCGAAAACCCATAATTATCAACCGATTTCGAACTTAATTTGTTCTTCGTCGTTATTTAAAAATGAAGCCTTCTTTGTAAGACCCGAACATTCAATCTCGTACTCTCCCTTAAAGCCTTCGAATTTTACGAATCCGTTTTCGTCGCTTTCAATAGTAAGATCCGTGCTCCATTCGCCGTGTATAAGGTCTTTTAACATATAATACGCGGGTTTTGCGCTGCCGTCGATTCTTACAATTCCGCTCGGAGCTTTAAGCCATGCACCGTCCCTGAAATCCCAGTTGGTGACCGCTTCAACCAAAGGATGTGCGAAAAGAATTCGATACATCTCTTCCATTTCTTTTTTCTGTCTTTCTTCTCCCTCGGGAGTCGAAGGCCATTCTTCAACCTGCCAGTCGTTCAAATCCACGATATATTCGGGAATAAGCGAACCCGATACAAGCGTATTTTCGGTAAAATGAATCGGCAGATTGAAACGCGAATAGCGCTCAAGCACTTCTTCGAGTTTTTCCCTGCCCCAGAATCCCTGGTGCTGATGGGACTGAATGCCTATTGCCGAAACGGGAACTCCGGCGGAGAGCAATTCGTCAATCAGTTTTTCGTATGAGGACGAAGTATTGAAATCGTTGATAAGAAGCGTGGCATCGGGATTGACGGATTTGGCCATATCAAAAACTTCCCTGGTGAGTCCGACCCTGCCCTTATCCTTGCAAAGCCTTGTAATCGCATTGTCTTCTTTGTCGAAATCAGGCATAATCACAACTTCGTTTATAACATCCCAGATATCGATAATGCCCTTGAATGCGGACATTTCTCTCTCTATACGTTTTAAAAGCTTATTCATAACGGCATCGTTGTCGTAATCCAGAAGCCATTTTGCGCATACCGAATGCCAGCAAAGGGTATGCCCCTTGGTTTTAACGCCCTTGCTTAACAAGAATTCGGCTGCGGGTTTAAGCAGGTTTTCGTCCGTTTCGCCCTCGTTTTTTTCATAAAGAGCCCAGTAAAAAGGAAGCGTGCCGTAATTAAACAAATCCAGCCACTTGTCGATTCCGTCTTTGAGCCTGTCGTATTCTTCCCCTTCAGGATTATTCATATAATAAATTGTCTCGAAAGCACCGCATCCGAAAAGAAAATCATGATTTGTCAATTTGACATGAATTTTCTCACCCGCTATCGGATTGTTGTTTCCGTCTGTGATTTTTAATACTTTGTTAATCTTTCTGTGAGTAATATCCATCATTTACAACCCCCTTATTGTAAATTATTTTTCACTCATCTGCCCAAGGTAATTAAATATTACCTGAAGTGTTCTGCTTTTGGACAAATCATCAAAGAATACCGCCGTCGAATAATATGTATGCGTATTCTTCGAATCGGTAACTTTATAGAAAGTCACGGGAATATTCATCTCCATGGCTTTTCTTGCAAACACAAGCGTGTGTTCCATATCTATAACACCGTCGTGATCGCTTTGAATAAGATACATCGGAATCGAGATTTCGTAATCGTCGGCCGTAAGCAAATCTATTCTGCTGTAAGGCTCGCCTTCGGACCATTCCTGGTCTTTTTCAAAAAGATCCGAAACAAGCTGTTTCAGCGCCCACGGAAGTTTTCCCTCAAAACAGTAAGGGCCGGCAAGACCGATGAATCCGACAAATCTCTTGGCTCCGATTCTGTATTTTTGATGGAGTTCCTTGTCATAAACAAGGAGGGAACCCAAATGCGCGCCTGCCGACGAACCCATGACAATCACACGGCTTGCATCGATATTTTTCCCCTGAAGATATCTAAGTACCGATTTATATTCGATGCATATGTCGTTAATAATCTGATTGAAATGCACATGGGGAACTTTTCTGTATCCCATGATTATGCATTCATATCCTTCTTTGGCTATTCTTTGCCCGATGAATTCGAAGTCTCTCGGCGATTTGCTGTTCCATCCGCCTCCGTGAATGTAAATCACTATTTCCGAATGCTTTTTAACAGGGGGCTCAAAATGAAGGAAATAAACTTCCCTGCTGCTTCCGAGATTAACCTTGGTAGCTTTGATTTCCCTCTTGTATGTCAGCATCTTGACGCCGATACCCGAATAGCTGTTAAGTTCTCTTATGAAATCTTTCATGGCACTATCCTTTCGATTTAAACAAAACCGAGTGAATCAATTATGAATAAAGCAGTTCGCGAAGTTTGGGATGGACCTCGGAATAAGCCATTCCGCAATTCCTCACATGCATGGTATACACAAGCGAAAGTTTGTTGACGGTATCCATAAAAATGCAGCTTCCCGCAGCTCCGTCCCATCCGAACACTCCTACGGGAGCTTTCGAACAAAGAATTACTGGATCCATCAAAACCTGCATTCCGCATCCGTAACCGTATCCTCTTCTGCCCATCGTAACCTCGATATCTTTAAGAGAATCTTCGCAAAGAAGATTTGTTTTGATTGTTTCAATCGTTTTGGCTTTTATGATTCTTTTGCCGTCTTTGTTTACACCGCCGCACGCTATCGTATCGGCAAGTTTGGCATAATCCATTGTGGTGCTTATAAGACCTGCGCCGCCGCTTTCGTATTTTTCGGAAAGCTGATAATTGCACGTGGGGTCCATCGGGACAATATTGCCCGAATTATCGCATATAAACTGCGTTGCAAGATTGCTTAAATAATTGACGGGCTTTGCGAAGAAAGTATCGTTCATTCCGAGCCTGTCCCAAATATTTTCCTTGAGATATTCTCCGAATGATTTGCCGGAGACAACTTCAATGATTGCGGCAATCACATCGTGACTGAGACTGTATAAAAAATGCGTGCCGGGCTCGAATTTAAGCGGAGTCTGTACAAACGAATCCACGATTTCCCTTGTTGTGGCATTTGCTCCCTTTTCGCCCAAAACCCTCAATATGCCGGCTCTTTCAAGATTGTAATCAAGTCCGGACTGCATCGATACGAGGTGTTTTATTCTCATCGGTTCGCTGCATTTTTCGATATCGATGGCATTTCCTTCTCTTTTTTCGTAAAGAAGATCTTTGTATGCGGGAAGATATTTTGAAACCTCGTCTTCAAGAGAAATCAAACCTTCCTCCACAAGCTGCATAAAAGCAACCATTGTCTGAACCTTTGTCATGGAAAACATCAGATACTGCTGATTTTCCCTTACAGATATTTTTCTTTCCTTATCGTTTGTTCCCTTCATATGTCTGTAAACCATTTCGTGATCCCTGAAAATCACACAGTCAACAGAAGGAAAATCTTTTTCGTCCACAAGGGAATCGAGATATTTTGTTATGCCTTCCAGATTCATGTTTTGTTCCGTCCTTTTATATTCCTTTGGGGAAGAATGCCACCGCAATGGCTCCCGGTCCCGCATATGTGCCTATCGTCGCTCCGACGCTTATTTTCTTAATCTCGGAAATGTCTCCGTCGTAAAGATCCCTGCTGTCTTCAAGATATTTTTGCAAAAGCTCGTCCGACAGTCCGGTGTATCCGACGCAAAGGGGCATCGAATAATCTATTCCCCCGAGTTCCTTGACTTTGCTTATAAGAATATTGTTGCCCTTCTTCGAACCTCTGGCTTTTCCGATAACATTGACTATTCCGTCATTAATCGTAATCACGGGTTTGATCGATAAAAGTTCGCCGACAAAAGCAGCGGTCGAGGAAAGTCTTCCGCCGGCCTTTAAATATTCAAGAGTATCGAAAACGCTCAATACGGTAGCCTTATCCCTTACTCTTTCAATCTCATCCGCGATTTCCTTTGCGCTTTTGCCCTCATCGCGCAGTCTGACCGCATATTCGACAAGAATGTAATACGAAATGCAAAACTGTCTGCTGTCGACAATGTATACTTTTCCCGGATATTCATTTGCTGCAATCGTTGCGCTTTGAACACATCCGGAAACTCCGGAAGAAATCGTCAGGCATACAACCTCATCTCCTGTTTCAACCGCCTCGAAGAAATATTCTTCGTAATCGGCAGGAGAAATCTGACTGGTTTTCGGCAGTTCGTCCGATTCGATAAGTCTCTCGTAAAATCTCTTGTTGGTAATCGTTTTTCCGTCTAAAAATTCTTCGTCTCCAAATCTGATTTTCAACGGAATAATCGTAATGCCCCACTCTTTTGCTGTATCCTGCGAAACATCGCTGGAAGAGTCAGCTATTATTCTTACTCCCACTTCTTTTGTTCTCCCTTACAACCCTTAATCAATATAAAACCCGAAAATCTTTAAATTTCCGGGTTTTGATATCTATATCAATCGTTTGTTTCCTGCTTTAAAGATTCTGCCTGTTCCTGTAATTGATTTACTATTATCATTACATCGCTTACGGTTTCCGAATTAACTCGACTGGATTCGTATGTTTCGCTCGAATGAGCCGAAACTTCTTCGAGTATCGCCGAAATGTTTTGTACGCTGTCGACAATCGTTTTGTTCGCCTCCGCAAGTCTTTCGACCGCTACCGCCAGTCCGTCGATGTTTTCCTCAATGTTTCCTGTGTCTTTCTTTATCGCATCAAGACTGCCTGCGGTTTCAAGCGCAACTTTGTGCTGCTTGCTGCTTCCTTCGAGGAAGGCCTTGATGGCTTTGTCCACATCCGCAAGTTTGTTGTTGATATTTGTAATAAGATTCTTTATATCGTCCGTAGCGCTTTGAGTCTGATTGGCAAGATTCGAAATTTCGGAAGCGACAACCGCAAATCCTCTTCCCGAATCACCGGCTCTTGCTGCCTCAATACTTGCGTTAAGAGCAAGCAAATCGGTTTGATCCGCAACGTTGTTGATAAGTTCGATGATAGTCTGCATCTGCTTGGTATAATTTTCAAGCTCGGTTAATTCTTCGGCTGCTTTATCCGAATACAATTTTGATTTCTCGACTTCGCTTTCGAGATTCCTCATGTTTTCGTCACCGATTTTAACGGCTTCCATCGTCTTCTTAACGCTCTTTGTAATAGCGTCGGTATGTTGCGAAACTTCTTCTATCTTGTTTTGTATCTCTTCGGACATTACCATCTGAGTCTGTACGGATTCGGCGGATTCGCCGGTTCCGGTGCTTACTTCTTCCATCGCCGTACATGTTCTGTTCATGGCATCGTCAAGGACTTTCATCTTGCCCGTCATTTCTTCAATTCCCTCGGTTATTGCGGCAGAAGCCGTAATAATCTGGTTGAGAAGAGCTGCGGTATTGTTTTTCTCCTGTTCGATCTGATGCATCTTGCCGCTGTTTAACATTGAATTCGTCTTGGCGATAAATACATTGTATGCGCCGCAAAGAAGGATAAGCATTACCTGAATCTCAAGTGTAACTATGGCTTCGTTGGTAAATCCCTTTGAGATAAGTGAAAGTATTAAAGAAATAATATTAATTATGTTCAGAACAAACGCCGTAACCAGCGCGAATTTAACATCGGAATAAGCATTCAGTGCTATTAAAATAACAAGTGCGTATGTAACAACCAGATCGTTAGTCGCTGTAAACAAAAGAATTCCCCAAGGAAGCGAAAATCCAAAGAGAATCATATATCTGACGACATGACTGTTTGATTTTAATTTGTTGAATACGGCCGTGGCTATACCCGGAACCCAAATAACAACCGATACGGTAATAAAATACGGTAACGTACGGTTTTGTTTGACTACCTCAAGCAAATAAGCAGCCGTAATAATACCTATGGTAATCAAATAACACGAAACCGCTATCTTGTTACGCTTGGCAATTTCCATTGATTTTTTTAAATCTTCTCTTCCCATTTTTACAACCCCTCTTCTCTTCCGACATATAAATGTCAAAATTTTTACACTTTTTTATTATACCACAAATAAAATTTTGTGAATACAAAATACCTTAATAGGGATATTCGTATTCGAACGACGCCCGATTGGTTTTAAAAGAAAAAATCGTTTTGCCGTTAACCCTGAATTTGTAGTAAGCTTTGCAGGATGCACTCTCATGGATGGTCCTGGTCATAAGACCCGTGACAGGCGCATTTAAGGCTTTGGCATCTGCCTCCAAAATGCCTGCTTCAAGTTCCATGGTTCCCTGTTTGATCCTGACCTTTTTATCCCTCAGTTCCCTGATGTACGCTCCGAGATATGTCGCAAACCGGTATTCCTTCTGGTTATAGTAAACAATGCCTATTATTCCGGTAAAGTTTAACGCCCCGAAAGGAATATGAGCCACCGAAAGCATTACGGAACCTCCGCCGAAAAACGTCTGTGTCCAAAGATATTCTTTCGGGAATGATTTTCCGGAATCTCCCTCCCAATAACCCAGAGCGTTTTCGAAAGCGTATTTTTTCCCGTTAATGCTTACTTTTCCGTTAACCGAATGCCGCATGCTCAAAACCGCATGTCTGCATTCCATAAAAGGAATTAAAGCAAAAGGTCCCATTATGTCGTACTTTATCGGTGTAAGGGAGCCGAAATCAAGCTTGGCCTTAATCCTCATGCCCGGATTGTCCATATTGACTCTGATTCCGTTTCTTCCGAACCTGTTTTTTCCAAGGAAAATGTTGACCCTGTCTTTCCTGAATGCCTTTCCCGGCATATCGATATTGTAAGCCCCGTCCTTGGTGATTATCTGAAGGGAAGAAGTTTCAGATTTTCCGTTTTTGTGTCTTGCGACTATGAAAGCGATTGTTTCGTCTTTTGACTGGCATTTTAAATACCATCCGTAAAAATATCCCTGCATCTGTTCCCCCCGATTAAATTCAAATTGTTCTCTTTCAGCCCCTGCTCTCCTCATATGCTTTTCTTACGGCAACGGCAAGCTGATCCGCACAGGAAGTGTTCTTCATTCCGCAGGTGTTTCCCTTCAGTTTGCTCTCGATATAATCAACGCTCATTCCGTCAACAAGTTTTGATATCGCTTTTAAATTTCCGTTGCATCCGCCGAGAAACTGAATGTTCGAAACCTTGTCACCGTCAAGATCGAAACTTATCTGGACGGCACAGACATTCTGTGTCTTGTAATTGTATCTCATAATAACCTCCGTAATTATCTTAACAAATCATCGGGATGCGAGAGTCTCCATTCGATACATCTCTTGAGATAGTGAATGTATTCGGGACTCTTGCACATTCCTTTTCCTTCGACATCCGAAATCTTTGCAACATCCATTCCGTTGCACGCCGTCGTTTTCATGATAATGTTAAGCGCCGGTGCTTTTGTGTCGTTGGCAATATACGTTCCGATTCCGAAAGCCACTTTTACGCGGCCCTTAAAATAATTGTTGATGGCCGTTGCACGGTCAAAATCAAGACTGTCGCTGAAAAGAAGCATCTTTGTCATGGGATCGATTCCGAGATTTTTGTAATGCTCGATCATCATATCGCCCCATTCGTAAGGATCTCCCGAGTCATGACGGCATCCGGAGAACAGAGTCGAATAAGTCAGCTGGAAATCCTTTAAGAAACATTTTGTGGTAATGGCATCCGTAAGAGCCGTTCCGTTTAACACTCCGTATTCTTTTACCCATGCATCAAGCGCATACCAGTTCGAATAAGCGGGATTGTGTTTGTGGTTTCCCTGTCCGACACACATGATCCATTCGTGAGCCATGGTTCCGACGGGAGTGATTCCGTATTTTTTTGCAAGATAAACATTAGATGTTCCGACAAATGTGGAATTGCGGAGTTTCCCGTTTTTGAGGGATCTTACCGCCAGATCCTGAGCTTCCGCCGAAAGTCTTCTTCTCATACCGAATTCCGAAAAAGAACTTATTTCGTAAATACCGCTTTCGAGTTTGGAAACCTTGTTTGCAAGTCTTTCCCTGAAACTCTTGAAGAGATCTTCGTAATCGTAAGCCATTCTGAAATAAACTTCGTTAACAATTGCAAGAGTGGGGATTTCATACATGGACGTGTTAAGCCATGTTCCTTTGGTTTCGATTGCAAGACCGCATTCCGCATCGGTTGTGATGGCGAAATCCTCAAATCTCGGCTTCCAAAGTCTTAAGAAATCAACATAAGAACCTTTAATCCATTTTATATTGTGAAGATATTCAAGTTCGTCTTCCTTGAATCTCAAATCGCAGTAAAGTTTTATCTGTCTTTTGATTTCCTCAACCATTTCGGGAGTGAAATGAACGTCCGTATTGCGGCATTTGAAATCCCATGTGGTTTTGTAATCGCTGAACTGATGATAAATTGCCTGTCCCATTGAAAACTTATATGCATCGGTCTCCAATAAACTTGTAATAATTCTTTCCATTTTTTTCCTCTCTTTTGCTTGGTTATTCATTTTCTTTTCAGATAACCGCCTGATAATCGAGTCTGATTTCGGGCAGTTTGTTTAACGTATAATAATAATTCGTTTTCCAGTCATCTCCCTGCGAGGGATCGTTCTCGCCCGTTGCGGGAGGCGCGAAAATTTTAAGCGTCAAAGTCTTTCCCGTAACTTTTTCTCCCTCGAAAAACGCCGGCATGAAATCTATGAATTCGGTACCCGGTGCTTTGTAAAACCATTTTTTGTTTATTTCCATCATAAGGTTGGCATCTTTTAAATCGTCTTTAAAATATGCCTCGAAAAATACCGGTTCCTTATCGAATTTTATTTCAAGCGCTATTCCGTCACTGTCTTCGGCTCCGCCCCATCTTAATTTTGCGGGGAGCGAAACGTTTTCTTTTTCTTCCATCGAAGGCATGAAATATTCATCGTTTATTATCTCTTTGAAGGTATCCATCAGCGGTAATTTTATGCCGACTTCGGAATTGTTCGGATCTTCCCATTCAAGGCCGAGTCTTCCGCGGTCTCTGAACTGATAGAAAGTAAATCCTTCAAGCCATTTTTCTTCGTCTTCCTTCAAAAGAGCGCAGAATTCCTTTAACATCTCGCATTGATCGTAAGGTCCCGTAACATCTCCGTCGGCGTTCATTTCGGATAATACCATGTCTCGTTTTTCGCCTGCGACAAGTTCAAATCTCTTAGCGCACCTTTTGCCCATTTCGTATATGTTTTTAACTTTTTCCCTGTAATAGTTTTTGGTGTCCTTGTTTGCAATGTCGTAGGGCCAGCCCCAGTGAAGCGCCATGTAACGGTCCATCGAAAAAATATCGCAGGCTTTGATTGCGGGAGCAAATGTATCTTCCATCTCCATTTTCTCATCATCCGGCTTGGAAAAACCGTTAAGGCAGAGAATCAGTTTTACGTTCTTTGCTTCTTCATGAAAAATATCGCAGACATGCGCAAAGAAAAGCGCTATCTGATCGTATGTCGCTCTTTTGGTAAAGGAGAACCAGTCGCCCGACGCTTCGTGATTGATGCGAAGCATTACTCTTCCGAATGCAGCCAAATCTTTGGCAATGGCTCTTATGTGATCGTCCGATACGTTTGTGTCGATGGTGATCGTAAGACAGACATCCTGCCCGTGTTTTCTTACATCCCTCATCCAGTTGAAGGGTTCCCTGTCGGTCATTCCTATAAGACCGCCTTTATAGGTCTCGTAATCGTCGTAAGGGTAATCCCACTGGAATGTTATTTCGCGATCCGAAAACGCTTCGTGCGCCCTCTTGGGGAAAGCTTCGTCAAGAGGGTAATACGAGGTCATTAAAGAAACCGCTCTCATCGGTCTTCCGAGAGTGTT
>JAGADU010000109.1 GCA_017613435.1 Lachnospiraceae bacterium | reverse complement strand
GTCTCGAAAACATCCTCGCTTGTGACTTCTTCAACAGTCTCGGGAACAGTTTCAATAACGGCTTCATCCGCTGTCTCGGGAACTTCCTCGATTGCTGCTTCTTCAACAAATTCGGGAACCGCTTCAATAACGGCTTCTTCCAAAGTCTCGGAAACTGCTTCGACAATCGGTTCTTCGGTTTCGATAATCTCAGTATTTTCTTCAACCGCGAATTCTTCAAGAATCTTAGCTGCTTCTTTGGCAAAAGATTCGGTTAAAGCATCTTCATTCTTTTCTTCCAAAGAATCGTCAATCGAATTCTTTTCTTTGACTGCAGCCTTTTTACCTCTTGCCTTTGAGGTTTTTTTCTTCTTTCCTTCGTCGAAATCAAGTCCTAAAATTTCATCGAGATAATCGTTTGTAAGCTCGATTTTTTGTTCGGTTGTATCTTCTGCAGTCTCGACCGTATCCGAAACCGCCTCGGGTATTATATCTTCCTCGATCGCATCTATTTGAGCATTTTCTTCGAGCTCAATCGATTCGTTGGCCATGGCAAATAAATCCGCATCATTTAAAGATTCGGTATTTTCGACATTTCCCTCGTATTCGTTTGCAACTTCTTTAACTTCGTATTCTTCCTTGGTATCAAAATCGTCAAATTGAACGGATTCCGTAACGCTTTCAACCGCAGACTGTTCATTTAACAACGCTTCGTCCGTAACATCTTCATCGGAGATGGGAATGGATTTCTCGGGTCTCGCGGCAATAACAACGGAATCGTTGATAATAATGGGCTCGGAAAGTTTGTTGGGATCCGCTTTCTTAATAGGCGTCATCATAGGACGGCGCATTCTTCTGGGAGGAACGTATTCCTTGTCTTCATCATTGTTGTCCAAATCGAGCTTTTTCTGAAGAGGAATATAATTGCCCCTGTATTCGCCCTCACCCGAAAGCAATGCCGAATTGTAGACCTTATCGTCTTCGGTTGTTTTTTCGTTTACTTTCCATACATTATCCTTTGTTTTTACATTACCGATAATGTTGTTTACGGCTTCAAACGAAGTCTTCATTGCTTCGTCAACGGAACTGAATCTGTGCTGTCCGTTTCTTCCGACGCAATAAAGGTTTTCGAATCCGTTAAGGAAATTTATTATTTTTTCAAGGTTTTCGTATCCGTCATAATACATGGGGAAAGCCTTGCTGTATTTTGTTTTGTTATAACCGATTATGCTTTCTTCCGAATCGATGATTCCGAGTTTCAGCAAATCATTGACAACCGTCTTTCTCCAGTCTCTGTTGCCCATCGACCAGTAATAATCGCCTTCGTTGCAATAATAATTCAGACCCAGGTAAAAATGTTTTGAGTCTCTGATCATATAAGGCGAAAAATTATTGTATACCTGAATTCTTGATACTTTAAGATTCGGATCGCTGATATAAATAACGGAATCGGGAACAATATCGTCAATCGATTTGTATTCTTTATTGTCATTCTTCCATTTCATATCGGAAAGTTCGACACAAACGCTTATCAATCCTCTGTAAGTGAGGTTTTCGGCAGCCAATCTGATACTGCCGTCCACATCATCCATACCGAGAATCAAATCCCTGATCGGCATCGAAGAAATAAGATAATCGCAGGGTACTATAAATTCGTCGCCGTCGGCACAGCATCTGACCGAAATAATCTTATCCGCACCGTATGTAAATCCGGTAACCTTGCAATTCTTATGAATACTGCCGCCCATTTCGATAAATCTGTCAGCAGCCGTTTCCCACATCTGGAAAGAACCGTATTTGGGATAATAATATCTGTTGGCATAGGGAGCAGGTAATTTTTCGTAATCCCTTATATTCTTTTCCGTGCTGATAACGGGCGCAATAAGGCTCTTCTCGGCAATTTCGCCCCATTCGGCTTTGATTTTCGAAGGTTCTTTTCCCCAGATTTTCTCAAGGTATTCCTCAAGGAACATTGAATAAAGCTGTTTGCCGAAACGATTAACGTAATAATCCTCAAGCGAGAGTTCTTTATGTTTGAAGACATTACCGCCGATTTGAGAAAAACCGGTCTTAATCGAATTTGCAATACCGAAATTCTTTACAGCGTCTTTATTGAATTTAATCGGGCTCTCAAAAAATTTACCGTCTTTGTAAACTCTGGTGATTTTTTCACGCGACAAAAGAACATCGTCGCTGACCTCGGGATCGGGTCCGTCGTTGTTTATCTTGCAATATCTGTCCAATTGTAAATCGTCTTTGGAAGGAACACCCTGAGCGGGAAGTACGGATGACCAGAATTTCTTTACCGCCGGGTTGTTGGAAATATATAAATGACCGCCCGCATCCAAAACGTTTTCATCATTTTCAAGGCGAGCGCAAAGACCGCCCACAACAGGCGATTCCTCTATAATGGTAACATCGTAATCCGATGATTTCGATAACAAATCATATCCCGCCGTTAATCCGGCAGGTCCGGCCCCAATAATAATAACTTTCTTCATCCCCAAAACCCCTTTTGTGAATTATTTACCTTTTTTCTTGTCTGATTTCGAGTTTTCTTCAACCTTCTCTTTTTGCGTGATCCTGATTTCGTCAATCAGTTGTTCAACCAGCATTTTCTTTATAAAAATATCATAGCTCAAAAGAGATATGAGAAGAAACAGTCTTAAATACTCGCCTTCTTCGCCTTCAACATCGGAAAACGATTCCAGGCTCGCTTTGTATTTTTCCTGAATGTCTTTTCTGAGTAACCCTATCCTTTGTTCGCCGACATCCAAAATATAATCGTAAACATCCTCGAAGTTGATGCTTCCCTTACCGTTGAAATAATCCTCGGTAATCGGATTTATCAGAGTATATACATCGTTTATCGAAAGAAAACTTTTAAGATAATAGATGAAAATCAAAGTCATCATATGTTCTTTCGAATATTTCTTTTTTACCGGAGAAGGAAGCAAATCGTTTTTGGCGTAATTGTTAATCATCGTCTTGGTGAAAATCTTTTCTTCGCCGTCCTGTGTACTTCTTCTGGTGTAATTCAGTTTGTCGTCAAGAAAAGAAAGAACCTGATCCATATATAAATCGATGTTCGGAATATCATCGCTTTTGATGTTCAAGACATTATCCATCTCTTCGAGGATGGAATTCAAAACATCGTCAAAAGATTTGGGTTCGTTCTTATCGTCTTTTTTATTTGAACTCATAATTGTAAAATTTTGTGATTTTCCCCTTTTGAAAATGGACAAAAAAATGATTTTTCGCCCATGGATACTATTAAATTATAATAATAATATACTTAAAAGTAAAGGATGTGAGACCGATTTAATAAAATAATCAATTGAAAAGAAAAAAATATTATGATATACTTCTCATAGTCGCTTTACAAATGTAAAGTTTTACAGTTTTTAAGCGTTAAAGTTCGGAGGTTTTAATATGAATCCCAAATTAAAAACAGATGCAATGGATTCGCTTTTTGACGCTGTCCTTTGCCTTGAAACAAAAGAAGATTGTTATACATTTTTTGAAGATTTATGCACCATAAACGAATTGTTGTCGCTCTCCCAGCGTTTTGAAGTGGCAACCATGCTTCGCGACAAGAAAACGTATATGGAAATAGTCGAAAAGACCGGTGCTTCGACCGCAACCATCAGCAGGGTAAACAGATCCCTTAATTACGGATGCGACGGCTACGAAATGATTTTCAACCGTCTCGCGAAAAAAAACAAAAACAAATAATTAACCCGATATCTCTATAACGTCAAAAGGATTAATATAGGTATTCTCGTATAAAATATGATATGCGAGGGTACCTTTGTTTTTTGTAACTTCAAATATCATCTGTCCTTTAAGAACTTCGTCGCCCTTGGAAACCTTGGGTTCCTCGTTGTATCTGTAGATGCTCACATATCCGTTTTGATGGTTGATTTTAACAATATAACCGTACAAATCGTCTTCGGATATTTCATCGACAATTCCGTTTCCCGCAGCAATGATTTTCGATCCTCTTACAAGGGATATTTCAAGCGTATAAGGATTCATCAAATCGTCTTCAAAAGAGGTTTCGGAATTTTGATCGTTGTTTTGATTTTCGTTCTCGGTATCATCCTCTTCATCCTTGGGTTCGGATACAATCGTGGCCTGTCCCGAAACCGGAATGCCGAAGGGATTTTTCTTGGCTTCCTCTATCGATTTATATTCGTTGTCTATACTTACTCTTTCCGCCAAAAGAGCTACTTTTTGCTGAAGATTCGAAATCTCCGTTTCATACTCGCTGCTTTGTGCAAAAGATGTGTCTCTAAGCGTTTCGAATTCTTTTTTTATCTTCACAAAACCAACAAAAATAATCACTGTGACGGCGAAAAAAAACATAGACATCATCAGCAACCAGTACATGAGCAAATTGCCTGATTTTTTGTTATTTTCAACATCTTTTTTCATACTCAAATCCTTTTAAAATAACTTTACATACAATTTTTATTATGATATTCTATTTGTGTTGCGTGTGCAACTTAATTTTTTACGGAGGTATACCGACATGAAAGGTACAGTAAAGTGGTTTAACAACCAGAAGGGTTACGGATTTATTTCCGACGAGTCCGGAAAAGACATTTTCGTACACTACTCGGGAATCGTATCCGAAGGTTTCAAGACCCTTGAAGAAGGTGCTGCCGTTGAATTCGAAGTAATCGAAGGAGACAAAGGTGTTCAGGCAGTAAATGTAACCAAGTTATAATTAGTCATTTATAAATGTGCCTTATATTGTTTTAATATAGAGAGCTATTTAAAAGGGATTAAAGTTTAACGAGATTCAAAAAGGACCTTAATGATTAGGGTCCTTTTTCTTTTACCTGTTATAAGCTTCAGCCACTTTTTCAAACTCAAGGGATCCTCCGAAAATATCAAGGGACGAACCTATTGTAAAATCAATCTTCCCTCTCGAAGAATTCTTTATCATTTCGATATCTTCAAACGAACGTATGCCGCCGGCATAAGTAACCCTGTTGCCTTCGTATTTTGACAGTTCGGCTATAATGTCGGTTTCGGGTCCGTTGCATTTTCCTTCGACATCAACCGCGTGAATGAGATATTCGTCGCAATAATCTTCAAGTTTACATAACATATCATAATTCATTACGCTGTCTGTAACGGTCTGCCATCTGTCGGTTGTGATAAAATATTTTTCGCCGACTTTCTTGCACGACAAATCAAATACGATTTTTTCTTTGCCCAAAACATCTTTAAGAAGTTTCATTTTGTCAAAAGAAAGTTTTCCGTCTTCGAAAAGAAATCCAGTAACGATAACATGAGAGGCATTTGCATTGATGAATTCGGCAGCATTTTTATCGTTTATGCCCCCTCCGACCTGAAGTCCCATGGGAAATGCTTTAAAAGCTTTAAAAGCCTCTTTTTTCGATGCTTCGTATTCTTTTGTTCCGACTTTGTTTAAGATGATTACATGTCCGCCGTAAAGATTTCTTTCTTTATAAAGCGAAGCATAATAGGAAGAATCCTTATCCGATATGAAATTTTCTTTTACGGATTCGTCGCTTAAACTCGAGCCTACAATCTGTTTGACTTTTCCGTTATGGATATCAATGCACGGTCTGAATTTCATATATCAACCCCGATGTTCTCACTGTTAATGTTACAATCTTTATTTAATAACATCCTGCATGTCATAATAACCGTTTTCTTTTCCTTTAAGGAATTTGGCTGCCGCAATTGCGCCTTTGCCGAAAATTGCTCTCGAATAAGCCGTATGCGAGAATGTTACTACTTCGTCTTCTCCCGCAAAAATAACATCATGATCTCCGACGATTGTGCCGCCTCTTACCGCAGATATACCTATTTCGTCGCTTCTTCTGGCTTCAGATCTCGGGCTTCTGTCATAAACATAAGAGAATCTGTTGTCGCACGAAGCATTTACCGAATCCGCAAGAGCAAGAGCCGTCCCGCTGGGAGCATCTTTTTTCATTTTATGATGTTTTTCGACTATTTCGATATCAAATCCTGCATCGGAAAGAACTTTGGCGTTGTCTTTTAATATCTTAATAAGCAAATTCACACCTACCGACATATTTGCCGATTTTAATACCGCAATCGATTTGCTTGCTTCTTCGACTCTTTGTAACTGTTGCGCACTCAAACCGGTTGTACAAAGACAAACCGGAACCTTTTTTTCGATACAATAATCCAAAAGTCCGTCAACAGCCTGCGCCGAAGCAAAATCAATTACGGCATCGGCTTCAACATCGCATTCTTTGATATTTTTAAATACGGGATATTCGTTTACAATACCTTCGAAAGGATCGATTCCCGCTACTATTTCAACATCGTTATCTTCTTTTGCAAGTCTCGAAATGGTCTGACCCATTCTTCCGTTGCAACCGTGCATAATAATTCTTACCATAATATTTTATGCAATGCCTTGCACTGCATCCTCCTTTATCCGTTACTTTTAATACGTAAAAAGGGCGCCGAAAATTCGGTGCCCTTAAGTCTGCTTTTATAACAATCCGTAAGCTTTCATCTCTTCCTTAAGAGCTTCGGCTTTCGCTTCATCCATTTCGCAAAGAGGCGATCTGTAAACATCCTTGCAGAATCCCATGTAACTCATGGCTTTCTTTACGGGGATGGGGTTAACTTCGCTAAAGAGAGCGTCAATAAGGGGAATAGCCTTAATCTGCATTTCTCTTGATTCGTCAACTTTGCCTGCCGCGAATTTTTCGCACATATTATGAACATCTTCGGGTGCGATATTCGAAAGAACCGAAATAACGCCTTTGGCACCTACAGACATAAAGGGAAGTGTCTGATTGTCATCGCCGCAATAGATGTCTACCTTTCCCTTGGAAAGATAGGAAAGTCTTGCAGTCTGACTTAAATCTCCCGTGGCTTCCTTTACGCCTACGATATTTTCAACTTCCGTACAAAGCTTTACAATTGTCTGGGGAAGGATATTTACACCCGTACGACTCGGAATATTGTAAAGAATGCAGGGAATCTTAACCGAATCCGCAATTGCCTTGAAATGAAGGAATAAACCTTTCTGTGTGGCTTTATTGTAATAAGGTGATACAAGAAGCAAAGCATCCGCTCCTCTCTTCTCAGCCTCGGTAGACAAATGAATAGCTTCGGCTGTAGAGTTGGAACCTGTTCCGGCAATAACCGGTACTCTGCCGTTTACACGCTTGACACATGCCTCAATAACGTCCAGATGTTCTTCGTGGCTCATGGTTGATGATTCACCCGTTGTACCGCATACAACGATTGCATCAGTCTTGTGAGCTATCTGGAACTCAATATTCTTGTAAAACTGTTCGTAATCGACTTCCTGGTTTTCATTAAACGGCGTTACTATGGCAACGGCCGCGCCTGTAAAAACTGACATATTTCACCTCTCCTTTCAAAAATTAACAATTCTCATTATAACTTATCGCTTTTAATTGTCAATTGAATTATTATCTAAATCTCAAATTATTGAAGCACATATCTTATTATGATAAAATATATTTGGGTGTATACATATTACAATATGCTCGTATAAAGGGGTTAATTATGCAAAACATGATTATGCGAATCAAAAAATTTTTGACCAGGGATGTCAAAAACGAATCCGAATCAAAAGATCTTGCGGTTCTGCTTCGTTTTATGTGCATCCTTACTTCTTTATATATGCTTGCAAATGCCGTTTATTTTTCAATGAACGCCTTTTATCTTTTTGCAATACTTACAATTCCCGTAATATGCATTTACGCAACCGCTTTTGTTGAAACGTATGAGAACCATACGAAAATCGCACTCAACCTTTTCAACTACACAACCATCGCATCAAGCGTTCTTTTTACAATCTTTGCCGGATGGGATAAGAATTATCAATGGCTTTTATGCATTGTATGCCTTCTTATATTTTTCTCCGTAAATGAAAACAGCAAATACAAAAAAAATCATATGGAAATCGTTTTGATTTCTCTCGTTGCGGTTTCAATCGTTTCGCATCTTTTCGGACCGCATAAACCGGGAAGCAGCATCACCAATTTCTTCTTCGCTTTATCGACCGCAATTTATTACGGTTCGGCCGTGGCGATGGTTTCATATTATTTCTCAAAGAAATTCAATGCTACAGAAATAAAATTGAGGAATTACAACCAAAAACTTCAGCAAATGGCATCACTCGATGCGCTTACACAGCTTTCAAACAGACGAAGCATGAACGAATATCTTTCTCAGCTTGCTTTCGAAAAAGAGAAAAAAGGCGACACCTTCTGTATTGCCATTGCGGATTTGGACTTTTTTAAAAAAATCAACGATCAATACGGACACGACGCAGGTGATTTCATTTTGAAAGAATCCGCTAAAATATTCGAACAGACCATGGAAGGAAGAGGAAAAGTTTCAAGATGGGGCGGTGAAGAATTTCTGTTTTGTTTCACGGATTTGAATTTGGAGCAAAGCTACAACGTCCTCGATGAAATGAGACGGCTTATAGAAACAAGAAGATTCCTTTTCAAGGAAAACGATATAAAGGTGACTCTTACAATCGGACTTGAAGAATATTATCATATTTCAGGCATTGAAGGGACCATTTCAAGCGCCGACAAAAAACTGTATGAAGGAAAACATTCCGGAAGAAACCGGGTTGTGATGTAAAAAAGAATCCCTCAGGCGGGATTCTTTTTTATTTAAATTCTGTCATATTCGCAAAACTCAAACGTATTGTCAAAATATGTGTTTTCATCGGATTCTTTTGTCAGTTTC
>JAGADU010000004.1 GCA_017613435.1 Lachnospiraceae bacterium | reverse complement strand
GGTTTTAATCTGTTTTTATGCAATCTTTTTAATTTATTCATTTTATAAGCCATTTAATTTATTCTTTTTTAAGCCATTTAATCTATTCTTTTTCAAGCCTTTTAATTTATTCTTTTTTAAGCCATTTAATCTAAACTTTTTTAGCTTTTTAATCTATTTATCCATAAGCCTTTAATTTAGTCTTTTTATGTGCTTATATTTAATTCTTTTATAGACTAACATATTTTTACTAAAGTTATTCCACTGATTTTTAATATGGTTTCTTTCTGTATTTTATCCGGGTTTTCTCTGTTATAAAATTTAAAGATTATTCTGTTTATATCTTTTGGATTTTTTTAAATTTTAATATGTTCTATATTTTTTTCTTTTTTTAAATATATATCCTTACAATTTTCAAAGATTTCTTTTATTTTTCCAAACGTTTAATATTTCATTTTCATTATTTTTTAAAGGGGGTTATTATGGTCAGTTACGTTAATTCAGGTACGGTATTGGGGATAAACAGTTACATTATCAAAGTGGAAACCGATGCATCGAGTGGCCTTCCGGCTTTTGATATGGTCGGTATGCTTAATTCCGAAGTAAAGGAGGCTAAAGAGAGGGTCAAAGTATCTTTGAAAAATAACGGTTTTTCAATTCCTCCTCTCAGAATTACGATTAATCTTTCACCCGCAAATTTAAGAAAGGGCGGTACCAAATTTGATTTGCCGATTGCGGTTTCTCTTTTGATTGCGCTCGGAGAAATTAAACAGGAGAGCACGAAAGAAACCGTATTTTTGGGAGAACTCGGTTTAAACGGAGAACTTCGCTTTGTTGACAGTGTTTTGCCTATAGTGCTTGAAGCAAAGGAACAGGGATTTAAGAGAATAATACTTCCGATGGAAAATGCATATGAAGGCGCTGCGATAGAAGGCATAGATGTTTACGGAATGGATAATATCATCGATGTAATAAGGTTTCTGACACTTGATGAAGATGAAAGAGCCGCTGATTATATTCCGGTCAAAATAAACATAAAAGAATTGTTTGAAAACAACCAATATGAATATGACGTGGATTTCAGCGAAGTATCGGGTCAGAGAGAATTAAAAAGAGCATGTATAATTGCGGCAACAGGTTTTCATCATATGCTGATGGTCGGAAATCCGGGCTGCGGAAAAACAATGGTTGCCAAAAGGCTTGTAACCATACTTCCGCCACTGTCCTACGAAGAGAGTCTTGAAGTGAGTAAAATCTATTCCGTAGCCGGAAGAATCAAGGAATTCGATTCGTTAATTGTTAAAAGACCTTTTAATTCACCGCATCACACAATAACGGAGAGTGCATTATCCGGAGGAGGGAGCATTCCGAAACCCGGTGTTATATCCCTTTCTCACAGGGGGATTTTGTTTTTGGATGAAGCGGTTCATTTTGACAAAAGGGCGCTTGAGGTTTTAAGACAGCCTCTTGAGGACAGAAAGATAATAATTAACAGGAGCCTCGGGACATTTGAATATCCGTCGGATTTTATTTTGGTGGCTGCAATAAATCCCTGCCCCTGCGGTTATTATCCCGACAGAAACAAATGCAAATGCACCGACGTTCAGATAAAAAATTACACTTCGAAATTATCGGGTCCGATATTGGACAGAATCGACCTTTGCGTTCAAACGGAACAGCTTGAATATGAAAGCCTGAGGAATAAAGATAACAAAGAAGAAGATTCGGCTTCCATGAGAGAGAAGATTGTCAAAGCAAGGGAAATACAGTCGGAAAGATTTAAGGGAACAAATACAAGATTTAACGGAGAAATGAGTGTAGGAGAAATCGAGAAATATTGCAAAATCAATCCCGGGGACGAAGTGTTTCTTGAAAAAGCTTTCAGAACCATGAATCTTTCTGCGAGATCTTTTCATAAGATTTTACGTGTTTCGAGAACCATTGCGGATCTTGATTCTTCGAAAGATATTCAAAAGAAACATCTTTGCGAAGCATTAAATTACAGAATGAACGGCTTGTACAACTAGAATTTGTGATTAAAGAGGTATTATGAATAATATAGATAAAAACGATTTATATGCTTATTGCTTTAAGGAATGTAAGATTTCCTGTTCGGTTGCGAAAAAGTTATGTAAACTATATGGCAAATTTGAAAATGTAATTTTATCCTTTTCATATGATGAGAATTTAAATGTTTATAATTGCACCGAAGGCGCTTTCTTTAAAGAAAAGGAATTACGAAAGATTGAAAATGCAATTCAAAAAATAAAAAAAGAAGAAAATATTCTTTTTGAATCCGGAAAAATCTTTTATGCGGATTTGATTAAAAATGGAATCAATTGGACTCATTTATGCAAAGAAGATTATCCAAAGAAATTAAAAAACATCGAAGACCCGCCAATCATTCTTTTTTACAAAGGCAAATTGCCGGATGAAAAAAGACCGTCTGTAGCGATTGTCGGTGCGAGGGAGTGTTCCGCGTACGGTGAAAAGGTTGCAGGTATTTTTGCAAGAGAACTTTCGGTTAAGGGTGTGCAGATTATAAGCGGAATGGCAAGAGGAATCGACGGCATAGCGCAAAGAAATTCAATTAAAGTAAACGGCAGCACTTTCGGAATATTGGGATTTGGCCTCGATGTCATTTATCCAAAGGATAATGCCGGTTTATTCAATGATATACTGGAAAACGGAGGCCTTATAAGCGAATTTTTACCCAAAACCGAACCGCAGAAAAGTTTTTTTCCTGCGAGAAACAGAATTATTTCAGGATTATCCGATATTGTGCTTGTTGTCGAAGCCAGAAAGAAAAGCGGAACATACATTACGGTTACGCAGGCACTTGAACAGGGAAGGGATGTTTATGCAATTCCGGGCAGAATTACCGATTTACTCTCTGAAGGATGCAATTCGCTTTTGGCAAACGGTGCCGGAATTGCATTTAATTCGGATGTTTTGATAGAAGAGCTGAAGAACAAAAATTATATCTTTGAGGAAGGGTCTTTTGAGATAATCAAAGAAAAAACATATTGCGTAGGGAATTCCATAGAAGAGAGAATAATTTCGCTTTTAAAGGAAGATGATTATAATCTTGAAGCATTATATAATGATTTGTCAGGTAATATTTCCGTCGAAGAATTAAGCATTGCTTTGGTCGATATGGAGACTGACGGAAAGATCAAAAGAAGGGGCTGCAGGTTTTCTCTTGCGACTTGATATTATTGTCAGAAGAATACCAAACGGAGTATAATATTTTTCGTGAAAACGGAGTAAAAAATGTATAATTTCGATTTTTTAAATAAATATTCACCCGTTCCCGTATATATTCTCGATGAAATCGATTCTACCAACGAAGAAGCCAAAAGAATGATTAAAAACGGAACGAACAAAGATTTTGTAATATTGGCCAAAAAACAGACAAACGGTAAGGGCAGAAAAGGAAGAAGCTTTTATTCTCCCAAAGATACGGGAATATATTATACTTATGTTCATTTTTCCGAAGAAGAATTAAAGAATGATTTAAAAGTTACCGTCGCATCGAGCGTTATTGCATCAAAAGCGATAAAAGAAGCTTTTGAGAGAGAATGCAGGATTAAATGGGTCAACGATTTGTATTTTGATAATCAAAAAATATCCGGAACCCTATGCGAATGCCTTTTAAAGGGAAGTTTCGAAAATGATAAAAACGCAATCATCGTCGGAATAGGAATCAATGTCTCCACAAGTGATTTTCCCGAAGACATTTCCCGCAAAGCGGGTTCGATTTGCGTCGAAAACAACCCCGAAGCCTATGATAAAACAATCATTTTAATAACAAAAGGCCTTTCTGACTTTTTCAAAAACCTGAGCCTTCGGGAATATATGGATTATTACAAAAGCAATTCGCTTGTACTAAACAAATACGTGGAATTATCCGATGCCAACGGCGTTATCGACAAAGGTATCGTTAAGGATTTTGACGAAGACGGGTCTTTGATTTTATCAAACGAAAAAGGTGAAGCAAAATACGATTCGGGCGAAATAAGCCTTTATATGTTATAATATTTTTGTGAAGGTAGAGAATTTTGAACAGATGCGTGATAATCGGTCAGGCGGCCGTAAATGATTACAAAAGAATAAAAGAATATTTTCGTCAAGACGATTATTTCGTTTATTGTGACGGCGGATTGAAGCATATGACGCAATTATGTGTCAAACCTGATTTGATTGTCGGAGATTTTGATTCTTCGGATAATCCCGATCTTGATGTCGAAACAATCATTCTGCCTTGTGAAAAGGACGATACCGATACCTGCCATGCCATGAATTTATGCATTGAAAGAGGATTCAAGGATTTTCTTTTTATCGGATGTTTGGGAGAAAGACTCGATCATACAATGGGAAATATATCCTTCCTTATTGCTCTTAAGGAAAAGGGTCTTTACGGAAAAATGGTCGATGATTATTCGGAAATTGAAATTGTAACTGATAAAGGCGTTACCGTTAATGATGATTTTTCTTTCTTCTCGCTTTTGGCTTTAAGCGATTCGGTCGAGGGAATAACCATAAAAGGCGCAAAATATCCGCTTGAAAACGCAACTGTTAAGTCTTCTTTCCAATACGGAATAAGCAATGAAGTATTAAAAGGCGAAACGGCTGAAATTACGGCTGTTTCAGGAAATCTTTTGGTTATAAAAGTGTTTTAGGGTATGAATTATGAAAAAGGATGATGAATTCTTTAGGGATGAGCCGGAAGAAGGTTCCAAATCATTAATAGGCGCGGCACTTCTTTTTTCGCTTGTTGCCGTTTTGCTGATAATAGGCGCGGTTTTGCTGATAAACAGGGATTCCCTTCGCTTTAATAAAACAAAAACCGAACCTCAAAGCAAAAAAAATGTTTCCGGATATGTAGATTTGGATGATTATATTTCGGGAAATCCCACGGTTTCGGACGATTTGGATATCTGGGACGAATATCTTGACGACGAAAAAATAGATGACGAAGTTGTCATTGACGACAAAGAAGAAAAAGAAGAAATAAAAGACGATCCTTCGGAGGGGGGCACCAAGACAAAGGTCATCAAATCCGACGGAAGCGAAGTTTGGGTTAACGTAAACAAATACCTTGCTCCCAATGAATTGGACAATGCCGCTTTTGTTTTGAAAAACGGAAGGCTCGATTATTATATCGACGGCGAAAAAGCATCATATACCGGAATTATCGTAGACAAAAAAGACGATTACATAGATTTTTCGAAAGTAAAAAGAGACAATATAGATTTCGTTCTTATTAAAATCGGACAAAGAGGTTATTCTACCGGCGCTTTAAGCGTAGACGAAAACTTCTATACGAATATAAAGAACGCAAAGGACGCGGGTCTTCATGTCGGAGTGCTGTTTTCTTCGCAGGCCGTAAATGTCGATGAAGCGAAGGAAGAAGCGCAATTTGTTTTGGATACTTTGGGTGAAGAAAAAATTGATTATCCGGTATGTTATTACATGGGTTATGTTTCTAACGACAAGGCAAGGGTTGAGAATATAACTCCCGAAGAAAAGACCAATGTCGCGAGGGCTTTTATGGATAAGATTCAGGAAGCCGGACTTAATACCATTATTTATCAGGATAAGGAATGGCTTCTTTGCAAAATGAATTATACTTCCGTATCGTATTATGACGTTCTGCTCGACCAGGAAGAAGATTTGCCCGATTTTCCTTACAGATTCAAGATGTGGAAATATGCTACAAAGGATGTTGCCGGTGTAAGCGGCAAATCCGAGATGCTTATATCTTTTATAGATTATTCGGTAAAATAATCATAAATGCCGTATAATAAAGAGCCCCTGATGTTTCATTTTGAAAATTAGGCTTGAATTATCGGTATTCTTATATTAAAATATTTGAGTATTTAATTGTGCAATACATGATTTAGGAGGAATATATATGATTTCAGCCGGAGATTTCAGAAACGGTATTACTATTGAATTGGAAGGCAATGTTTTTCAGATTATCGAATTTCAGCATGTTAAACCCGGAAAAGGCGCTGCTTTCGTAAGAACCAAACTTAAAAATATCAAAAACGGCGGTGTGGTTGAAAAAACTTTCAGACCTACCGAAAAATGCCCTCAGGCCCGTATAGATCGTAAGGATATGCAGTATCTGTATGCAGACGGAGATATGTTCAACTTCATGGACGTTGAAACATATGAGCAGATTGCTTTAAGCAAAGAAGAGATCGGTGATGCTCTCAAATTCGTTAAGGAAAACGAGATGGTTAAAATGCTTTCTCATAACGGACAGGTATTTTCCGTAGAGCCTCCTCTTTTCGTAGAGCTTGAGATTACCGAAACGGAACCCGGATTCAAGGGTGATACCGCAACAGGTGCTTCCAAGCCCGCTATTGTTGAGACAGGTGCACAGGTAAGCGTTCCTCTCTTCGTTGAAATCGGTGAGAAGATTAAGATTGATACAAGAACAGGTGAGTATCTCTCCAGAGTATAATCTTTAATCTCATATATTTAGCTTATAAAGACAATGAATATCAAAAAATATTCGTTGTCTTTTTTGTTTTGTTTTTCGGAGGGTTATTATGGATTACAATTTATTTAAAGAAGCCATTCTCGAAGCTTTAAAAGAAAGATTCGAAGAAGACAATACAATTGAATACAGAGAAATACTTAAAAACAACGGGGTTAAATTGGACGGTATTATCGTAAGGAATAAGAATTCTTCGATTTCTCCTACCGTATACGTCAATGAATGTTACGAAAGATTTGTTGCCGGAGATGAATTAAAAGATATAGTTGACTATATCGAAAGAATTATAAGGGAGAATACAATCACCGACGATTTCGATCCGGATAATGTTATGCTTTTTGATAAAATCAAGGACAGAATCGTATTTAAACTTATTAATTTTGACATGAACAAGGATCTTCTTGAAACGATTCCGTACAGAAAATATCTGGACTTGGCAATTGTGTATTATATTTCCGTAAGCGAAGAGCTGTTTGAATGCGCTTCGATACTTATTAACAATGCGCATATGAAGATGTGGAACAAAACAGTGGAAGAGGTGGATGAACTGGCTTTTAAAAATGCGCCTTTGATAATGAAGCCCGAATTAAAAAGCATGGCTCAGACCATGAAAGAGATAATGTCTAAACGGGAACTTGACGAAGAGGACGATTTTGACGACAATTGCATGTTTGTTTTGTCGAACGAAAAGAAACTTTTCGGAGCGTCCGCGATTCTTTACAAAGATATAATCGAAGATTTTTCGGAAAGGCTGATGAGCGATATATACATTCTTCCGAGCTCTGTGCACGAGGTAATTATGATTCCGTCTAAATGTGTGGATTCTGTGAGCGGACTTGATGATATGGTCTGCGAAGTGAATGCGACAGCGGTACCAAAGGTCGATATTCTTTCCAATCACGCATATAAATACAGCAGAGCTGAAAAAAGCATTGTTTTCTAAGGAAATAATCAGCTTTTCAAAGAATCCCAAAAGGTAGACAAAAGATGCCGAAAGTGTTAAAATAACCTAGTATGTTTTGGTCCGTGGATCAATTTGCACCCGTAGTCTAATGGATAGAATATTGGCCTCCGACGCCAAGGATGCAGGTTCGATTCCTGTCGGGTGCATACCAGGTTTTATCAGGAGTTATATTTATGAAAGACAATTCCAAATCCGTTCTTGAAAAAGTATGGATTATTATAAAAAAGAATATACTCGTTTCGGCTACGCTTATCTTTGTTATTATTCTTTTGGTGGTATCTCTCGGGATTGTCGGAATTACCCGCGTGAGAGACAAGAAGGCCAGACAGCGTGCTTACGATGCATTGACAGAAGAAGAAAAAGCCCTTTTGAATCAGGATTTTACCGTTGTCAAAGACGCTTACGAATTCGTTAACAATGCCATGGAAAATTATCTTAATGCGTTGGCCGAGAATAATCAGGATTACCTTAAACAGAATCTTTATTCGATTAATTCCAACGAGCTTGACAATATCGAGGTAAAAAGCAAATATATCGATTATTACAGCGATGTGGTTTGTTATACGCAAAAAGGATATGCAGAGGATTCATATTACGTTTATGTTACTTACAACATTCATTTCGTTGATTATGAAACCGCTGTACCCGGTATTATCGGTCTTTATTATGCAAAGGATTCGACCGGTGTATACAGAATCTACAAGAAAAACCATATGTCTCCCGATGTAATATCCAATTTCTATATTGCTTACATGCAGCAGGATGTTCAGGATATTTACAATCAGATTTCGCTTAAATACAACGAAACGCTTGAATCGGATGAGAAAATCAATGATTTTATGATGGCTTATCAGGATATCATGAATGACGATATGGTTGCGCTTAATGAAGAAAGAGAAAGAATAGCGGCCGAACTTGCAAAAGAAAATCAGACAGAAGAAGACGGTCCCAAGAGAGAAAGAGTTAAGGCTACCACGAGCGTTAATGTCAGATCTTCGGATTCAGAGACTGCTGAGAGACTCGGTACCGTATCGGAAGGTTCCGTTCTTACCAGAATCGAAGCCAAATTAAACGGTTGGTCCAAAGTCGAATACGAAGGCAAGGAAGCTTATATTAAATCCGAATATCTTCAGGTTGTCGATTCCGACGGAAACAAAGTCGAAGACAACAACAACAAAAACGACGCCAATCAAAACAATAACGATACAAACAACAATAACGACAATAATGCGGACAAGAAATACGTAACCGCAATCGATAATGTCAATATAAGAGCGGAAGCCGATATCGATTCCGAAAGAGTCGGATTTGCTTATAACGGTGATAAGCTTGAGTTTGTTGAGAAACTGTCGAACGGATGGACAAAGGTTAAATATAACGGCAAAGACTGTTATGTTAAAACCGACTATGTACAATAATGAGTCTTTTAGTGCATAATCCTTACACGGTTATGCACTATATTTTTAATACAAAGAATAAAGAAAAATGGACGAAATCAGAATTAACAAATACATAGCTTTATGCGGAATCTGCTCAAGAAGGGAAGCCGACGGACTCATAGAAGCAGGCAGGGTATTGATTAACAATCAAAAAGCCGAGCTGGGAAGCAAGGTCAAAGAAGGGGATGAAGTTCTTCTTGACGGAAAGGCGGTTAAACCCGAAGAAAAGAAGGTTGTTGCATATTACAAGCCGGTGGGTGTTACATGTACCGAAGCCGATGTTCACGCCAACGTGACGCTTACCGAAGCTTTTAAATATCCTACAAGACTTACTTATGCGGGAAGACTCGATGAGGATTCTGAAGGTCTTTTGATAATGACCAACGACGGCGATCTTATCCATGTTATGATGTGCGGATCGAACAATCACGAGAAAGAATATCTTGTAGAAGTCGACAAGGATATAGATCCCATCATTTTCGAAAGAATGAGAAAAGGCATTTTCCTTTTTGATTTAAACGTTGAAACAAAGCCCTGCAAGGTTGAAGCGGTCAATTCGAAAACTTTTAAAATAACGCTTACACAGGGGTTAAACAGACAAATCAGAAGAATGTGTTTCGAATGCGGTTTGGAAGTTGTTTCTCTTAAAAGAATAAGGGTTTGCAACATTCTTTTAAAAGATTTGAAGCCCTCGCAATACCGCGAAATTACGGGCGCGGAACTCGATGAACTTTATAATATGGTTTTCAGACAACCTGTTTTGGAATAGAAATATATGAACAAATCCGAAAGAATCAAAGAACTTTGTCGAATATTGAATAAAGCAAGCGAAGCATATTATGCAAAAGACGAAGAAATAATGTCCAATTTCGAATATGATTCGCTTTATGACGAACTTGTTTCTCTTGAAGAAGAAACAGGTATTGTTTTGTCGGATTCTCCGACAAGAAAAGTAGGATACGAACCGGTTTCTTTTCTTCCCAAATTCACTCATCCCTCGCCCATGCTTTCTTTGTCCAAAACCAAGGACAGGGATGAACTTGTTTCGTGGCTCGGAGATAAAAAAGGTCTTCTTTCGTGGAAACTCGACGGACTTACCGTTGTTTTGACATACGAAAACGGTGTAATTTCAAATGCCGTAACAAGAGGAAACGGAGAAGAAGGTGAAGTTATTACGCAAAATGCCGAATGCTTCAAAAATCTTCCGGTAAAGATATCTTTTAAGGGAAGACTCGTTATAAGGGGCGAAGCGGTTATTTCTTATTCGGATTTCGAAAAGATAAACGAAAAAATAAAAGATCCCGCCGAGCAATACAAGAACCCGAGAAATTTATGCTCCGGATCGGTCCGTCAGCTCGATCCGAATATCACGGCCAAAAGAAACGTCTGCTTTTTCGCTTTTTCGTTGGTTGAAGCCGAAGGAGCCGATTTTAACAATTCACGACTCGAACAAATGAAATTCCTCAACGGACTCGGATTTGAAATCGTTCATGAGGAAGAAGTCGATAAAGATAATTTAAAAGACAAAATCGAATGGTATGCAAACGAGATTAAAACATACGATATTCCGTCCGACGGACTCGTTTTAATGTATGATGACATAGCTTACGGCAATTCGCTCGGAACAACGGCAAAAGCCCCGAGAAACGCAATTGCGTTCAAATGGCAGGATGAGCAGGCGGAGACTGTTCTTCGCAAAATCGAATGGAGTCCTTCTCGCACGGGTTTGATCAATCCTGTTGCGATTTTTGATTCGGTGGATCTTGAAGGAACGAGCGTATCCAGAGCGAGCGTCCACAATATTTCGGACATGCGTTCGCTTAAACTAGGCATCGGAGACAGAATTCTTGTTTACAAGGCAAATATGATAATCCCTCAGATTTCTGCGAATCTTACGGGTAGCAATAATGTCGAAATACCTGAAATCTGCCCCGTATGCGGTATGAAAACGATGGTGGAATCCACTGACGGTACCGATGTTTTGATGTGTAAAAACGAACTTTGTCCCGTTAAACAGGAAAAAGCCCTTGCGCTTTTCGCATCGAGAAATGCGATGAACATAGACGGTGTTTCGGAAGAGACAATCGTTAAATTCATTGAAAAAGGCTTTATTAAAGAATATGCCGATTTCTTCAAACTCGAACAATACAAAAACGATATTGTTACGATGGAAGGCTTCGGAATAAAATCATACGAAAATATTATCGCTTCGTGCAATAATGCCAAGAAAACCACGCTTCCGAGACTTCTTTACGGACTCGGCATCGAAAACGTGGGTGTTGCGAATGCAAAGCTCATAGCATCTTTTTACGATTACGATTTCGACAGAATCAGAAATGCTGACGTTGAAGAACTCTCAACCATAGACCAGGTAGGAGAAGTCATTGCAACGAGCATTTACAAATTCTTTCATAACGAATCGAGAAGCAAAGAAATCGACAGTCTTTTGGAATGCATCGAATTGGAAAAAATCCAAAATGACGGCAACAGGGATCTTCTCGGCAAGACATTTGTCATCACGGGTTCTTTGAACAGATTCGAAAACAGGGATGCCCTAAAAGATATTATCGAACAAAGGGGCGGCAAAGTTGCCGGCAGCGTATCCGCCAAAACGGAAGCTCTTATTAACAACGATGTGAATTCGACATCCGGCAAAAACAAAAAAGCCAAGGAACTCGGCATCAGGATAATATCAGAGGAAGATTTCCTTGAAGAATTTAACATAATAGTTTAATATAATCAGTATTTATATTTACATATACCAAATAATTAATTTGATCGGAGAAACAAAATGCCAATCAGGATTCAAAGCGAACTCCCGGCTAAGGAGATTCTTGAAAATGAGAATATTTTTGTTATGGACGAAACGAGAGCAATGCATCAGGATATAAGACCCCTGAAAGTTGCTATTTTAAACGTCATGCCGCTCAAAGAGGAAACCGAACTTCAGCTCTTAAGGGTTCTTTCAAACACTCCGCTTCAGGTTGACGTTACTTTCCTTAATGTAAAATCTCATATTTCACAGAATACGTCGGCGAGCCATTTGAACAAATTTTATACATTTTACGATGAAATAAAAAATGAAAAATTCGACGGATTGATTATTACCGGTGCGCCCGTTGAACAGCTTCCTTTCGAAGAAGTCGATTACTGGGACGAGCTTTGCAAAATATTCGAATGGTCCAAGAAAAACGTTACGAGCACTCTTCATATTTGCTGGGGTGCGCAGGCGGGACTCTATTATCATTTCGGAATCGAGAAAAGAGAACTTCCGGAAAAGATTTCAGGTATCTTTTCTCATCGCGTGAAAAACAGGAAGGAGCCCATTGTCAGAGGCTTCGATGACGTTTTTTATGCGCCCCATTCAAGATATACCGAAGTAAGCAGGGAAGAAATTTACAATAACGATAATCTTACCGTTCTTGCCGAATCGGACGAAGCCGGTATTTTTATTTGTATGAGCAAGGGCGGAAAGCAGGTATTTGTTACCGGTCATCCCGAATACGACAGATATACTCTCGACAGCGAATACAAGAGGGACATCGGCAAGGGCTTAAACCCCAAGATGCCCAAGAATTATTATCCTGACGACAATCCTTCGAACAGACCGCTTCTTCAATGGAGAAGCCACAGCATAAATCTTTACAGCAACTGGCTGAATTATTATGTTTATCAGACAACTCCTTACGATGTTGAAAACATCGGTTTGGATAATCCTGTGTAAAAAGGTAAAAAAGCATGAACTGGTTAAACAAAATGGAAAGAAAATTCGGGAAATATGCAATTCCGAATTTACCTCTTGTAATTGTAATAATATACGCCTTCGGATTTTTGATGAGCAGTTTCAAACCCGACTGGGTTCATTTCGTCACATTAAATCCCTATGCCATTATCCACGGTCAGGTATGGAGACTTATATCCTGGGTGTTTGTTCCGGAAAGCAGCATGAATATATTTTTCGTGCTGATATTCCTGTTCTTTTATTATTCCATAGGCAGAAATCTTATGATGACCTGGGGAAAATTTGCTTTTAATCTGTTTTTCTTCTCCGGCATAATTCTTACGGTTATCGGTTCGTTTGCTCTTTTGGGATATTTTGAACTGTTTGCAAAAGAATATGTAAATTTGGTAGAAACTAAGGCGGTTTTATTAAACGGCGAATGCAGCAAAGCGATGGGCGGTTCGTGGTTTTACTATATAATGTCCTTCAGCTTCAGCACGTATTATCTTAATTTATCAATCTTTCTTGCATACGCCATAACTTATCCGAACATGAGGGTTCTTCTTTTCTTCTTAATACCCATTAAAGTTAAAGTGCTCGGCATTATTTATGTGATTGTACTTGCATTCCAGATTGCGATTTCCTTTACTTCGGGTGTAAATAACGGACTTATTTCTCTTGTGGCAATAGGCAGTTCGCTTCTTAACGTTTTGATCTTTTATCTTATTTTGCGAAAAGGCAAAAAGAGATTCAAGGAAATCAAACGACAGAAAGAATTTAAAAAGAAGATAAAAGAAGCGTCGGAACCCGAATCGATGATCAGGCACAAATGTGCGGTCTGCGGTCAGACCGATGTTTCGAATCCGAATCTTACATTCAGATATTGCTCGAAATGCAACGGCAATTACGAATATTGTCAGGAACATCTTTTTACACATAAACATATTCAGTAGGGCTTGATTATGGACGAGAGAAAATTATTTACCGAACAAATGGATAAATTAATAAAATACGGCAGGGAAAACGGCAATTTAGTTACCAAAGCCGATGTTGATACGTATTTTAAAGATCTTCCTTTTGACGATGAAAAAAAGCAGTTGATATACAATTTCCTTTACGATGCGCGAATCGGAGTCGACGAGCCGTTTGATTTCGATGAGGTTCTCGATGAGGAAGACGTCGATTTCCTTCAGATGTACATCGACGAACTGCAGGATGTAAAGAAATATAACATCAAAGAAAAACATGATATTTTAAAAAGATTCGCTTCAGGTGAAAATGCTTTAAAAGATTCCGTTATAGAAAGCTATCTGCATGACATTGTCGAAATGTCGAAATTATACACGGGATCCGGTGTTCCGATTGAAGATTTAATCGGAGAGGGCAATGTTGCTCTCGCGGTTATTCTTGAATCTCTTGACCCGAGAAGTTCGGCAAAGGAACTTGACGGCTTTATCACGGATTCGATAATGACCGCCATGGAAGAACTGCTTTATGACGACAATAACGAAGCCGCAAAGAACAATACATGGGCCGAAAACGCCAACGAAGTATTGGATAAGGCAAAAGATCTCTACGAAACGCTTCAGAGAAAAGTTTCGATTGAAGAACTCTGTAAATACGGCGATTTTGAAGAGGATTTCATCAAACAGGTTTTACAGATTACTGGCGGTATAGAAATAATCGATTACAAGCCCTAAGGTAAAAATATGGAATATATAAACAGAGAATTCAAAGCGGTAGTTCAGGATATGACGCATGTTTATCTCGGCGCACAGATGAGTGTCGAAGAACTGAACGTATATGAGGACGTTCCGTTTAAAATCAAAGCGATTTTCCATAAATATTTCGGCAATGAGGAACAAAAAGGAGAAAGTATAGGCAATCTTCTCGGTAATTTAAGCAGGGACGATTTTGCGTTTCAGGCGGTCAAACAGCTTAAATTAAAATTTAAGGTCGGTTTTTATATCAATTCGAACGGTAAGGAAATATATAAATCCAAGACCTTAAATCCGGAAGAATATATTGATGTTTTTTCTTCCGAAGACAAGTTTTTCGCAGAAGAAGTTGTATTTAACAAATTGTCGCTTCTGGCTTTTTCCACCTGATTCTTTTGAAGTTTTGCGATAATCGCTTAAAACAGGCTTTAACTTGTAATTTTGCTTCTTTTTTGATATAATGAAATATCAAAGTTTAGGGAGCTCTTATGGAATTAGAACAGGACAATAAGCCTACCGGTTATAAAAAAATCAGATATTTTCTTATTGTCGAAAATATTCTTATTGTACTTGCATTTCTGCTTTTCGCAGTCGGCTTTTATTATATTTTCACATTTGCCTCGTTCAATTGGTTTTCAGTAGCGTATTTCTTGTTGGGATTCGCTTTCTTTCTTTTCGGCGTTACCATTGCTTTTAAGATGGTAAGAGCCTTCCAGCGTGATGATTTACCCGTATATTCGAATATGATAGGCTCTGATGATATCGATCCCGAATCGGGATTGCTTTATTTTGATTCATTTACGCGCGATGCCGAAATACAGCTTTCGATTTCCATGTCCGATGTTTATCTTGCATCTTTTGAAATCGAAGGTCTTGAACATCTTCGTCATTACGTAGGTTATCAGAAAGCAGCCGACACGATGGCCGAAATCGGAAATATCTTAAAGATGTATCAAAAGAGAATGGGCGAAAGATATGTTACCCTCGGATGCAAATCCGGACATGAATTTGTCGTAATGACAAACGAAGTGGAAGCAAGGGACATTCAGGCATATCTTAACAATATAATGGTTGAAATCAACCAGATTCTTTTAAGACTTCCCACAACCGAAAATTTCAATGTTTATTGCGGATATTGTTCGTCCAGCCAGGGCAAAAACATAGAAGATCTTATTCAGTTTACCAATTTTGCCGTAATGGAAGCTTCGATGTTCAGAAAAACCGAACCTCATTATTTCTCGCATGATGCTTTCAGACGTCAGGAAACCGAATATATCAAGGACGATAAAATCAGAAAGATTCTCGACGGCAATAATCTTCAATACAATTTCCAACCCATCGTTTCAGCCAAAACAGGTAAGATTTATGCTTACGAAGCTCTCATGAGAACCGATAAGGAAATCGGTTTCTCGCCCACTGATGTTCTTGAACTTGCCGAAAGACAGGACAGACTTTACGAAGTCGAGCATTATACGTTCTTTAATGTTATAAAGATCATGCATGAGAATGCCAAGCTTTTCGAAAACAGAAAGCTTTTCATAAATTCGATTCCGACGGTTATTATCAAAGAAGACGAGTTTAACGAACTGTATGTTCAATATAAGGACGTTATGAAAAACCTCGTCATAGAGATAACCGAAAACGGAATGCAGTCGGAAGATTCATGTGAGACCGTACACAAATACATGAAAAAGTCCGGATGCGAACTTGCTCTTGACGATTACGGTACGGGTTATTCAAATGCTTCCACGCTTCTTAACAACTCACCGCATTATATCAAGATCGACCATTCGATCATCATGGGTATCGATACCGATTCCCGTAAACAGCAAATCGTCAGCAACACGATTTCATTCGGTAACAATCACGGCATGAAGATACTTGCGGAAGGTGTTGAAACTCCCGACGAACTTCAGATGGTCATTCAGCTCGGATGTCATTTGATTCAGGGCTTTTATACCGGTCGTCCCAACAGGGTTATTGCGGATGCGATTACGCCCGAGGTGGAAGACGAGATTATGGCAATCAATCTTAAACTTGCCAAACTTGCCCTTGAAAACAAATCCTATACTCCTTCGAATTTTGAAACCATTTCGCTTATTAACCTTGCGCTCGACTTTTATTCGCAGATTCTTATCGAGCAGCCTTCCGTTAATCTTGTCGGAATGAAGAGCAAGAAGGAAGTTAACATGTCGATTAAGATTCCCGACAATGTTGAAACCGTTATCAATCTTAAGGATGTCAATATACGAGGAAGGGACAATCCCTCAATCGAAATCGGAGAAAATTCGTTTGTTACGCTTACTCTTGAAGGCAACAGCGTATTCTCTTACGAGGGCATTAAAGTACCTGCAAGTTCCAGACTCAATATCCAGGGTAAGGGTAATCTTACAATCAGAGTCGATCATAACAACGGTATCGGAATCGGAACGGGTTCAGAAGAAAAGATTCCTTACGGAGACATTTCCTTTGAGGGTACCGGAACTCTTCGAATCGAAGCAAATTCCGATCAGGCTTTCGCAATCGGAGGCTATCTTGCGGATGATAATTCGAAAATCAAGATTGACGGCGGTAACGTAGAAATAATCGTAAACGGTTCAAAGACAGTCGGTATCGGTTCCATGACGGGATTTACGCATATTTCGATTAACCAGTCCCATGTAGTTATTTCATCTTCCGGAGCCGACGCGGTCGGTATCGGTTCGATGGAAGGAAAAGTCGATATCAACACAAGTGCCGATATTGAGCTTGAAGCTTCAGGAAGCTGTGCAACGGCAATCGGTGTTCTCAAATACGGTAAAGGCAGCATTAATATTAATTCCGGTTTTGTAACATGTAACGTTCATTCCATGAACGGTATGGGCATCGGTTCCATTGACGGTGATATGGATATTCGAAGCAGTGCGGAACAGGTATTTGTATATGTTGAAGGATCCAATGTCGGAGGTATCGGAACTTATCACGGATACGGAGTTACACGAATTCAAAACGGCTGCCACAAGGTTGTTCTTTTGGCCGCAAATCCCATCAGCATGGGCGGTTCAAAAGGCAAACTTCAAATTACGGGCGGAAATATTTATGCGGATCTTGCCAATTCTCCCGATCCCGTTAACCAGTTTGATGTTCCTGTCGTTAAAAAAGTTATTACCGACACCGAACATTATTCGAAAAAAATCGAGACGGAAGAAGGAACATATCAGTATATGGCTTCCGCTTCAAAACTTTTCGAGAATATATATGTCTATATTCCGAAAATCTGCAACGAGCTTGATTCGAATGTAGAATAAGATTAAATCCTAAACAAAAACAAAAAATACGGAGAGAGAAATCTCTCCGCTTTTTGAAGGAGAAAACTTTTATGAAAATCGAAGAACTCAAAAGTTACGAGATAAAAGAACATAGATTTTTAAAAGACATAAACACCGATGCATATGTCCTTTCGCATAAAAAAACAAATGCCAGGGTAGTGGTTATGCCAAACGATGAAGAAAATAAGGTATTCTACATCGGATTCAGAACACCGCCGAAGGATTCGACGGGCGTTGCACATATTGTTGAACATACTGTTTTGTGCGGAAGCGAAAAATATCCGATAAAAGACCCTTTCGTCGAACTTTGCAAAGGGAGTCTTAATACTTTTTTAAATGCAATGACATATCCGGATAAGACGGTTTATCCCGTTGCAAGCTGCAATGATTTTGATTTTAAAAATCTGATGGACGTTTATCTTGATGCCGTTTTTCATCCGAATATTTATCACGAAGAGAAAATATTCAGACAGGAAGGCTGGCATTACGAGCTTGAAAACAGGGATGACGATTTGACGATTAACGGAGTCGTATATTCCGAAATGAAGGGTGCTTTTTCAGACCCTGACGATATTGTTGAAAGACAGATTATGAATTCGATTTTCCCCGATACTCCTTACGGAGTTGAATCCGGCGGGGATCCCGATGTTATACCCGAACTTACATATCGGGATTTTTTGGATTTTCATTCGAAATATTATCATCCTTCGAACAGCTATATTTTCCTTTACGGAAACTGCGATATGGCTGAAAGGCTTGATTACATTGACCGCGAATATTTATCCAAATACGATGAAATAAAAGTTGATTAGACGATTGCCACACAAAAACCTTTCGATAAGAGGAAAGACGTGGTTATCGAATACCCGATTACCGAGAACGAAGACGACGAAGACAAGACTTATCTTAATCTTACATATTGCTTTTCCGATTATTCGGACAAGGAACTTCCGATAGTTTTAAGAGCTTTCGAATACGCTTTCAGCGGAAATCCCGCAGCGCCTTTAAGAAAGGCTTTGCTTGATGCTGGAATCGGAGATGAAGTATATGCTTCAAGCGATTGTTCAATCAAGCAGAATCTTTTCGGTTTTTATGCCAAAGGCGCAAATGCAAAAGATAAGGACGAATTTTTACGAATAATCGAAGAGGAACTTAAAAGAACCATAGAAGAAGGTTTTGACAAGAAAACTCTTCTTGCTTTTCTTGTAAGAGAAGAATTCAAATACAGGGAGGCGGATTTCGGAAGGATTCCCAAAGGCCTTGCATACGGTCTCGATTTGCTTGAATCCTGGCTTTACGATGATTCGCTTGCTCTTTTCCATATCGAATGCCTTGAATCTTACAGGATTTTGAAAGAAGCGGTCGAAAGCGATTATTTCGAAAAGCTTTTGAAAAAATATTTTATCGAAAACAATCATTCGATCTTTTGCATGGCTGTACCAAGGAAAGGTCTTACAAACAAAAAAGAGAACGAACTCGCAGCATCTTTAAAAGAGAAGAAGGATTCGCTTTCAGACGCCAAGATAGATAAAATCATCGAAGACACAAAGGCTTTGAAAGAATATCAGAAAGCTCCCGACAATCCCGAAAATCTCGAAAAGATTAAATTGCTCAAGGTATCGGATATTAAAAAAGAAACAAAGAAGGATAAGAACAGTCTTTATGACATTAAGGGTGTGGAATTTTTAAAACAGGATATTTTCACTTCGGGAATAGCTTATCTTACATTGATATTCAATGTTAATCACCTTTCGCTCGAACATATAAGATTCCTCCCGATGCTTGCGAATATGCTCGGAAGAATGGATACCAAAGAGCTGACTTACGGAGATTTGTCAAACGAGATAAAACTTTATTCCGGCGGTATGAATATGTCTTTTAATAACTGCCGAAATATTAAAACGCGTAAAATCAATTCCTATTTCGAGATTAATATCAAGTTCTTATATGAAAACAAAAAGAAGGTATTTGAACTTTTATCGGATATTCTTTTTGACAGCATACTCGACGATAAGGAAAAAATCAAAGAATATTTAAGCGAACTTAAATCCCAAGGCGAGAGCATGCTTGTTTCATCGCCCCATACGGTTGCTTTGACCAGAGCCACGTCTTATTATGACGAGATGTTCAAAATGAACGATATCTCAATGGGTATAGACGCCGTCAGATTTATAAGCGAGCTTGAAAAGGATTCCGATAATTCCGTTGACAGGATTATATCCGAATTCAAAATGCTTGTACCGATGATTTTCAGAAAAGAGAATCTTTTTATTAATCTTACTTCTCCTAAAGAAAATCAGGATATTCTTGATGACGAATTGTCCGATTTTATCGATAAACTCTATACGAATGAAATCAAAAAAGACAATTTTGAAGTAAAGGTTAATAAAGGCAACGAAGGTTTTATTTTCCCGGGACAGGTTCAGTATGTTGCTCTTTCCGGAGAATATTATTCAAAAGGATTGAAATATTCGGGTGCATTCAATGTTCTTAGAACGATTATGGCCTATGATTATCTTTGGAATAATGTCAGGGTTGAAGGCGGTGCATACGGTTGTTTTGCAAATTTCCCCATGTCGGGAATCTGTTCGATTGTATCCTACAGGGATCCTCATATAAACAATACGCTTCGGATTTACAGAGAATTACAGGAATATGTCGATAATTTCGATTGCAGCGACAGACAGATGAATCAATTTATAATCGGTGCGATATCCGATATAGACTTACCGCAGACCGCTTCCATAGAGGGAAAGTCCAATTGCGTTTATTATATGACGGGAGTAAAGGAAGAAGACAGGCAAAAGGTAAGGGATGAGATTTTAAACTGTACCAGAGAAGATATAAGAACTTTGTCCGAAAATATCAAAGCAGCATTTTCGATCGAACACATCTGCGTTGTCGGCGCGGAAGCAAAAATAAACGACAATAAAGACCTTTTTGACGAAGTTTTAAATCTTGTAGAATAAATTTTTGATTATTTCCCATAAAAATTTTTCTTTGCTTCGTATATTTAACAAACGAAAAAAAATTTTTTGGAGGTATGATATGAAAAACAAAAAACTCATAAAAAAACTGACACTTGCATCGCTGATAATTTCTTCGACTTTGTCATTATGCGCCTGCAAAAGCAACAGCCCTTCCTTATACGCAGGAGATGCATCATATAAAACCGAGGTGAATTATTCCGAAACTCCGATGTATGTTAATACCGCAGCTGTCGAAGAAAGTTACGATTATTATGCCGATTATGCTGATGAAAGCGAATATTATTATGATGAATTGGGCGATGCCGGTTTCGGCACCACAAATTTAAGCACTCCGATTGATGAAAATCAGGCCAAAGCTTCCGTTGCTCATAACAGAAAACTTATCAAAAACGTCGACATGACGATTGAAACTGTCAGTTTTGACGAAACAATCGCAGCTCTTCAGGCCAAAATCAATTCTGTCGGCGGATATATAGAGAACGAGTACACATATAACGGAAGTATTTATAACAATATCAAGCAGAATAAATATGCAAATATTACTGTAAGAGTTCCCGATACTTCTCTCGATTCTTTTGTAAATGATGTTTCCGGCATCGGAAACGTAACACAGAAGACAACATCGACAAGAGATGTTACATTAAGCTATGTGGATACAGAGAGCAAAAAAGAAATGTATCTCGCAGAGCAGGAAAGATTCATGGCTCTTCTTGAAAAAGCCGAGACCATCGAAGAGATTACCTATCTTACAAAGGAACTCACGCAGATTAGATACAATATCGAATCCATGGAATCTTCTCTCAGGGTATACGATGATCTGGTTGATTATGCCACAATCAATTTCAATATCAACGAAGTTCAGGTTTTAACTCCTGCAGTAATTGTTGAAAAAACACCCGGAGAAGAATTAAAAGAAGGATTTAAGACAAGCGTATCGAATGTTTTGGTCGGAACCAGAGACTTCTTTATCCGTCTTATCATCAATCTTCCTTACATTATCAGAACTCTTATCTGCATGGCAATTCCCGTACTTATCGTATTTGTCATCGTAAAGATTACAATTGCCTCAGTCAGAAAAAAGAAAAAGAATAAAGAAAATTCCGCTAAAAAGGAAAACGAAACTCAGAATAAAAAAATCGAATCGGATAAAGAAAGCGATAAAGCAAAAGAAAGCGATAAAGCAAAAGAAAGCGACAATTCAAATAAATAATTTGATTCGTAAAAAACAAAAAAGAAAGACTTAAAAATGGAAAACAAAACAAAATCAGGATTTGTCTCGATAATCGGAAGACCCAATGTCGGCAAAAGTACTTTGATGAATAAAATCATCGGACAGAAGATTGCGATTACTTCGAGCAAACCCCAAACCACAAGAACCAAGATATCCACCGTATATACCAAGGGCAATACCCAGATGGTATTCGTGGATACTCCGGGACTTCACAAAGCTAAGAATAAACTCGGAGAAAGCATGGTTTCAACGGCGAAAAGAACATTTAACGAATCGGATGTCTGCCTCTATTTAACGGAGGCAGAACCGTTCATAGGAGAGCAGGATGAAAACATCCTGTCTCTTTTGCGTACGGTAAGTATTCCGGTTATACTTGTTATAACCAAGACAGACAAATACGAAAAAGAAAAGGTCTTCAAGGCAATTGAACTTTTTTCGAAACAGATGGATTTTGCCGATGTTGTTCCTTTAAGCGCAAAAAACGGAAGAAACATCGACACGCTTCTTGAAGTAATCGAAAAATTCATTCCCGAAGGACCTTTTTATTACGATCCCGATACTCTTACCGACCAGCCGGAGAGACAGGTTGTATCTGAGATTATAAGGGAAAAATGCCTTCGATGCCTCGGAGATGAAATACCTCACGGAATAGCCGTAGTCATAGATATATTCGATTTTTCAAAAAATACGGTTTATATCGAAGCGAGTATTATTTGCGAGAGAGAAACGCACAAGGGAATGATTATCGGAAAAGGTGCGTCCAAAATTAAAGAAATAGGCACATATGCGAGAAACGACATAGAAAAACTATTGGATAAAAAGGTTAATTTGAAACTTTTTGTCAAAACAAAGGAAAACTGGAGGGATTCCGAATATCTTTTGAAGAATTTCGGTTTCCTTGCCGAGGAGAGGAATGAATAATATTTCCGAAAATCTTTTGTCGGTTACCGGGATGGTCATTAAGCAGGAACCAAGCGGCGAATTCGACAGAAGAGTTGTAATTTTAACAAAAGAAAAAGGCAAAATATCCGTATTTGCCAAGGGTGCAAGAAGACAGAATTCGATTCTTTCCGCCGCAACAAATCCTTTTGCGTTCGGTCATTTCGTATTATTTGCCGGAAGAAGCGCTTATTCATTAAGAGAAGCTTTTATCGACAATTATTTCGAGGGGATGAGAAGCGATATAAAAATGGCATTTTACGGAATGTATTTTCTCGAGATTGCGGATTATTATTCGAGGGAAAACAACGATGACGAAGAAATGTTGAGGCTCCTTTATCAGGGCGTCAGGGTTTTGGAAAATCCTCTTCATTCGCTGAAATTCACAAGAGCCGTCTTTGAAATTAAAGCGATTCAGATAAACGGGGAACTTCCCGAATGCGACGCAAATAAATATGCGCCCGGAGTTATCAAGGCCGTATCGTTTATCAGAGAATCACCGGTGAACAAAGTTTTCTCTTTTAAACTATCCGAAGAGAGCGAGAATGAGCTGATAGAATGGGCTAAAGAAGTTTCGGATTTCACTTTTGACAAAAAATTCACTTCTCTTGAACTTATTGATTAGCATTTTCTTTTATTTATCCGTTAACAAATATTGTTTATATATAAATTATATTTTGACATTAATTTAACATATATGTATAATTAATAGGTTTTAAAGACTTATAATTCATGGAGGTCAGCATGGAAAAATCAATGGATAAAATTGTAGCTCTTGCCAAAGGAAGAGGTTTTATCTATCCCGGTTCCGAAATTTACGGCGGTCTTGCGAATACATGGGACTACGGTAATCTCGGCGTAGAGCTTAAGAATATTGTGAAAAAAGCGTGGTGGCAGAAATTCGTACAGGAAAATCCTTATAATGTAGGTGTTGACTGTGCGATTCTTATGAACCCTCAGACTTGGGTAGCTTCCGGACATCTCGGAGGATTTTCGGATCCTTTGATGGATTGTAAGCAGTGCCACGAAAGATTCAGAGCGGATAAACTTATTGAAGATTTTGCAGGGGAAAAGGGTATTACGCTTCCCAAGCCCATCGATGCATTTTCGCAGGATGAGATGATGGCGTTCATTAAGGATAATGCGATTCCATGTCCTTCATGCGGCAAGCATGATTTTACGGATATAAGACAGTTCAATCTTATGTTCAAAACATTCCAGGGCGTTACCGAGGATGCTAAGAATACGGTTTATTTAAGACCTGAAACAGCACAGGGTATTTTCGTTAACTTTAAGAATGTTCAGAGAACATCAAGAAAGAAAGTTCCCTTCGGTATCGGTCAGATCGGCAAATCTTTCAGAAACGAGATTACACCCGGTAACTTTACTTTCAGAACAAGAGAATTCGAACAGATGGAACTTGAATTCTTCTGCAAGCCCGGTACGGATCTTGAGTGGTTCCAATACTGGAGAGGTTTCTGCCGTGACTGGTTATTAAGCCTCGGTATCAAAGAAGACGAGATGAGACTTCGCGATCATGATCCCGAAGAGCTTTGCTTCTACTCAAAAGGTACTACGGATATCGAGTTCTTATTCCCCTTCGGCTGGGGCGAACTCTGGGGTATTGCCGACAGAACGGATTACGATCTTACCCAACATCAGGAAGTATCCAAGCAGGATATGTCTTACTTTGATGATGAAACAAACGAAAAATACATTCCTTACGTTGTTGAACCTTCACTCGGTTGTGACAGAGTCGTTCTTGCATTCCTTTGTGCAGCTTACGATGAAGAGAATCTTGGCACGGAGGATAAGCCCGACATGAGAACCGTTATGAGATTCCATCCCGCGCTTGCACCCGTTAAAATCGGTGTTCTTCCTTTATCCAAGAAGTTAAATGAAGGCGCAGAAAAGATTTTTGCGGAACTTTCGAAGAAATACAACTGTGAATTCGATGACAGAGGAAATATCGGTAAGAGATACAGAAGACAGGACGAAATCGGTACGCCTTTCTGTATCACATATGATTTCGATTCCGAAACCGATAATTGCGTAACGGTTAGATTCCGCGATTCGATGGAACAGGAGAGAGTTGCAATCAGCGAACTTGAAACTTATTTTTCGGATAAATTCGATTTTTAATGAGATTATTGAGACATCCCTCATTTGTCGATTCGAATGAGGGATGTTGATTTTTGTTATCATAAACCGTGAATTTAATGAAAGGAGTGCTTATGAATAAGAAAATCATCATCTTTTTTGTATCATTTATATTCATGTTGACCTTTACGGCCTGCGGCGATAATTTTTTGTTTTCATCCGTAAAAGACACAAAAGATAAAGAAATCGTTGCCTCCGATGATGATTCCCTTGTTCAAAATGAGTCTTCGGAAACAGAAAAGACCGAAACAGAAGAGATAGAACCCGATTCGCCTTCCGAACTCGAAGAATATTTTTCGGACCCCGTTAATATGGTGAAACTTGAAAATGAAGTTGCCATGAGCAGGAAAGATCAAAAGATTTTTTCAAATACAAAGGTTAAGGTATCGGGCAACAGAATAATAATGGAGTTTTACTGTAAAGATCATTACGGTGATATTCAGAAATTGGTAGAAAGCGGTATGTCGGTGGCGAAAAATAAAATAATTTCGCATATCCGTTCTTACTGCGATACAAAAGAACAGATTGAGGTGGAATTTATATATTATAATCCTGATGACAGTGTTGCGGCCGATTATGTCATGGTTGAAAACGAAGATGACGGATCGGACAAATTTGAAACATCTGCCAAAGAGGGTACGATTCAATATTTTTATGAATCGGAATTTGGCGAAGAATACTGGTCGGCGGTTGGCGACATTTTGATGCAGCAGGATAAAGGTCAGTTTTCCGACATTAAGGTTGAATGTGTCAATAATACTTTAATTTACACCATTTTCTGTAAACAGCAAATCGGTAATGTTCAAAAGGAATTCGAAAATCTTCTGTCTGAAGATTTTAAGAATTTGCTCTTGAAGGAAATGAAAGATTCTTCGGGAGTAAAAGATAAAATAAAAATTGTTTATATTTTTGTGAATCCCGACGGAAGCACCGCCTGTGAGATTGGATTTGAAGGATAATTTACATTTAATATATGTGGGGAAGGGAATTGAACAATGTGTAAAAAAAATCTGTTTGTACTAATCGGCTTTTTGTCTGCCGCTCTGATGCTTTGCGCCTGCAGTTTTAAGAAAACCGAGGTCGAAGAAGAAATAACGGAAGTTGAAACCGGGGAAGAAAACATTCCCGATATAAAAATAGACATTCCGGAATTTTTGAAAAAATTTAACGGCGTTACTGTCGAAGAACTGAATGATTTAAATGAAATCGAACATGAAAAGGTTACACTCGAATCTTTTTTTGCCGATCCCGAAAACCAAAAACAACTCGGCTCTTTCACGATTGTTCCTGATGATTTCAAAGACTATATTTCCACGCTTGATGTAAAAGTAGAGGAAAACCGTTTTACTTATACATTCAGATATAATTGCAATTTGGGCGACGTTCAGGCAATGGTCGAAGAAAACGGTGAAAAAGCAAAACCCGTAATGTTTCGCTCTTTAAGGTCGCTGGTTGAAACCGACGATCCTATGGAAATCGAAATCATATATATAAATGACGATGATTCGATTGCGGGTCAGGTGGTTCTTTACGAAGACGTAAAAGATAAGGATTTTGTTCCTTATGAATCTCAGGCCCAGGAAGGCACGATTCAATATTTCTATGAAACCACCTACGGACCGGATTATTGGACGGACGGTGCCAAACTCATTCTCGAAGAGAGTCCCGAAAATTATTCGGAAGTCAGTGCCGAATGCATAGAAAATACGGTTACGTTTACTTATGTTTATACGAAGGATTACGGCGATATTCAAAGTATCATTGAAGAATCTATTTCCGATAATGACAAAAAGCTTACCCTTGACATGATTAAACTTCCCGCAGGCGTCGAAGACACCGTTACAGTGATTTTTGAATTTAAAAATTCGGACGGAAGCACTGCCGCAAGAATTGAATTCGAAGGATAAAAATATTTATGGCGTATTGGATATTGTTGTGGTATAATATTAAGGCGCTAAAAGCGTATAAGGGAAATATATTTTTTCTTTTACGAAATTTATAGGAAGAATATTTCTAAAATTTTAAATAACCGGGGACGTAAAAAAGCGTTCTTAGTTATTGTTTGCCGTTATGAGAGAATTAAAAAAATATGTTTCAAAGGAGGAACAAAAAGGTATGGCAAAAAAATGGGTCTATTTATTTAAAGAAGGCAGCGCTGACATGCGTAATCTTCTCGGGGGAAAAGGTGCAAACCTGGCAGAGATGACCAATATCGGATTGCCCGTGCCTCAAGGCTTTACCATTACTACGGAGGCTTGTACTCAGTATTATGAGGACAACAGAGAGATTAATTCCGAAATTAAAGCTCAGATTGATGAGTATATTATAAAAATGGAAGAAATTACCGGAAAGAAATTCGGAGATAAGGAAAATCCTTTGCTTGTTTCCGTTCGTTCCGGAGCAAGAGCTTCAATGCCCGGTATGATGGATACGATTCTTAACCTCGGTCTCAACGAAGATGTTGTTGCCGTAATTGCAGAAAAATCCAACAATCCCCGCTGGGCTTGGGACTGCTACAGAAGATTTATTCAGATGTATTCGGATGTGGTTATGGAAGTAGGTAAGAAATACTTCGAAGAACTCATCGATCAGATGAAAGAGAAAAAAGGCGTTAAGCAGGACGTTGAACTTACAGCCGATGATTTGAAAGAATTGGCCAACCAGTTCAAGGCTGAATACAAAT
>JAGADU010000108.1 GCA_017613435.1 Lachnospiraceae bacterium | reverse complement strand
TCGAGAGGATCGATACCGTTGCCGAGTGATTTACTCATCTTTCTTCCCTGAGAGTCTCTTATGAGTCCGTGGAAAAGAACCGTCTTGAAAGGTCTCTCTCCCATCTGCTCATAACCTGAGAAAATCATTCTGATTACCCAGAAGAAGATGATATCATAACCTGTTACAAGTACATCCGTAGGATAGAAATATTCAAGTTCTTTTGTCTTTTCAGGCCATCCGAGTGTCGAGAAAGGCCAGAGTGCCGATGAGAACCAAGTGTCAAGTGTATCGGGATCCTGTGTAAGATGCGTACATCCGCACTTAGGACACTTGTCGGGCGCAGTTGCTGAAACAACTATCTCGCCGCATTCATCGCAGTAATAAGCGGGAATTCTGTGTCCCCACCAGAGCTGTCTTGAAATACACCAGTCCTTAATATTATCGGTCCAGTTGAAATATGTCTTTTCCATACGTTCGGGAACAAGCTTAATCTCGCCGGTCTTTACAGCCTTAACTGCGGGCTTGATAAGCTCATCCATCTTTACGAACCACTGCTGTTTTACGAGGGGTTCTACCGTAGTATGGCATCTGTCGTGTGTACCTACGTTGTGAGAATAATCTTCAATCTTAACAAGGAGTCCCAATGCTTCGAGATCCTTAACGATTGCTTCTCTTGCAGCGTATCTGTCCATGCCCGCATATTTGCCGCCGTTTTCATTGATGGTTGCATCATCGTTCATGATATTAATAACTTCAAGGTTATGTCTCTGACCAACCATAAAGTCGTTAGGGTCGTGAGCGGGTGTAATCTTTACAACACCTGTACCGAATTCCATGTCAACATAGGAATCCTCTACAACGGGGATGGGCTTGTCAACAAGGGGAAGCCATACGCTCTTACCTCTTAAATGATGATATCTTTCATCATCGGGGTTAATGGCAACTGCGGTATCGCCGAGCATTGTCTCGGGACGTGTCGTAGCGAATTCAAGGAATTCAGTTGTTGAAGGCTTTCCGTTCTCGTCTACCAGAGGATATTTGATATGCCAGAAATGACCTGCCTGCTCCTCGTATTCAACCTCTGCATCCGAGATTGATGTATTACAAACAGGACACCAGTTAATAATTCTGGCACCCTTGTAAATCCATCCTTTTTCATGCATCTTGATGAAAACTTCGGTTACGGCCTTGTTGCAGCCTTCATCCATGGTAAAACGTTCTCTGTCCCAGTCACATGAGGAACCGAGTTTCTTAAGCTGCGAAATGATTCTTCCGCCGTATTCTTTTTTCCATTCCCATGCGCGTTCAAGGAATTTTTCTCTTCCGAGATCGTGCTTGTCGATTCCCTGCTCTTTTAAGGTATTTATAATTCTAACTTCCGTAGCGATGGAAGCATGGTCCGTACCGGGCTGCCAGAGGGCATTATATCCCTGCATTCTCTTAAATCTGATAAGAATGTCCTGCATTGTATTGTCAAATGCATGGCCCATGTGAAGCTGACCTGTGATATTGGGCGGCGGAATTACGATTGTAAAAGGTTTCTTTGTTTCGTCAACTTCGGCATGAAAATATTTTTTATCAAGCCATTTCTGATACAGTCTGTCTTCTATGCCCTTGGGGTCATATGTTTTGGCAAGTTCCCTGCTCATTTTTATTTCTGCTCCTTGTAATTGTGGTATTTTTTATAGCATTAAACGATAAAAATCGATAATACGCATAATCTATATAATTATAAATATTTATGTCGATATAGTCAAGTTATGTCAAGCGCCAAACACGCAAAAAACAGGGAGTTATCACCACGATAACCCCCTGTTTTTTATATACCTTCTCCAAAACGGACTTTTATGAATTGCCAAGTACCGAAAATGCAATATTCGTCGCGTGGTCTCCGACTCTTTCAAGACCCGAGAGAATATCCGAATAAAGCATTCCGGCTTCCGCGGTACACTCGTTCTTCGTAAGTCTTTGAACATGCGTCTGCTGGAATTCCTTTTCCATGTTGTCTATCCTGTCTTCGGTCTCCCTAACCTGTTCTATATGCTCCATCTTTCTTGACGAGAACATTTCGATAGCGTATTGAAGATTTAAGTTTATGGCATCCATCATCTGTGCCATTTCGTTAAAAGCTTCCTTGCTGAATTCTATGTTCTTTTCTTTTCTCATCTGGGCCGTTTCCGCAATGTTTGTCGCATGGTCTCCGATACGTTCGATATCGTTAACCACATGGAAATATGCGCCGATGTTTTGCAAGTCTTCGATGGGAATGTTGCTTTGCGTCAATTTTACGAGATAGTCAGTAATTGTTTTGTTTAAGAAGTTTATGTTCTTTTCGACTTCCGCAACCTTTTCTATTTCTTCCGAATCAAGGGTTACAAGCGAGTTCATCGCTCTGTTTAAATTGTCGAGCGCAAGGTTTGCCATACGTTCGATTTCGTTTGTAACTTCGACAACAGCCGTTGCGGGGTTGAATACGACTTTGTTTCCGATGAACTGAAGTTTGAATTCGTCGTTGTAGCCGACCTTCTCGTCCTTACCCGGAATAACAAGGTATGTGGCTTTTACGAGAAGATTCGAGAACGGGAACAGAATCAGAACCTGGAATATCTTTATGATCGTATGACTGTTCGCAACGAATCGGCCGTAATTGTTGCCCGATACGGACATGATGCCGCTTACGATGTAATCTCCGACAATAAGCATGATGATAAATACGATAACCGTACCGACAAGGTTGAAAAGGAAATGAATCATTGCGGCACGTTTTGCATCCTTCATACCCGAAAGCGAAGCAAGAAGCGCCGAAACACACGCACCCATGTTACAGCCGAGTATTACGAAAATAATAATGTTGAAATTATCGAGAAGTCCCTGTTGAGCAAGCAGCAATACAATGCTGACCGTAACGGAAGAACTTTGAACTATACCGGTTATTATGAATCCCAAAAGAAGCGCAAGCAGGGGGTTCGAAAGGGATGAGAAAAGATTTAGAATCGCTTCGGATTCCTTTAATCCGCCCATGGCCTGACTCATCAGCGAAATGCCCAGGAACAAAGTACCGAAAGAAACAATAATCTGTCCGAGACGGTTGATGGCGGGTTTTTTTACAAACATTACCAAAACCGCACCTATCAGCAAAAAGATGGGCGCGTAATCGCTTAATTTAAACGAAATCAATTGTGAAGTGATTGTGGTACCGATATTGGCACCCATGATAATTCCCGCAGCCTGATAAAGATTTATAAGGCCGGTATTAACAAACGAAACCACCATTACGGTACAGGCACTCGATGACTGTACTATAGCGGTGAATATCATGCCGACTCCGAGTCCGGCAAATTTATTCGTGGTAAATATTTCAAGAATTTTTCTTAACTTTGCACCTGCGGCTTTTTCGATGGATTCGCTCATGTGCTTCATTCCGAAAAGGAACAAGCCCAAACCGCCGGTCAACGTAAGTATATTCCCAAAACTCATGTTGGCCTCCTAAATACTTTTAAAAAACCTCTCGGCTTCAATTATATCATTACCGATCTGAGAAAATAAAGCCTTGTTGGAATCAAATTTTCTTTCTTCTCTCAAAAATTTCAAAAAATAAACTCTGATTCTGTCACCGTAAAAATCTTTTCCTTCGGGACAGTCGAGAATATGGCTCTCGATATTTACGTTGTTTTCGTCACCCACCGTGGGTCTTACTCCTACATTGGTAACTGCATGAAATTCCTCATTGTTTTGTGTTTCCACTATCGTGAAATACACGCCGTATTTGGGAATTACTCTGCCTGAAACAGGGTTGATGTTAACGGTCGGCATATCGAAAAGATGTGCCAATCCCTTTCCTTTGACAACAACTCCGTAATGATAATAATCGTATCCGAGCATCTCGGAAGCATCTTCCATATTGCCCTCTTCCAATGCTTTTACGATTCTCGAAGACGATATGGTTTCGTTTTTGTATTCGATTTTGTCTATAATCTGCGTTTCGAATCCGAATTCTTTTGAAAGTTCCGCCAAAAGATTTGCATCTCCGGCGCCGTCTTTTCCGAAAGACACGTCGCTTCCGCATACGACGAGGGAAGCATTCAGCCTGTCAACAAGAATGTTTTTCACAAAATCGCGAGCGCTCATATTCATGAGTTTTTCGTCGAATCTGGCGCATATAAGCCTGTCCACGCCTATTTCTTCCATCTGCGAAATAATCTCCCCCCTGGTGTTTAAATGGGGGAGTTCCTTTTTGGAAAAAAAATCTTCGGGATAGGGATCGAATGTGAAAACACACGATTCGGTCTCTGTTAATTCACTGTTTAAAACAAGCTCCTCGAGCAGGGTAACATGACCCAAATGAACACCGTCGAATTTGCCGATACTGACGCAGTTTTTGTTTTTTAATTTCGGAATTTCTTTTAAGATTTCCATTACAGTTCTTCCTCGGCAAGCAATTCGAGAAGCCTTTTTCTTATATCTTCCTCGGTGCCTTTATGATAGAATCCCGCAGCTCTCATATGTCCGCCGCCGCCGAATGCCTCGCAAATCTTTGCGACATTGACTTTTTCTTTCGAACGGATGCTGACTTTTTCCGTATCCGCATTCATGGGATACATGAAAATCGCGACTTCGACGCCTTCGGTGATTCTTAACTGATTGATAACGCCTTCGAAATCACTTTTCGTTATATTGTAATCGCTCATTTCCTGCCTGGAAATACTGCCGATGATTACTTTGTCGTTCATATAAAGTTTGGAACCCAAAACGATTCTCGCGCATGCAAGATTCTGCGAATATGTCTTCTCGTAAAAAGTGGTGTCGATAAGGTACTGACAGTCGATTTTTTCTTCCATCAGTCTTGCTGCAATCCTCATTGTATCGCAAGATGTTGCGGGATATTTGAAAATACCCGTATCATGAACTATTCCGAGATAAATCCATGATGCTATCATTTTGTCGAGATATTTTTCGTCCATCAGCCTGAAAACAAGTTCGGATGCGCTCGACGCCTTGATGTCGATCACATTGATGTCTCCGTGACCTTTCGGATTGCTTAAATGGTGATCGATATTGATTTTAAGTTTGGCGTTTTTAAACATCTTTTCGCCGGGACCTATTCTTTCGGGACCGCAGTCGATCAGGATATAAGTGTCGGGTTCCATGCCGCTGTACGAATGGTCGATAATGTCATGACCTTCGATACGTTTGAAGCAGTTGGGTATTTCCTCGAGGAATACTGCAACCTCGGCATCTTTTAAAAGTTTACGCAAATAAAGAGTCAGGGCAATACAGGACCCAATAGAATCCCCATCGGGACTTACATGCCCCGATATGGCTATTTTTTTGCTATTGGAAAGTTCTTTTATAATGTCCATAACTCTTTATGCTTTTCCTTCTCTATTCTGTTTGTTCTTCGGAATCTTTATTATTCTCTTCTTTTTCCTTTTCGTGAAGAGGCGCATTGACTTCGTCGATGAATTTCATCATTTCAATGCCCTTTTCGATGGATTCGTCGAGAATAAAAGTGATCTCGGGAGTGTTTCGCATATTCATTCTTTTGGCAAGAAGCGATCTTATCATACCCTTTGCACTGTTAAGACCCGTCATCGTGTTCTCTTTTTCTTCGTCGCTTCCCATTACCGATACATAGACTTTGCACGTCTTTAAATCGGGAGCAACGTAAACATCCATAACGGATGTAAAAGGACTGATTCTGGGATCCTTAACCTCGTAAGAGATAATCTGAGAAAGTTCTTTGTGAACCTCGGAATTGATGCGTACGTTTTTGATACTTCCTTTTCTCATTATCTGGGTACCTCAACCATTTCGTATGCTTCCACGATATCAAGTTCCTGAATTCCGTTGAATCCTTCAAATACAAGACCGCATTCGAAGCCTGTCTTGACTTCCTTGACATCGTCCTTGAATCTCTTTAAGGATGCGAGTTTTCCTTCGAAAATCTGCTCTCCTTCTCTTGTGATTCTGACTAAGCAGCCTCTTTTAACGATACCGTCAAGCACATAGGAACCTGCAATGTTTCCGATTGCGTTTGCCTTGAATATCTGTCTTACTTCGCAATGACCTATAACCTTCTCTTCGAAAATAGGCTCGAGGAGACCCTTCATGGCCGCTTCGACATCTTCGATTGCATTATAGATTACGCTGTAAAGACGAACGTCAACACCTTCTCTGTCGGCGGTATCCTTGGCCTGGTTGTCGATACGTACGTTGAAACCGATAATGATTGCGTTCGAAGCCGAAGCAAGCGTTACGTCGGATTCGTTGATTGCACCTACGCCGCCGTGGATAACCTTAACGACAACTTCTTCGTTGGAAATCTTTTCAAGGCTCTGCTTAACCGCTTCAACCGAACCCTGAACGTCGGCTTTGACGATAATGTTGAGACTCTTTAAATTATCCTCTTTTATCTTTGTGAAGACATCGTCAAGACTCATCTTGCTCTTTGTATCTTCAATCTTCTTGATCTTGTGTTCGGCTATGAATGTATCGGCAAAATGCTTTGCATCCTTGTCGTTTTCGTGAGCGATAAATACGTCGCCTGCCGAAGGAGCCTGGTTAAGACCGAGAATTTCAACGGGTGTGGAAGGAGTTGCGATTTTAACGTTTTCTTTCTTGTCGTTAATCATCGCTCTGACCTTACCGTGAGCTTCACCCGCGGAAATGAAATCGCCGACTTTGAGAGTACCTTTCTGTACAAGTACGGTTGCAACGGGTCCTCTGCCTTTTTCAAGTTTGGCTTCGATGACAAGACCTCTTGCCTTTCTGTCGGGATTGGACTTAAGTTCGAGGATTTCAGCGGAAATAAGGATGTTTTCCAAAAGGTTGTCTATACCGAGACCTTTTTTAGCGGAAACCGGAACGTAAATCGTTTCGCCGCCCCATGCTTCGGGATTGAGTCCGTGGTCGCTTGAGAGTTCCGTCATAAGCTGCGAAATCTGAGGATACGATGCCATATCCTTGGTCTTGTCGTCGAAATCATATCCGATTTTGTCGACCTTGTTTACCGCAACGATAATGGGAACGCCTGCTGCCTTTGCATGGCTGATGGCTTCTATAGTCTGGGGCATTACACCGTCGTCTGCCGCTACAACGAGTACCGCGATATCGGTACTTGTTGCACCTCTCATACGCCTTGCCGTGAATGCTTCATGACCGGGCGTATCGAGGAATGTAATGTTCTTATCGTTGATTTTAACCTGGTAAGCACCGATATGCTGTGTGATACCGCCGGCTTCCCTGTCGATAACATGTGTATTTCTGATTGCGTCAAGAAGTGAAGTTTTACCGTGATCGACATGACCCATTACGCAGATAACGGGAGGTCTCTCGATGAGTTTTTCTTCGTTCTCGTCTTCTTCCTTAAGAAGTTCTTCGATAACGTCGACCTTCTCTTCCTTTTCGCACAAAATATCGTATTCCATTGCGATTTCTTCCGCTTTTTCAAAAGAAATCTCCGTATTTACCGTAACGATTTCTCCGGCAAGGAAAAGTTTCTTTACGATGGTCGAAGGCTGAAGTTTCATCTTGTCCGCCAAATCTCTTATCGTAAGAACTTCGGGAAGAACGAGAACCTTAATGTCGTCCTCAACCTTCTCAACCTTCTTTTCGGGCTTGATGAACGCACCGGGCTTTAAGGTCTTGCCCTTCTGGCCCATTCCGTCCTCATATCTGTCATCGTAACTGTTTTTCTTTTTATCTTTTTCCTGAGAACTTCTTCTCTTGTCGTCTTTTCTCTTGTTGTCGGGAGCGGGAGCGTTATCCGAGGGCTGCTCGAATTTCATGCCGCCCTTTTGAGGAAATCTGGGATTTCCCGCCTGCGGACGATCGTTCTTGTTGAAAGGGGTAGCAGAGTTCTTTCTTTGCTGTCCCTGATCGTCTTTTCTGAATTCTCTTCGCTCTCTTTGCTGTCTGTCCTGAGCATTTGCGTTAAAATCGTTGTTTTTAACGTGTTCCGCTTCGGGTTTGGACACATTTTCTACAGGCTTTGTGTTTTCCTTAACGGGAGTGCTCTGATTGACTTCCTGTTTTGTATTTTCAACAGGCTTGTTTTCTCTGCCGTTCTCGCTCGGTTTGGAGGGTTTAACGGGATGGCCGGGAATGAAATTGACACTGGGTGCACCCGAAGGAGGCGTTACGGGTTTGATTAATCTTGTGGGTCCCTGATTTACGTTTCTCTGGGGAGTTCTCGCCTGCTGCCCCTGATTCTGGTTGGGTCTCTTCTGTGTCTGGGCGGCAGAGCTCATAAACTGAGGATTAATCTTGAAATTAAACTTGGCGGGCTTCTTTACGTCAGCCTGTTTGTCCTGCTTAACTTCAACTTTCTTTTCGGGTTTTGCTTCAGCCTTTTGTTCGGGTTTTTCTTCCTTAACCGTTTCTGCTTTTTCCGAAACCTTCTCCTCTGCTTTTTTCTCCTTCTTCTCTTCAGCCGCTGCGGCGGGTTTTGCCGGAGCCGATGCTTTTGCAAAAGCTTTTTTGACCGTTTCGGCCTCCTCGTCCGACAAATTCTTGGAAGCGGCTTTGCATTCTATTCCGTTCTCGTTAGCAATGGCAATCAGTTCCTTGCTTGTTGCTCCCAATTCTTTGCTTAATTCACTTATCTTCATTCAACTACCTCCGAATCCGATTTATAAACCGTAAACTTAAATCTCGCTTTTTTGTATTGCTTCTTTTATCGCTTTTGCGAATCCTTCATCCGTAATGACCGCCGCCGCTCTTTCTTCGCAGCCGATGCACTTTCCCAAATCGTCTTTGTTCGAATAAAAGCAAATCGGTACTTTTCTGAAAGAACACATATCCGAATATTTCTTCTTTGTGTTCTCGGAAGAATCAAGCGCCGCGACAACCAAAAGCGCCCTGCCTTTTTTCAGCTCGGTTTCAACGCAATATTCGCCGCTTTTAAGTTTTCCGGCTTTCTTTGCCAGTCCCAAAAGGGATAGGACTTTGTCGTTATTCACTAAACAACTCCTTAAGAGCATTTTCGAAAAATTCCCGGGGAACCTCCGTCTTGAATGCTTTGTCAAGAGCATGGTTTTTTGCGAGTTTTTCGAAACACTCTTTATTATTGCAAACATATGCTCCCCTGCCGTTAAGGCGTCCGGTCGAATCTACGAGTATTTCGCCCTCGGGAGTTTTTACAATTCTAAGCAGTTCCCTCTTGTCTTTGTTTTCCCTGCATGAGACACATGTACGAAGAGGAACCCTTTTATTCTGAACCATATGTTTAGATTTCCTCTGCTGCTTCGTTTTCTGCTTCGCCCTCTTCATATTCGGGAACGTATTCTTCGTTCTCGTACTCGGGAGCAAAATCATTGTCGTCATATTCGAATTCTTCGCTGTCCGTTGAGAATCCGAATGCTTCTCTTGCCTGTGACTCCGACTTGATGTCAATCTTGAATCCCGTAAGTTTGGCCGCAAGACGTGCGTTCTGTCCTTCCTTGCCGATTGCAAGCGAAAGCTGTGTATCGGGAACGATTACCATGGCTTCTTTGCTCTTGGGATCTTCCTCGTTAACCGCAACGGCGATAACCTGTGCGGGAGAAAGAGCGTTCTGGATGAGCTCGTTTGCGTCGGGACTCCAGTTGATGATGTCAATCTTCTCTCCGCCGAGTTCGTCAACGATTGCATTTACCCTTGCGCCGTTTAAACCTACACATGCGCCTACGGGATCAACGTTTTCGTCCTTTGACCATACGGAAATCTTCGTACGGCTGCCGGGTTCTCTTGCGATACCCTTAATCTCTACGATACCGTCCTTAATCTCGGATACTTCTGCTTCGAAAAGTCTCTTTACGAATCCGGGATGTGTACGGGAAACGATAATCTTGGGTCCCTTGGGAGTGTTCTTTACTTCGGTAATGTATACCTTGATTCTGTCGGTGGGACGGAAATGCTCTCCCTTAACCTGTTCCGTTTCGTTTAAGATGGCGTCGGCCTTTCCGAGGTTAATGGAAATGCTCTTGCCTATATATCTTTGAACAACACCTACCACGATATTGTTCTGCTTGGAATAATACTGGTCAAATACAACATTTCTTTCTTCTTCGCGAATCTTCTGAAGAATAACGCTCTTGGCATGCTGTGTGGCAATACGTCCGAATTCCTTGGACTGAAGTTCGAATCTTACAACATCTCCGACTGCGGCTTTCTTTGCAACTTTCTTTGCGTCTTCAAGCGCAACTTCCGTAACGGGATCCGTAACATCCTCTGCATTCTCGACTACGGTCTTTTCCTGATAGAGATGATATTCGCCGGTTTCTCTGTCCATTTCAACCACGCAGTTTTCGTCATTGCCGAAATGTTCCTTGGCAGCCTTTTTCAAAGAGTTCTCGATTGCTTCAAAAAGAGTTTCCTTGCTGATTTCTTTTTCTTTTTCAAGCTCGGATATCGCTCTTAAAAGCTCTTCGCTGTCCTTAACCTTATTTTCCTTTGCCATTTAATTTCTCCTCCTTAGTTAAATATCAAGTGACAATCTGATGTTTGCTATATCTTTTCTGTTAAATTCCATGTCTTTATCATCAACGGTTACCGTTACCGTGTTTTGATCATATGCTTTTAAAATACCCGTAAACTCTTTGCATTTGTCTATGGGTTTGAATGTTTTTACATCAACCGACAATCCGAGTGACTTTTCGAAATGAACGTTTTTTGTAAGCCTTCTTCCGAGTCCGGGAGAAGATACTTCGAAAATGTAGGATTCTTCGATGTAATCTTCCTTATCGAGTATTTCGTTAAACGCTCTCGATACCTTTTCGCAGTCGTTAATGTTTACCCCGCCCTCTTTGTCGATATAAACTCTTAAATACCAGTCGGCGCCTTCTTTTTCGAAATCAATGTCGTACAGTTCGACACCGGCGTCCTTTAGTATCGGGGCGATGAGTTCTCCCGTTTTTCTTTCGTAATCCTCGTGTTTTCCCATTTTTTCTCCTTAAAACGCTTTTAAAAAATCACGAATCTTCCTCAAACAATAAAGAAAGTGGGTTCTGTCAACCCACTTAGTAAATTTCCTTATGCAATCATTATGTTAACACAAAAATATCAAAAGTCAAGCAATTAACGGCATTTTCTGTAATTTTCGTTATCCCACAACCTGATTCTTTCCGTTTTGTTTTCCCTTGTAAAGATTGTCGTCCGCAACCGATACGAGTTTGTCGACGGAAAATCCCGTTATCGATTCGGTTACGCCGAAAGTCATCGTTACTTTGATTATGTCGTTTCCGAAAGGAACGCCTATCTCCGAAACCGCCGTACGCATTCTTTCGGCAACGTCTTTTGTAATGCTTTTGTTGCCGTTTATTATTATCAAAAATTCCTCGCCGCCCCATCTGCAGACGAAATCGTCGTCTCTTGTGGATTTCTTTAAAGCGGCGGCAACTTCCACGAGTATCCGGTCCCCGAAATCGTGACCGTACGTATCGTTGACTTTTTTGAAATCGTCGATATCGGCCATTATGATTCCGAATATATTTCCTTCCTTGCTTAACTCGGTAAGTTTTTCTTCGAGTTTCTGATCCATGAATCTTCTGTTGTAAAGTTTCGTCAGAGGGTCTATGTTGGCTTTTTCTCCGAGCTCGTCATTGAGGCTTTGCATTTTTTCGCTTTTGTGCATTACGTCCCAGTCGAGCATTATAAGAAATTCGGCCATTGCCACAACCGACATTACCGCGTTTAAGCTCGAAAAGGCAATCGCCCATCCGAACGGTGCCGGTGTTTTGGGCTCAACAAAGAAAGAAATCATGCAATTGCCTATAAGAGCCAGAGCAAAAGCCGACGTATAAAGGATGCTTGTGATTTCCTTTCTTTTGAAAACATTCCACGTAAGAATCATGTAAAACACGCAGGGAACCATCGAAAAACAATAAAAAGAAAATCCGGTGTTGATTCCCACCGTAACGGTCGTAAGAAAACTGTGAAGCATAACTTCGGTGCAGGCGATGATCAGGGAAAGTCGGAATTTCTTGAATTTGATGAGATAATCGATGCTTAAATATCCGAGGAAAACGCAGACATTGTATATGCCGAGGACCCGGTTACCCATTATGTAAAAAAGAACGGAAAACAAAAGATGCAGGAGACCAACCTCATGCAGAATAAAACTGAATTTGAACTGTTCGTCAAAGAAAACTTCCCCGTTGCGGATTCCTTTGATGTAATGTGAAAAATTGCCCATAAGAACCTCTGAAAACCATATATAAAATTTTACTATAAAAGGACTTTTTTGTCATCAATTTATATGTATATATTGACGGTAATGTGGTATTATATATACAGGGGAAGACGAATAATTGTTTGAGACGAAAGCATGGAAAATCAAAACAAATCGGTTGTCAACAATTACAAAGAGATTTACGAACATGTCAACAGCGACTATCCCTTAGCCGTTTATTTTGTCAAGCCCGACGAATATTTCCTGAACAAAATTCACTGGCACTGGCATGAAGAAATCGAAATCGACATCGTCCGCGAAGGCAATGCGATTTATACCATCGGCGAAGACATCATCAAGGTTCCCTGCGGCAATGCCATAATCATCAAGAGTAACGTTTTCCACTCAATCGAGTCCGAGGGCGAGGACTGCTCGATTATTTCGATCATCTTTTCGCCGAGCATTCTTTTTTCGGACAGCATTTCGGCCATGAGCCTGACCTATTTCAAACCTTTTTTGAATATGCATGACAAGGCAAAATTCATTAACCCTTCCGACAGGGTCGGCAAGGTTTTGTTTTCATACATTGAGGATATTATCGATTACAACTTAAACCGTGAATACGGATACGAACTTTTGACAAAATCCGTTCTTTATCAGTTTTGGTTCTTGCTCGTAAAAGACATTCCGCACAAGGAATATTCGAGAAAAAGCGTCGTAAACGTTAATAAAATCAGTGCGGATGAAGAAAGAATCAAGGACGCTATCACTTTTATTCAGGACAATTATCCCGAAAACATCTCACTCGACGATATCGCATCGAGCATTCACATTTCAAAGAGCGAATGTTGCAGACTGTTCAAACGTACCATCAGCCTTACGCCTTTCGAATATCTGACAAGATACAGAATTCTTCAGGCCTGCGACATCATGATCAAAAGCCAGCGAAACGACGAATCCATTTCCTATCTTGCGGGCTCGGTAGGTTTCAACAGCGCAAGTTATTTCAACAAACTCTTCAAGGAATACGTGGGATGTACTCCCACCGAATTCAGAAAGAAATCAAAAACCGAACGAAGAGACAAACTCTCCCCGTTCGGTATGTCATTCTCGCATATTTAATTTATTTCTTAAATTCGACGAATCTGTCTTTGCCGAAGGATTTTGCTTTGTACAAAGCATCGTCCGCCGCATTGAAGAGGGTCTCGAACGTATTTCCGTCCTTCGGATAATATGATATTCCTATCGAGCAGGAAATCTTTATTTCCCTGCCGTCTTTTATATACGGTTTTCTTATGGCTTCGTTAAGCTGTTTTGCACGAAGTCCCGTCGCATCGGCCGTGGTGTTTTTCATAAAGACGATGAATTCGTCGCCGCCGAATCTTCCCTTGATGTCGCTGTCTCTGAAAGTTCTCTTCATAACGGAAGCAAAATATTTGATGACCTCGTCTCCGACCGCATGTCCGAAACCGTCGTTGACGGATTTGAAATTGTCGCAGTCTATCATCAAAAGCGCATGCACCTGATCCTTTTCGCTCTCGCGAAGATAATCTCCGATGCTCTCCGTTACCGCAGCCTTGTTCAAAAGACCGGTAAGACCGTCCATCTGCGCTTTTTTGCTTAACTGATCCCTGTGAACCCTATCCTGAGCGCTCTGGTAATACAGATCGTTGTTCATACGGTTGATTTCCTGTTGCGAAACAACCATTTCCGTTACATCAAAAAGAAGCGCGTATACATTTTCGCTGCCGTCGTTTTCAACTACGAGACGCCCCTGGAAAATCATGTATTTTTCGTCGTCGAGGATACTTTTAACCCTGAAGTTCGCTTCGCAGTAATCCTCAAAATCAAACTGACCTTCAATCAGTTCCCTGACGCGTTTCCTGTCTTCCTTGTACATAAACATTTCGAAGGAATTGTAATACTTTTCCAAAAATGCTTTTTCGGAAAGTCCGAACAGATTCAGTAATCCGTCCGACACAAATACGAATTTATAAGTATTTCTGTCGAATACGAAAAACGCTCCCGGTATTCTGTTCATTAAATCCATGGATTCGCTAATCATTGTTCCACCCCCATAGAAACATCAATCAGTTTTCCTGTTCGTTGAGTTTAACGAGTTTTGCGGCCTGGTCTGCCGCTATGCAAGCTTCGATTATCTCGTTTATGTCGCCGTTCATTATTTTGTCGAGCTTGTATAAAGTAAGATTGATTCTGTGATCGGTTACTCTTCCCTGAGGGAAATTGTAGGTTCTGATCTTTTCGGATCTGTCTCCCGTACCGATCTGGCTCTTTCTTAATTCGGCTTCTGCATCATGGGCTTTCTGCTGTTCCAAATCGTAAAGTTTCGCACGAAGAAGAGCAAAAGCTTTGGCTTTGTTCTGAATCTGGGATTTTTCGGTCTGTGAATAAATAACTATACCGGTGGGATAGTGTGTAAGTCTTACCGCAGAGTCCGTGGTGTTGACACACTGTCCGCCGCAGCCCGACGCTCTCATAACGTCGATTCTGATATCCGCTTCGTTGATTTCAACCTCGACTTCTTCCACTTCCGGCATAACCGCAACGGTTACGGTCGATGTATGAATTCTTCCGCCGGATTCGGTTTCGGGTACACGCTGAACTCTGTGAACTCCCGATTCGTATTTCAATTTGGAATAGGCTCCGTTTCCGGTAATCATGAATTCAACTTCCTTCATTCCGCCTATTCCGATTTCGTCAACGTTAACCGTCTCGACTCTCCATCCCTGGCTCTCTGCGTAATGGACATAGAGTCTGTACATTTCGGCAGCAAAAAGAGCAGCTTCGTCTCCGCCGGCACCCGCTCTGATTTCAACGATAACGTTCTTGTCGTCGTTAGGGTCCTTGGGCAAAAGAAGAATCTTTAATTTCTGCTCGAGTTCTTCGACGTTCTTTCTTGCCTCGTTAAGTTCTTCCTTAAGCATTTCACGCATTTCTTCGTCATTTTCGGCATCGAGCATCTCAAGCGAATCTTTGATTGTTTCGTTGGCTTTTTTATAATCTTTGTAAGCTTCGACGATGGGAGTCAGATCGCTCTGCTCCTTCATCAAAGCCCTGAATCTTACCTGATTGTCGGTAACTCCGGGAGACTGAAGTTCGCCCATGAGTTCCTCGAACCTGATTAATAAATCCTCAAGTTTGTCAAACATTTTTATCCTCCGAATACGGCCGAAACCACACGGTCAAGACCGTTTAAATCCTTAATCGTCTCTATTTTTTCGTAGCCGTTATCCCTTAATATTCCCGATACGGCCTCTGCCTGATCGTATCCGATTTCCATTACAAGGCAGGCTTTGTCCGCGAGATAATCCGCGGCTTCTTTTATTATTCTTCTGTAAAAGCCGAGCCCGTCGTCCCCTCCGTCAAGAGCGCCGAAAGGTTCGAAATCTCTGACCTTTTCGTCAAGATCTTCTATTACCTTTGTCGGAATATACGGCGGATTTGATACTATAATATCAAATTTCCCCTCTATATTTTCAAACAGATCGCTTTTGACAAAAGAAACGTCAAGCGATAGCTTTTTCATGTTCTTTTCGGCCGTATCAAGAGCCGCAAAGCTTATGTCGCTTGCCGTAACGTTTATGTCCGCTCTCTCGTTTTTAATCGCAAGCGCAATGCATCCGCTTCCGGTGCAAAGATCCAAAAGAGACGCATTCTTTTTTGCTCTCTTTATTGTTTCGTACACAAGCACTTCCGTATCGAATCTCGGAACAAGCACGGATTTGTCAACAAAAAACTCAAGTCCGTAAAAATATGCCCTGCCTGTAATATACTGAACCGGTTCGCCCGAATTCCTTCTCTCGACAAGACCGAAGAATTCTCTTTCCTCGTTTTCGTCAAGTTCTCTTTCGGGATGCGCAAAAAGGTCTTCTCTTCCCGTATTGCATACGTATTCGAGAAGAAGCGCCGCTTCCGAATCCGCTTCGTCGGAAATTATGCTCTTTCGACCTTTGTCATAAGCCTCTTTATACGTCATCATATATCTTCTTGATCAAGACCGAGTCTCTTGAAAATCTCATCGTATTCTTCGTCAAGCATACGGTTGAACGCATCCGTATCCCTTAAAGTCAGATGTCCGTGTTCATCGATAATATTGTCGAAATCTATGTCTTCTTCCTCGAAGTCCGATGCAAAATCATTGTTTTCGGCTTCTTCGGGATTGATGAATACTCTGGCTTTCACTCCGCCCTGAGGCATTACCTCAACAATATTGTCAAGACTCTCGGGCATCGGAATGCTTTCGATTTCCTTGCTGAACAAAGGAACATTTCCTTCTTCGTAATCGGAATCGTCTTCATCCTCGTATCCGCTTTCTTTGACAAATCCGGATTCTTCCTCGTATTTGGCGATATCGGATTCATCAACGGGCTTAAACGACATGGTGTGGACATCAACTTCCTCGTCTTCGGGATCGAATCCGTAATCATCCATAAAATCAATACCAACGGGCTGTGTCTTGCTCAATTCATCCACCTCTTTAATTCGGGAATTCTCTTCTTTCGAATTATCCTCATCTTCGGTTTCCGGGTTTACATAATATTCGTCTCTGACATCTTCGGGTTCCATGCGGTTGACATAACTGTCCTCGTCGTAAATACCGTCGTTATCGGTATGATATTCAGCCTCATACCCCTCCATGTCATCCGCTTTGGCAATATTCTTTTTGCCTTTCCTGGATTTTTTCTTGGCTTTATCTTTGGATTTTAAGCTGTTTCCGGCTTTGGAATCATCTGTCTTAATGTCTTCTGATTCGCCCGTATCGCCTTCTTTTGAAGGTTCTGCGGCCTCTTCGTCTTGCTCTTCTTTTGCAGATCCATCGTCGGCGCTTTGAACATTTGTATCTTCGTAATATTCTTCGCCGTCGCCTTCATAATATTCATCGGCCGTTGCTTCGTCGCCTTCGTAATATTCTTCTTCCTGTCCGTAATACTCGTATTCGTCACCGTCTACATAGTATTCTTCGTAATCTTCGTCAATCTGGTTTACATAAACTGCCTCGTAGGCTTCCGTGTTGTAACCGGCACGGCGTTCAACGTAAACGCGATTGTTTTCTTCTTCGTAATATTCTTCGTTTTCTCTGTATGCGACATCTTCTTCGTTCGAATAATATTCGTATGTGTCTTCGGATTCGCTCTCCGAGAAATACTTATAGGATTTGTCGGTCTTGCCCTCGGGATATTCTCCCCTTGTCAGTTCTTCGCCAACACGCGCGAATTCTTTCTCGATTTCGTTTTCGAGAGCCTTTTTGCCCTTCAATTCTTCTTTTGCCGCTTCGGGATTCTTCTTTTTGTCCAATCCGAAATCCGCAGACGAATATTTGTCGGGGAAATTGATTACCAAAAACTCTCTCCAGTCAAATACGGCATCAAGAGATGCCATTGCCGTCGAAATCATTTCGTCGTCAGGCTTGCCGGCCGTAAAAAACTGTGCCGGAAAAGCAGGCAAAGAAAGGATCTTTCTTAAAAGACAATCCGGCAAAAAGCATATCAAAACATAGAATTCGTAAAAGAGACCCGTAGCCAGAGGAAGATACAAAATTCTGAAAAGAATCCTTAAGGGTACTGAATCTATTCTTACAAGCACAAACAAAATCACGGATATGAGCGCACAAAAGATTATGTAATCGCCGGGGCTTCTGTATAAAAATCTCGATGAGGAAGAGACGTTTTTGTAAGTGAGTTTTCTGCCCCTCTCGATACAGTTTATGCACATATGTGCCGCGCCGTGATATTTTATCATTCTTCTTACGTCCTTAAACAAAAAGAACGAAAAAAGATAAAGAAGCATAATAAAAACGGAAGCCGCAAATTCAATGATATGAATAACGGATTTGTTGATAATGTATCTTTCAAGAAAATGAGCAAGCAAAATGGGAATTGCCGTGATAAACAACAAGCAAAAGACAAAAGACACTACCGCCGTTACAGCGGCTACGATTCGGTTGGTATGTTTTCCGAAAAGTTTACTTAAGATTTTATCTAAAACTTTTTCTTCCGTTGTGTCGTTTCCGTATATTTCGCTCGAATATTCAAGCGATTCGAGAACAAGAACTATTTCCGAAAACAATGCAAAAACACCTCTGACAAACGGAATCTTTTTGATTGGTTTGTCGGGGTTCGCTTCGGCATTTTTTACCACAGTCTGAAGTTCTCCGTCGCTTTTTCGAAGTACAACGGCGTATTTGTTTTGGTTCTTGGTCAAGACACCTTCAAACAAAGGACGCTCGGTCAGGCCGCTGTTTTGTTTCCTTCTTCTGCGTTTTCTTTTCTTGCCCATATTTTCTCCAAGCAACACGAAAGCATAATTACACAACGTAAAAATAAAGGTTGAGATAAATCAATTACCTCAACCCTTTTAACACAATTATTTGCTTTCCACACCGTACTTCTTATTAAACTTATCGATACGGCCACGAGCCTGTGTAGCTTTCTGCTGTCCTGTGTAGAAAGAGTGGCACTTCGAACAAACTTCTACGTGAATATCTTTCTTTGTGGAACCTGTTACGAATGTGTTACCGCAGTTACAGGTCACTGTTGCCTGATAGTACTCAGGATGAATTCCTTCTCTCATTTCAACTCACCTCTCTATATTGAATTCCTTAAATTTCACAAAATGCTTGATTATTATATCACGAGGTATTTTTCAATGCAAGTCTTTTTTATAACCATTTGGTTTTGCTCATCATTGATACAAACTCGTTGTTATTCTTGGTTTTGGAGAAAAGATCTATTACCTTGTCAACGGCTTCATCGGGCTTGAGTCCGTTGAATCCTCTTCTCATTGTATTGATTGCCGCAAGTTCGTCTTCCGTCAAAAGAAGATGCTCGTTTCTCGTGCCCGATTTGGGTATGTCGATTGCGGGGAATACTCTCTTTTCCGATAGTTTTCTGTCAAGTACGAGTTCCATGTTGCCGGTACCCTTGAATTCCTCGTATACGACATCGTCCATTTTGGAGCCGGTATCCACAAGCGCTGTCGCAAGAATCGTAAGGCTTCCGCCTTCTCTCATGTTTCTTGCGGCACCGAAGAATTTCTTCGGCATATGAAGTGCCGCGGGATCGAGACCGCCCGAGAGGGTTCTTCCCGAAGGGGGAATGACCTGGTTGTAAGCTCTTGTAAGTCTTGTGATCGAATCAAGAAGTATGATTACGTCCTGTCTGGATTCCACAAGTCTTCTCGCTCTCTCGATAACCATCTCGGCTACTTTTTTGTGATGTTCGGGCGTTTCGTCGAATGTGGAATAAATAACTTCAACGTTTTCTCCCTTTATCGCTTCCTTAATATCGGTAACTTCCTCGGGTCTTTCGTCAATAAGAAGAATGATCATATGCATTCCCTTGTTATTGTACAAAACGCTTTTGGCGATGTCTTTAAGAAGGGTTGTCTTTCCGGCTTTGGGCTGGGATACGATCATGCCTCTTTGACCCTTTCCGACCGGAGAAACCAAATCGACTATTCTCATCGAAACGGGGCAGCCCGGAATATCAAGTTTGATTTTTTCATTGGGGAAAATGGGTGTCATTTCCTCGAATTTGAGTCTCTTGGATATAACTTCGGGCGTAAAACCGTTTATCTTGGAAATAAACAAAAGTGCGGAAAATTTTTCTTTCTCGCCTTTGATTTTGGTATTTCCCGTTACTATATCTCCGGTTCTTAAACCGAATTTTCTGATCTGTCCGGGCGAAATATAAACATCGTTATCTCCCGAGAGATAGTTGTTGCTTCTTATGAATCCGAAGCCGTCGGGCATTACTTCGACGATTCCGCTTACTACATTGTGACTGTCGAGTTTGGGATCGTATTCCTGTTCAAAACCGGCACTGCCCATGACTGCCATATTTTTGGAATCGGCATTTTCAACTTCGTTTAAAACTTCGGCGGGAATGTCTGCCGCAACGGGTGTTACGGCCTGTTCGCCCTTTGCGCCCATTTCCATTTCTTTTTCCACAAGAATATTAATGAGTTCATCCTTGCTCATGGTAGAATAACCTTTTATTTTCATCCCTTTAACGATTTCTCTCAAATCGGTAATTTTTAAAGTCTCATACTTTTCTCGCATAAAGCCTCCTAATGAATTATTGTTTATCTGGGATTGTTAATGTGAATATACCAAAAGAATTCGGACCGATTAAGTCCTTCGTCACGAAATGACGATTAACTTTGATTTTTCTAATTATTGTTATTATACAACTTTTTACATCATTTGCAAGTCGGATTTTGCTTCATCTTCTTGTAAAATACCATTTTTTTAAGTATAATTATGTAGTGGGTTTTCCCATTTATCACAGAATATGTATAAGGGGTATTGTTTATGAGATTAATTACACGATCAGATTTTGACGGACTCGCTTGCGGAGCTCTCCTTAAGGAAGCGGGAATTATAGACAGTTGGAAATTTGCCCATCCCAAGGATCTTCAGGACGGTCTTGTTGAAGTTAACGAAAACGACGTACTTGCCAATGTTCCTTTTGTTGAAGGATGCGGCTTGTGGTTCGATCATCATTCAAGTGAATTTGAAAGAAATCAGCTTGAAGGAAAATACAAAGGCGAAAGCCGGGTAACGCCTTCATGCGCCAGAATTATCTATGAATATTACGGAGGAAAAGAACGTTTCTCGCATTTCGACGAAATGATGGAAGCAGTTGACAAAGTCGACTCCGGTAATCTTACGATAGACGACATTCAAAATCCCAAGGGATGGGTTCTTGTCGGATTCCTTATGGATCCCCGTACGGGTCTCGGAAGATGGCGCAACTTCACGATTTCCAATTATCAGTTAATGGAAAATCTTATTGAAGCATGCAGAACCATGACCACCGAAGAAATCTTAAACCTTCCCGATGTCAAAGAGCGTATCGATGTTTATTACGAGCAGACCGAACTCTTCAAACAGATGGTAAAAGAACATACAAGAGTTTCGGGAGATTTGATTATTTCGGACATGAGAGGCGTCGATCCCATCTATTCCGGAAACCGTTTCATGATTTATTCGATGTATCCCGAACAGAACATCTCGATGTGGATCGTAAACGGCAAGGGCGGAAAAGGATGCTCCTGTGCGGTCGGATACAGCATCTTGAACAGAACCTCCAATGTTGACGTAGGTTCTCTGATGCTCAAATACGGCGGCGGCGGACACAAAGTCGTAGGTACCTGTCAGTTCTCGGATGAGGAAATGGATGAAAAAATCCCCGCTCTCATCAATGACATCTTAAATTTCAAAGAATAATTAAATTCCATAAAAAAAACAGCCTTCGGTTTTCGAAGGCTGTTTTTATGTTCTACTGAATTTCGTTTTGAGCCGCTACAAGATTCTCTACGCAGTAAATCGCACGAAGCTTGGGCTTTTCGATCTTTCCCGTCGGGTTTCTTGGAATGTCCGCAAAGATAATCTTTTTGGGTCTCTTGTATCTGGGAAGTTTGTGGCAGAATTCTTCCACCTCTTCTTCGGTAAGAGTAAATCCGTTTTTAATCTCAATAATCGCCGCCGTAACTTCTCCGAGTCTCTTGTCGGGAATACCGATTACGGCTACGTCTTTAATTGCGTTATGCTGTCTTAAGAAATCCTCGATCTGTACGGGGTAAATGTTTTCACCGCCGGAAATAACAACATCTTTCTTTCTGTCCACAAGGAAAATGAATCCGTCTTCATCCTCTCTTGCCATATCTCCGGTAAAGAGCCAGCCGTCCTTTAATACTTCTTCGGTGGACTTAGGATCGTTGTAATAGCATTCCATGACGCCGGGGCCTTTAACCGCAAGTTCTCCGACTTCTCCTCTTGCTACCGTATTTCTGTTTTCGTCGACAATCTTAACTTCCCAGCCGTAACCTGCTTTTCCGATAGCGCCTACTTTGTGGATATTTTCCACGCCAAGGTGTACGCAGCCCGGTCCTATGGATTCGGAAAGACCGTAGTTTGTATCGTACTGATGGTTCGGGAATATCTTTTTCCATCTCTGAATAAGCGAAGGCGGTACGGGCTGAGCGCCAATATGCATCAGTCTCCAATTGGACAAATCGTAATCTTCGAGTTTGACTTCTCCCGAATCGATGGCATCGAGAATATCCTGTGCCCAGGGAACCAAAAGCCAAACGATGGTACATTTTTCGTTGCTTGCGGCTTCAAGGATTGTTTTGGGCTTGGTGCCTTTAAGAAGCACGGCCTTGGAACCTGCCAAAAGAGAACCGAACCAGTGCATTTTTGCTCCCGTATGATAAAGAGGAGGAATGCAAAGGAAGACATCGTCCCGTGTCTGTCCGTGGTGATTCTGTTCCACCGCACACGAATGCATGAGCGAACGATGTTTGTGAAGAATCGCCTTGGGGAATCCGGTTGTTCCCGACGAAAAATAAATGGCGGCATAATCATCGTCCGTAAGCTTGATATTGGGGCGCTGGCTCGAGCAGTTTGCAACAAGAGAAGTATAATCCTCGGCAAAGCTCGGACAGTTTTCGCCGACATAGAACAAAAGTCTGTTTTTGCTGATGGAATCCGCGATTTCTTCCACTCGTCCGATAAATTCGGGACCGAATACAAGAATATCCACTTCCGCAAGATTCAGACAATATTCTATTTCATCGGGTGCATATCTGAAGTTCAGGGGAACCGCAATAGCACCTGTTTTTAATATACCGAAATAAATGGGAAGCCATTCGAGGCAATTCATGAGAAGAATGGCAACTTTATCATTCTTTTTTACGCCTCTTGATAAAAGCATATTTGCAAATCTGTTTGCCTTTTCCTCGAAAACGTTCCATGTAATCTCTCTTCTGTAATGTGTAACGGGATTGGGCTCAATCAGTTCATATTCCTTCCATGTCACACGTCTTGTTTCTTTAATCTCGGGATTGATTTCAACGAGACAGATGTCCGAACCGTAAAGTTCGCTGTTTCTGTCCAAAATCTCTGTAATAGGCATTTTATTTCTCCTTAAAACTCTGTATATCGGTTAAAACGACCGTACGGTCTTAATTATGCCACTTTAAAGCACGAAAGTAAAGTCTTTTATACCATCATTATAAAATAAAAAACAGCCCGGAAAGCACAATCCTCCCCTCGGCTGTCAAAAAAAGCCTTTCTTCTTTGAAAGACTTTTTTAGTATACTTTAATTGTTTCAATCACAAGTTGAGATTTGTAATCCACATTTGCTTTTTCGATCTTCCGACGCAGCTCCATCTCATCCTTGCATTTGACAGCAGACGTAATATCCGGTGTCATGAAGTATCTTCCCAACAACTTCTTCTCTGCCAAATATTCATCTGTGCGCGTATTGTGAGCTATATAGTATTCAGCAGCCATATCGAAATCCCCTTTCACGTAAAATGATTAAAATATTTACTATATAATAACCAATTCTTCCGAAACAGCTTGTAATTTATAACCGCACTTATTGCAAAACGAACTGTCATACGGTAATGTATTTCCGCAATTTTCACACATTCGCAATCCCTGAGTCTTCAATTTGCGGTTATTCCAAACTTTGCAGTTATATTCGAGTTTTTTAATCGTGTCAACTTTTTCTTTATATATATCGTCGATACTTTCGTTATCCTTGTTGGACTCGTAATACAACTCTCCGAGTTGGTATATCATGTCTGTTTTTGCGTCTTCAACCTGCTTTAACGAAAGCTCGATTGATTTGACTTCGGCCGAAACAGCATCCTTTTTTGGGCCCCATGCCATATTTCAACCCTCCTGTATTCTTTCTTAATATAATTATAACTCTTGCTAAAAATAAGTCAATTGCGACGGGTGTTAAAAATCAAATACTTTATTCTTTTGCTTCTGTTTTGGGCTTCATGTTGCCGGTGACCATTTTCAACAGGAAAAGCATTCCGACGGTAAGAACGGCACCGATCAAAATACAAATGAAAGCGTTTTGGATCCATCCGGCAATAATAAATGTCACAAACGATACGGCCGCAACCGAAATCGCATACGGCAGCTGCGTCGAGACATGATTTACGTGTTCAATCTGTGCACCCGCGGAAGCCATAATCGTCGTATCGGAGATCGGTGAACAGTGATCGCCGCATACGGCACCTGCGCAGCAGGCGGAAATACCGATTATAAACAATGTGCTTTCGGGAGCGAAAATGGCGGTAACGATGGGAATGAGAATTCCGAACGTTCCCCATGAAGTTCCCGTTGCAAATGCAAGAAAGCATGCAACAACAAATATAACAGCGGGAAGGAATGTATAAAGATCTTGGGCAGCGCCCTTCATCAAGCCGGCAACAAATTCTTTTGCGCCGAGTGCTTCGGTCATGTTCTTAAGCGATACCGCAAGCGTAAGTATAAGCATTGCGGGAACCATTGCCATAAAGCCCTTGGGAACACATGCCATGGCATCTTTGAACGATATTACCCTTCTGGCAATAAGATAGACGATTATGATAATAAGAGCTATAAGAGCACCCCAGGGAAGTCCGACGGTCGAATCCGTTTTTGCAAACGACAAAACAAAATCTCCCGCACATTCTCCGTCTCCCCAGTATCCTCCGATATAAATCATGCCCAATACGCAGGTTGTTATAAGTACAATTACGGGAAGAACCAAATCGATTATTCTGCCCTTTGCATCACTCTTCTTTTCTTCGTTGGCGTTCAAGCCGCCCAAATCTCCTTTTTCGGCCGCTTTTTCAAATTTTACCATGGGGCCGTAATCGAATTTCATAAGCACAAGTCCGATTATGAAAACGAATGTCAGAAGCGAATAAAAATTAAAGAATATCGCTTTGCAGAAAAGCTGAATTCCGTTAATGCCGATATCCATGTTATCCGTAACGGACGATACTGCCGCAGCCCATGACGAAATCGGAGCTATCATACATATGGGAGCCGCCGTGGCATCTATAAGATAAGCGAGTTTTGCCCTGGAAATTTTCTTTGAATCCGTAATCGGTCTCATAACCGAGCCTACGGTTAGGCAGTTAAAATAGTCGTCAACGAAAATCAAAACGCCGAGTACAAATGTCGCAATCTGCGCGCCGACTTTGGTTTTGATATTTTTCTCGGCCCATTTTCCGAATGCTGCGGATCCGCCGGCCGAATTGATAAGGGCAACAATAATACCCAAAAGAATCAGGAAAAGAAAGATTCCGATATTTTTCTGAATCGCACTCAACAATCCCTCATTTAATATTTTATCGATTATTTCCACAGGGTGAAGTGTATGAATGGGATCCAAAAAAGTGAATCCCGTAAGAATTACCGCACCGATAAAAATACCGATGAACAAGGACGAATAAGCTTCCTTGGTGATAAGTGCCAGAACAATGGCTACAACGGCCGGAACCAACGACCAGAAATTTCCGTGAATAAACGCCTGAACAAACGTCGCAATTTTAGCAAACATTATATAACCTCCCCAAATAATGTTTTTTAAACGCCATATATTTATAATACCCTTTTCGCTTAAAAAAGTATAGCGGAAAATCCCGATTGTCAGTCTTTTGAAGAAATAACGTCGCGAATAAGTTTAACAGTTCTTTCGACGCTTGAAAGATCGAGTTTTTCTTCCGTCGTGTGTATGCAAAGAATGTTCGGTCCCACGGAAACGCAGTCCAAATCACTCTTTTTCGAAACAAGAATTCCGCATTCGAGTCCCGCATGCACTCCGCATACGACGGGTTCTTTTTTGTAAAGCTTCCGGTATGAAGATACGAATCTTTCGCGAAGGAGAGAATCTTTCCTGTATTCCCATCCGGGATAATCCCCGCTCAGCGCAAGAGCGCAGCCTTTTTTCGCAAGGAAAGTACCGAGTTTTTCTTTTAAATCTTCTTTTTCTTTCGATACGGAACTTCTAAGACAAAAATCCAGTTTAAGCCCCTCGTTGTCAAGATTCATAACACCGAGGTTAAGGCTTGTTTCCACCATGGGAATGTCTTCGCACATTTTCACGACACCGTTTATGACATTTGAGAGAATATCCGCTGTTTCTTCGGTTTTGTCTATGCAGTAGACCTCATTGCCTTCATTGTTTACGGGTGTTACGACTATCTGTATTTCTTTCTCTATTCCCTTAAATTCTTCGTTTATCTTTTCGTCAAAAGCTGTTACGGTTTCGGCCAGTTCTTCAAATCCGGCATCGGTAGAAAAAACCATTTGCGAAAATTTCGGAATCGCATTGTCTTTTTCGCCGCCCGAAATCGCTATCAAATCGGTCTTTCCGATTGCGAGGATTTCTTTTAAAAGTTTTCCGCAAAGAATAATCGCATTCGCTCTTCCCTCATGTATGGAAGTGCCGGAATGACCGCCCTTTAAGCCCTTTATTTCGATTGAATAAATATTTCCGTGCGCCTTGATGTTTCTTTCGCATTCAAGCAAAGACAAAAGCCTTACGCCGCCCGCGCAGGATGTCGTAATAACGCCCTCTTCCTCGGAATCGATGTTTATAAGATATTTTCCCTTGATGTCGGATAAATCGATGCCGTTCGCACCGTCCATTCCGACTTCTTCGTTTACGGTGAAAATGCATTCCAGATAAGGATGGGGCAATTCGTCATCGGTAAGTATTTCCATGGCCATGGCAATCGCTATGCCGTCGTCTCCCCCGAGAGAAGTGCCCTCGGCAAAAAGAAATCCGTTTTCTTCCCGCAGTTTAAGACCGTCTTTTTCAAGATTTATATCCGCACCTTCTTCTTTGACCGCAACCATGTCCATATGGCCCTGAAGAATAATGCCTTCTTCGTTTTCAAAACCCTTCGTTGCTTCTTTCCTGATGATGACGTTTTTTAACTCGTCTCTTCTGTAAGAAAGATTGTTGGCTTTTGCGAAATCCGCAAGATAATCGCTGATGGCGTCAATATTGTATGAACCGTGCGGAATCGAACATATTTCTTTGAAATAATCCAAAGTCTTTTTCATTATTGCTCCTCTTTGCCCTCTTTTGCCAGGACATAACTCATGTATTCTTTTCTTATCCGGTATCCGGGAATCAATGCACCCTTGGTATCGCTTGCGGCAATTACCATTCCCACAAGACGGTCTTTTTCGTCAAAAACGCCCTCGCCAGACATTCCGGGATTGACTTCGCCGTTAAATATTCCGACATTTGCGTTAATCTCATAGATATATTCATCCGAAGCGTACCATTTTCCGCTTAAAACCGAAAGTTCGGTATCATAAATATCCTTTGCATAATAAACTTCTTTCAAAAGCGGAATTTTATCATAATCTTCTTTTGGCATCACTTCCACGGCTTTTGCGCCTTTTAAATAATAATCCGTATCGTTTCTGTCCATTCTTATAAGTGCGGCATCCATGTCTTCGAAATAATAAACCACTTCCGAATTGACAAGACCTCTGTTGCCGAATTCGACCGTAACATTGTTTTCTTCCAAAACAAGATGTTTCGACGTGATTATATCGATATAATCGTCTTTTACGCCGATAATGAATCCTCTGCCGTATTGACCCGCCGCATAAATATTCACCTGCGAAAGATTTCTGTATCCTTCCTGCATAAGGCTTATTTCATCAGCCGCCCGGGATATATACAATAATCCGAAAAGCGCCACCGCCGCGATTGACAGAATGCATATGCAAAGACCTATTATGTTTCTTGATTTGATTCTTTTATCGTTCATTTTTACCTGTACTGAATTTGTTTCAAGTTGCAAAGAGTGCCGATAAAATATCGACACTCTTATTTGTGATTATTTTAAAAATCCGGCTACGATTTCTTTTTCGGCTTCCTCTTCCGAAAGACCGAGAGTCATAAGCTTGATAAGCTGCTCTCCCGCGATTTTGCCGATTGCCGCTTCGTGAATAAGCGAAGCATCGACATTGTTTGCCGTAAGGGCGGGAAGTGCCTTTACACAGGCATTGTCCATAATAATCGCATCGCATTCGCTGTGGCCGTGGCAGACCCCGTTACCGTTTATTTCAGAATTGAATACCTGATATGATTCATTCTTTGCAACAGATCTCGAAACCAGATCGGCGCTTGAATTTTCACCTTCAAGATCAACCGAGAAATTGGTTTCGGCGTACTGCTTGTCATGTGTCATGATTTTCTCTTTGATGACAAGCTTTGCGTTGTCCATAACTTTGGCGGAAGTATCTCTCTTGGTTGAATCGATTCCTTCGATCTGAACCGTATCCATTTCCATGTAAGAGCCTTCGCGAAGAAGAATTTTGGTCGTGGGATTCATTATTCTCTCGCCCGTTCCTTCTCCCTGTCCGTAATGTTTTTCAACATATTTGACTTTCGAATTCTTTCCGACGTCGAATGCGTGGATTCCGCTGTGTTCGCTGCCTTCTTTTCCGCCGTTGTGAATTCCGCAGCCCGCAATGATTGTCACATCGCAGTTTTCTCCGATATAAAAATCGTTGTATACGGCTTCTTTAAGACCCGACTGCGAAATGATTACCGGAATGTGAACGCTTTCTTTTACCGTATTGTCCTTGATAATAATATCAATGCCGGGTTTGTCTTTTTTCGTTACTATATCAATATTGGCGGATACGTTTCTTCCGTATAATTCGCCGTCTTTTCTGATGTTGTATGCTCCTACGGGTATTTCATGAAGGTCTGCAACCTGTTCGAGCAATTCTTTGGTAATCTTATCCATTGCACGCCTCCTTCATCTTTTCCGTAAGCACGCTGCAGCCGGGAGCATCCACAAGGAGTCCGGGAAGAACGTCTTCTTTCTTTCCGATGTTGACAAGTTCGCCGTTTGCAAGCACTATTACTTTGTCTGCGATATTCAATATTCTTTCCTGATGGGAAATGATGATAATGCTTCCGCCGGCCTTTTTGTGCATCATTTCAAACACTTTGATAAGGCTTTGGAAACTCCAAAGATCGATTCCCGCTTCGGGTTCGTCGAATATCGAAAGCGCGGTTCCTCTTGCCATGGTCATCGCTATCTCGATTCTTTTGGCTTCGCCGCCCGACAAAGAAGCGTTGAGTTCGCGGTTGATATAATCTTTTGCGCAAAGCCCCACTTCCGAAAGATACGAACAGGCTTCCTGAGTGGAAATCTGATGGCCTACCGCAAACGTGATAAGATCTTTTACGGTAATTCCCTTAAATCTTACGGGCTGTTGAAACGCAAAACTGATGCCGTTCTTTGCCCTTTCCGTGATACTCATGTCCGTGATGTCTTTTCCGTCAAGGAAAATACGTCCTTCGGTGGGAGTAATGATGCCTGCGATCAGCTTCGCAAGCGTTGATTTGCCGCCCCCGTTAGGACCCGTAATTGCGACAAATCTTTCATCAATCGTAAAACTGATGTTTTTGAGTATTTCTTTGTTAACGGCTTCGTCGTTAACTTCATATGAAACATTTTTTAGTTCCAGCATATCTTTCTCCTTTAACTTATTCATGATTTCGGTTCGGACAACCGATCACGCGAATAAATCAAAAATTGTATGAATTTTTTCCGGACCTTTTGACTTTGTACATATTTCTGTCGGCCTTGTCGAACAGTCTCTTGAATCCCGTGCCGTCCTGAGGAGAAACCGCTATGCCTATGCTGGTTTTAATCACGTACTGCTCTTTGTCTCCGACCGGATTCTGGGCAAAAGTTTCAAAAACTTTGCGAACTTTTTCGTTTACCGAAGACATATCCAAAATGTCCCTGCAGAAAACCAGGAATTCGTCTCCTCCGATTCTCGCCGTCAGATCGTTTTCTCCGAACGTATTGTTTAAGGTATCGGCCGCGGTTTTGATAACACGGTCTCCGAAACGGTGTCCGAAAGTATCGTTGACATGCTTGAAATCGTCAAGGTCGATAATCATTAGCGCGTTGGTTCTGCCTTTTCCTTCATTTTGGAGATACTCTTCTATTATTTCTTTTGCGCTCGCGTTGTTATAAAGGCCTGTGAGCGAATCATGCTGCGATTTATTTTTGAATTCGATTGTACTGGCTTTCAATTCATCGATATCATGAACGTTTCCGACATATCCGATGATATTGTTGTCGTCATCCTGAAGAAGGTTGAAATCAACTTCGTACCATCTGTAATTTTTCTCGTCCTTATACTTCATTCTTATCTGAATGGTATAATTGCTCTTTTGGTTAAACACAAAACGAAGTTTGCTTTCGTCCTCGGGATGAATCATCCTTCTTTGAGACAGATTCTTCGAGAAATTTTCGAATTTTATCCATCTGTCGTCTCCGAATGAATCCTTTATCAATACGTTTTTATTGAAAACCTTTAACAAATCCGTTTCGAAATCGTATTCAAACAAATCATCGTCATAATTTCTCAAAACGGATAAAAGTCTTTCCTGCTCAAGCATGTAATCGGCCTGAGCTTTTTTGATCTGGGTAATGTCCGTCAATGCGCACAAAACATAACTTCCGTCGTTTTCCTCGCTTACTTCCGCCTCGATGACGGTAAAAAGCCTTGTCGAATCGGCGCAGGTTAATTTGAGTTCCTGACGAACCGATTTTTTGGTTCCTTCAGCCTCTTTGAGTTTGCGTCTCAATTCTTTTATGTCTTCTTCATCAAAAACCTTTGTGTAATCCCTGATGAAAATCTCGCTCATCTGCGCATCCGTGTATCCCACCAGCGACAAAAATTTAAGATTGTAAATAAAATTCGGTCTTCCGATTTTATTCACAAGCAATCCCGCCACAGGTATTCTGTTGAAAAAATCAAGATCGTTCGAATGAGCCATGACTAACCACCAAAACGTAAAAAATATGCTTTGCACACAACATAATATGTTAACACAATTTTAACATAATTGCTATACACTTTTAATCGGCGCTATGATAAAATACTCTTATGTAGTCAAGGGGGTTTTAACCAGATGCAAAGCGAAGAAAATGTTATGCTGATTAACGAGTTAAAAGACCAGCTTTCCGGTGAAGAGCTGCTTCTGGTACTCGATCAGTATAAGGAATTGATGACGAAATATTCCTGCGCAATCAGGGAAATTCGTACGAAATTCGAAGTTTTGAACGAAGAACTTCAAATCAAAAACAAGAGAAATCCTATTCACGCCATATATTCGAGAATTAAAACCATACAAAGTATCAGAGATAAATTAAACAGAAAAAATCTTGACTTTTCATTTGATAATATTCAGGATGAAATTCATGATGTGGCAGGTATCAGAGTCATCTGTCCCTTCGTGGACGATATTTACGAAATCGCCGACATGATATTGAAACAGGATGATATCAAATTAATCAATTACAAAGATTACATCCGCGCTCCAAAGCCCAACGGATACCGCAGTTATCACATGATCGTGGAAATACCGGTATTCTTCTCGGAGCATAAGGAATATCTTAAAGTCGAAGTTCAGTTAAGAACCATAGCAATGGACTTCTGGGCTTCTCTCGAACATGAAATGCGTTACAAAAAAGATTTAACCGAAGAGATTTCTCAATCCATCAGCGCACAGCTTCTCGACTGTGCCAATACAATCACCGAAATGGATTCGAAAATGCAGGATATCAAAAATCAGATTTATCCGAAATATCCCGAATCCGTATCTTAAGAAATCAAAAAAACCGATTGAAAAATCGGTTTTTTTATTTGGCAAAATGCTTCAAAATATTTTCCGGTCCTTTTAAGGATTATCCGGTTGCGCCTTTTAATACCTTTTGGCCTCTTTGTCGTTATTATAATCCTCGAAAAGTTTTTGACACTCTTTTCTGTTGCTTTCTTCAAGCGAAAGGATGCTTTTTTTGCCGTTGAAGAAATCGTAGAATTTATCGTCGCGAAAACCTATTTTATCGGTATCGCTTACATTGCAGCCGTAATAAACCTTCGATATGTTTGCCCAAAGAATCGCTCCGAGACACATCGGGCAGGGCTCTGCGGTCGTGTACAGTTCGCATCCCGTCAAATCATGCGTGCCCTCGTTTTTGCAGGCATCTCTGATGGCTTCCATTTCACCGTGGCATGTCGGATCTTTTTTTAACAAAACACTGTTGTGTCCTCGTCCTATGATTCGCCCGTCTTTTACTATTACGGATCCGAACGGCCCTCCATGATGCGCATTTATTCCTTCATAAGCTTCTTTTAAAGCTTCCCTCATGTAATCCATTTTACCAGTCTTCCCCGATGCTTAATTTCGCGTCCACTTTATTACGGATTGTATAATATCCGGCAGGTACGTTTCCAAAAACAGCAGGAAACAAACCACATAGAAAATATACATGCAGGGCGAGGCAAAAATACTTGCAACCTGTTTTCCGTAAGTAAGATCTCCCTCAACGCGATTGATTCTGATTTTCTTAAGACATACAAGAATCAAAAGCGTAATGAGTCCGCCTACCGCCAAAATGAACAATAATCCTATCCATGCAAAAAGCACGATTGTCGGCAATCCGAGCGTAAGAAGATCCGAAGTGGTGGCCGGATTGTTTTCCAAATACTGTATCATTTCATAATCGTTGAGTTCGGGCACATCGACATATCCGACTTTTTCAACGGCTTTCATGTACCATTGCACTATTCCGACCGTAATGGCGGATGTGGCCGTATTTAAAAACATATGAAGAATTATCGTGTAGATGATTTTTCCGGTTTTGATATATATGTATGCAAAAAGGCAGCCTATGAATGCGGCAAAAAACGCCTGTTGGAAATTACCGTGGAACAATCCGAACATAAGTCCGGATGCAAGAATTGCAACCAATTGTCCTTTGACGGCCAAATGGTCGATTAAGATTTTTCTGAACATGAGCTCCTCAAAAACCGGAGCCAAGATGCCTACAACAAGAATTCTCAAAAAGATATTGGAATTTAACATAAGCTTTGTAAGCTCATCATTATCCGCGCCTTTTGAAAAGGGAATGGTTAAAGGAAGATGGAAACACAGTCCGATAATTGCACCGACAAATACCAGACCGTACATAATCAAAACGCAAAGAAGGAACGGTCCGAATCCGAGTCTTTTCTTTTCTATTTCCGCTTTCGGCATTGAATGCGTAACCAAAAACAAAAAGAGAACGCAGATTCCGTCAACAAAAAGAATAAGCGCAAATGTAAGATAAATACTGTACTTATCCGTGAATTCGGGAAGAAGCCATTGCAAAAGACCTGCTATCAAAAATTGAAGTCCCGCAAAAATCACACCCATAAGTCCGTATTTCCATCCGATGGAATTCATTGTTTTGTTCATATTCCCCTCCGTATTCGAAAATCTTCTTTTGATTCTCTTTGCGAATTATGCTTCGGGCGGATTAACGTATTTATGCAGGGTTTTTCTGACAGCGCCTTCCGTCAAAAGCATTTCCTTAAACATACTCTCTATTTTATCAGAAAGATTTGCTTTGACAAGGTCAAGGGCAAAAATATTCTCGTTCGAAAGAACCGCCTTAAGCTGTCCTTTATACGAATCCGGATCTTTAAAAACTATGTCTTTGATACTTTCCCTCAATTCTTCAAGCTGGGGTTCGGAACTTACTTCCATTTCTTTTCCGTTATCGTCGATTCCCATAAGATATCTGAACCATGCGGCAATCGCAAGGGGGATGAAAACAAGGTCGTTTACGTCCCGCTTTTCGGAATAATAATACGACTTGATCGTCTCGCCGAATCTGATGGGAATCTTCATGCTTGTATCGGTTGCGATTCGTTGGGGCATGTCCGGAATAAACATATTCGGGAGTCTCTCTTTAACAACTTCGTCGATAAATTCCTTAGGATCGATAATACCGGGGTCTACCACTACGGGAAGCCCTTCTTTGTATCCTATGTTTTCAACAAGTTTATGTATGTCCTCATCCTGCATTTCTTTTGCGATATGGTCGTATCCGAGAAGGCATCCGAATACAGCCATGGCTGTATGCAGGGGATTAAGGCATGTGGTAACTTTCATCTTTTCGGTCTTGTTCACGGTATCCCTGTCGGTAAAATACACGCCTGCTTTTTCAAGGGGCGGTCTGCCGTTGGGGAATCTGTCCTCAACAACAAGGTATTCCGGTATTTCGGCATTGACAAAAGGCGCAATGAAAGTGTTTTTGTCGGTAACGATTCCCGCCATGTTTTCAAGACCTTTGTCTTCAAGCATTTCTTCGATGGCTTTCGAGGGTCTCGGTGTGATTTTGTCTATCATGCTCCAGGGGAAGGACACTCTCGTTTCGTCGGAAATATATTCGATGAATTCTTCCGAAACAAAGCCCTTCTTTTCCCATTCCTTTGCAATCTCCGAAACGGAGGATTTGAGTTTTTCCCCGTTGTGCGAACAATTGTCCATGCTGCATACGGCAATCGGAGCAGCGCATGCGTTAAATCTTTCCAAAAGAAGCGCTGCTGTTACGCTCATAGCATGCCTTGCGTTTTCGGGTCCTTCGTTTATGTCATCGATTACGAAAGGCAGAAGTTCTCCCTGCATGTTTCTTAAAGAATAACCTTTCTCGGTTATCGTAAAACTGATTATCTGAAGGGAGGGATTTTTAACCAGATTTTTTATTTTTTCTTTTTCGTCATTGTTTTTGAAATCGCATTTTATTGCATCGGCTACGGATGCAATGACCTTCATATCCGTGGTGCCGTCAGCCTTTAATCCCACCGACAGCGCAAGATTGTCAAAAGGAACATAGATTTTGTCAATCATGTCAAAATCAAAAGTATCCGCCGCGATTATACCTTTGTCGGAGAGTTTTTCATCCAAAAGCTTTTGCTGCAAAACGGCTATGAAACCTCTGAAAATATTGCCCGCTCCGAAATGAATCCATACGGGATTTTTCATGGTTTCTTCCCTCATTGCATCAATATTAAAAGCCGGCATTTTTATTCCGGCTTTTTCAAATTTCTCTTTTTCTTTTATTCCGTTTAGATTTAATTTCATATTTTTTCCGATCCGTGAATATATTTATCTTTGTACTCTGCCGGATGCATCTCCGAGAGCAAGTTTTCTGACTTCGTCTACGGTAACGAAATTGTAGTCGCCTTCAATCGAATGCTTTAGACAGCTGGCTGCAGCAGCGAATTCGATTGCTTCTGCGGAAGAAAGGTTATGCGCAAGCGAATAAATCAAACCCGCGCCGAACGAATCGCCTCCGCCGACCCTGTCGACTATATGAACATCGTATTTCCTGCTGAAGAAGAAATCGTTTCCGTCATAAAGCATTGCGCCCCATCTGTTGTCGCTTGCGGAAATCGATTCGCGAAGAGTGATTGCAACATACGAAAAGCCGAATCTTTCTTTCAGCTCTTTTGCAACGTATTTGTAACCTTCCGAATTGATTTCTCCGGCTTTGACATCGGTATTTTCGGCTTTGATTTTAAATACGTCGTTTGCATCCTCTTCGTTTGAAATGCAAACATCCACATATTTGCAAAGTTTGCCCATTACCTCTCCCGCTTTTTCTTTGGACCAGAGTTTATTTCTGTAATTAAGATCGCAGCTTACGATAATACCTTTTTCTTTGGCTTTTTTGCATGCTTCAAGACAGATTTCAGAAAGATTGTCGGACAGTGCGGGTGTAATTCCCGTAAAATGAAACCATCCGGCATTTTCGAATATTTTATCCCAGTCGAAATCGTCTTTCGAAGCCTCGGAAATTGCGGAATAAGCACGATCGTAAATTACTTTCGAAGGTCTTTGCGATGCGCCTTTTTCAAGATAATAAATGCCGACTCTGTCTCCGCCCCTTATTATCAGGGAAGTATCCACTCCGAATTTCCTGAGCGAATTTACGGCCATCTGGCCTATTTCGTGCTTCGGAAGTTTGGTCACAAATGCCGAATCCATTCCGAAATTGGCAAGCGAAATACCGACATTTGCCTCTCCGCCCCCGAATGTGGCCCCAAAAGATTCCGATTGCACAAATCTTAAATATCCTTCGGGAGCAAGTCTTAACATAAGCTCGCCGAAAGTTATAATCCTTTTGTCCGATAAATCGGACAGGTTAATATTCTTCTTTGTTTCGGTCTTCGTGTTGTTTGATTCTGACAAAGCGTTTGATTCGCCGTTTCCGTCAAAGAGTTTTTTTATGGACTCCGTAACTTCTTGGGTCAGTTCTTTTATTCTGTCGAAATTGCCCTCTTTGATTGCTTTTGCATCAATCATAAAACTTCCGCCGCACGCTATAACGTTTTTAAGCGCATAATAGGAAGCCATATTATTCTTATCGATGCCTCCCGTGGGCATAAAAGTCATCATATTGTAGGGGCCTGACAAAGATTTAAGCATCTTTACTCCGCCCGCAGCTTCGGCAGGGAAAAATTTGACCGTGCGAAGACCGAGCGAATAAGCTTTTGCCACATCGCTCGCGGTAGATACGCCCGGAATCACGCATATGTTTTTCTCAAGGCAGTATTTGACTATATCCTCATCCAATCCGGGGCTTACGATGAATTCGGCACCGGCTTCGATTGCAAGATCCACCTGTTCCCTGTTTAAAACCGTTCCCGCACCGACAAGCATATCCGGATATTCTTCCTTCATTGCCCTTATGCAGATATTCGCACCCGCTCTTCGAAACGTTACTTCCGCACAGGGAAGTCCTCCTTCATAAAGTGCTCTTGCCAACGGTTTTGCGTCCGATGTATCATCGAGCGCTATAACGGGAATCATTTTACATGTTTTAATTCTGTCAAAAGTGTTCATTTTCTCTCTTGTTTGGAATTTTTCTCTATTGCTTCCCAGAGTCCCTGAAGATAAACGGCTCCGAGAGCTCTGTCGTAAAGTCCGTATCCGGGCATGGCTTTTTCGCCCCAGATCATTCTTCCGTGATCGGGTCTTATGATGCCGTCAAAACCGGTATCGTACAAAGCTTTCATTATCGCGTAAATATCAAAGTCGCCGTCGCTTGACAAATGAGCGGCTTCTTCAAAATTTGTGGGCGTAATGAATTTAAGATTTCTCACATGCGCAAAATGGATTCTTCCCTTAAGAGCATGTATCGTATCAATAATATCGTTGTTTAAATCCGTACCGAATGAACCGGTGCAGAAAGTAACTCCGTTATGAACATTGTCTACGGCATTAAGAAGCTTTAAAAGCTGTTCCTTGTTGGTCACGATTCTCGACAAACCGAATACGCTCCATGCGGGATCGTCGGGATGAATGGCCATGTCGATATCGTATTTGTCGCAGACGGGCATAATCGCTTTGAGAAAATATACAAGATTGTCAAAAAGTTTATTTTCGTCAACATCTTTGTATAATTTAAACAGCTCATGCACCTGAGCCATTCTGTCGGGCTCCCATCCGGGAAGGATGTAACCGTCGCTTCCGTCCTTCAGGGAATTAAACATTTCGTCGGGATTGATTCGATCGACCGCATCCTGCGTGTATGCCATAACCGTCGAGCCGTCTTTTCTTACTCTTGCAAGTTCGGTTCTCGTCCAGTCAAAAACCGGCATAAAATTATAGCATACGGTATGTATATCTTCCTCACCAAGATGTGTAAGAGTCTTGATGTAATTTTCAATATATTTATCTCTGTCCGATGCACCTACTTTAATCGCGTCGCATACATTCACGCTTTCGATTCCCTCGATCCTAAGACCGCTGTCCTCTACTTCTTTTTTCAATGCACGGATTTCTTCTTTTTTCCATTCTTCGCCGGGTGTGGTATCGTAAAGAGTCGTAATAACTCCTTCGACTCCGGGAATCTGTCTGATTTGTTCCAAAGTCACAGTGTCAAACTTCGAACCAAACCATCTAAAAGTCATTTTCATTTTTTTATTCTCTTTTCTCGCTTTTAAGGGAATTGATTATAAAAAACACCGTTACTAATCATATAACAACCAATCCCAAAAATCAATTTGTCAAAGAGTTCCTTTATTCTTGTTTAAAAAAAGGTTTTTTGTATAAAAGGGGGCCAAAGCCCCCTTTTATACAAGAGTTTCGGTTTAATTATCTTTTGTTGATTTCATTGTAGAGATCTACAAGTTTACCTGCGTTTGCATCTTCACAGGACTTAATGTAAGCATCCCAATCAGCCTGGATATCTTTCTTGCCTGTTACGAAGTTAAGTGTCCAGGTGTTGATGTTGTCTACCAAAGGAGTTTTCCAAAGGTTAATCTGCTCGTTCTCGTCTGCTGTGGAAGCAAGAGGAGGATTAAGAGGTCTGATGTCTCTGTATTCGGAGATTCTCTTTGAGAAGTCCTGAAGTTCGGGAGTTAAGTTGTCGTCTCTCTGATCAACTCTGTGAGCATACCAGAAGTTACCGCCTGCATAACCGTATTCAAGTCTCATATCCTTGTTGTCGGAATCGTCATCGGGAGTAGGATCCGAATATCCGAGACCGCTGCAGTACCATCCGTCTGCAAGAACTTTCTGTCCGTCTACAACATTGTATGTTTCGCCTTCAACACCCCATTTGATGAGATCGTAAGCTTCGTCCGAATAGAATAACCAGTCAACGAAACGAAGCATCTTGATGAAGTCTTCTTCTCCGAGATCGTCATAAGCGTTCTTGGAAATCATAACACCGTTTTCAAGTCTGGAGTTTTCAGCCATGTAGTTGTTTACGCCCTTAGGAGTAACCATGAGGTATGTTTCGTAATTTCCTGCGCCTACACCTTCTGCAAGGCCTGCCTTGAAAGCAGCAACCTGGCCGCGGTTAACGGACATGATGGCTGTTTCGCCGCGATAGAATTTGTTTGTTGCAACGGAGTCATCCTGAGTAAATGTTTCGGGATCGAGGATACCGCCCTTAACGAACTTGTTGGCTACGGTAACAAACTCTTTGTAATCGTCTGTTGTGGAAGAAAGATACCACTCGTCTTTTGTATGATCGTACTGAATGCAGTCTGCAACAGCCCAACCTGAAGCTACGTTGTATGAGAAGCCCATAATCTTAAGAAGGTTTCCGCCCGAACCCTGACCGGATTCCTGGCCGCACCAAAGATCTGACCAAATATAATCGGATTCTTTGCAGATTCCTTCGCTGACCATGTATGCTTTAACTTTAACCAATGCATCATAAAGATCATCGTATGTCATGTCTTTTTCAAGAGCTGCAACGTCTACACCTGCGCCGTCGAAGAGATCCTTTCTTACGATGAAGAAGTAATCCTGGTTGGGAGATTCATGCATACCGGGAAGTCTGTAATAGTTTCCGTCGTTACGTGTAATCGTATCGAGGTCGGGCTGCATGTTGTAATCTTCTACGAACTTTGTGTAATTGGGCATAAACTGTGTCCATTTGGAAACGGGAACGATAGCGCCGCCGTCAACGAATCTGGACTCGTCATATGTCTTGGGGATAATGTAAGGTGCATCGCCTGCGTTAATGCTTAATGCAATCTTATCATTGTAGTCACCCGAATCGATGCTTGTAAGATCGAGAGTAACGTTTGTTCTCTCCTTGATCTGAGCAAATACACCGTCGGTCTTCCACTGATCTGTCATGGGATACCAGGATGCATCCGAGAAAGACATGGAATATGTCACAGGTTCATCCGAGTAGAAATGCTCGCCGAATGTGTAGCCGAGATCTTCTACGGGTTCAGCGGGATCTACCACTTTGTTGTCGTCGATGACTTTCTGGCTGGGAGCGGGCTCTTCAACCTTTCCATCGGTCGTACATGCTGCAAGTGAAGCAACCATACTTACTGTAAGCATTGTACTTAAGAGTTTCTTTTTCATTTTGTTCCTCCTTTTTAAACATAGGAAACCTTCACCATGAAGATTATCCCGTTTATGTTACTTTATTTAATTTATTTATCCCTTGACTCCCCCAAGCATCATTCCCTGAACGAAATACTTCTGGATAAAGGGGTAAACACATATGATGGGTACTGCCATCAAAACCATGGAACAGGATTTGATGTTTGCCGCAATCTGCATGTTTTCCTGAGATACCGAACCGGGATCCGCCGATGTGGATGCACCGATAATAATCTGACGAAGGTGGTAAGCCACGGGCCATTTGCTTCTGTCTTCCAAATAAAGGAAAGCATTGAACCAGTTGCTCCAGTAACCTGCCATATAGAAAAGCACCATGGTTGCGACTATGGGTTTCGAAATCGGAAATACGATTCTGAAGAATACTCCGTACTTCGAAAGACCGTCTATTTCTCCGGCTTCCTCCAATTCGTGAGGAAGACTCGCGAAGAATGATTTCATAAGCAAAACGTAATATGTTCCGATAAGACCGGGAAGGATGAACGAAAATACCGTGTTTCTTAATCCGAGCGCGGTCATTAAGATGTAGTTTGGAATCATTCCGCCGCCGAAATACATCGTAAAGATGATGAACGGAACGAAAAATTTATTGAGAATGAGTCTCGGTTTCGAAAGCGGATAAGCAAGCATCGCCGAGAAAAGAACCGAGAAGAACGTTCCGATTACCGCATACAGAATCGTATTTTTGTAATACATAAGGAACTCAAAGTCATTCTTTAAAAGCACCGATTTGTATGTGGTGAAGTTAAATCCCACCGGAATAATGCTTACCTGACCTTTGATGATGGCCGCTTCGGACGAAAACGACTGAGCAACCAGATAAAGGAAGGGATAAAGAGTCGTGGCACAGATAAAAAGCATTATTATCGTATTGATAACGCGGAATACCTTGTACTGCCAGGATTCTTTGACCTTGATGCCCTTTATGTATTTCTTTTTTGTTTTTTTATCCAATTCCAATTTTTCTTCTGCCATTTTCCCTCTCCTTACCAAAGTGATTCACCGGAAACTTTTTTGGATGTAAAGTTTGCAACGGTTAACAGAATCAGGTTCAGCAATCCTTCGAACAAACCTACTGCAGTGGCGTAACTGTAGTTACCCGAGTACACACCCATTCGGTAAACGTAAGTCGATACGATATCGGATGTTTCGTAAGTCATCGGATTGTAAAGAAGGAATACCTTTTCGAATGCGGCTCCCGATCCGACCATACCGCCGATATCAAGTATCAAAAGCGTAGTGATGGTCGGAAGAATACAGGGGATGGTGACGTGCAAAACCTGCTGGAAATGAGTTGCGCCGTCAACCTTTGCGGCCTCGTACAATTCGGGGTTTATTCCGGCGATTGCCGCCAGGTAGAGAATGCTTCCCCATCCGAGACCCTGCCAGATACCGCTGGCAACGAATATTGTCGGAAACCATTCGGGCAAAGCTATGAACTCTATCGTCTGCTGACCGATTGAAAGGAGAAATGCGTTAATCGGACCGCTTGTAGAAAGAAGTTCTTTTATCATGCCCGCCACAATTACCATGGATATAAAGTGAGGAAGGTAAGATACCGTCTGAACAAATTTCTTCCAGGGAAGCCATTTGATTTCATTTAAGAGAAGTGCAAATATCAGAGTCAGAGGAAATCTTACGACAAGGTACGAAAAGTTAAGTATTAAAGTATTGCTGAATGCTCTTCTGAATGCGGGATCGCCAAGGAACTGTTTAAAATATTTGAATCCCGACCATTCCGAACCGAAAATGTTTCCGCCTGCGCTGTATTTTCTGAAAGCGATTATATTTCCGAACATCGGAATATATCTGAATACGATATAGTAGGCAACGGGAATGATAAAGAATGTATAAAGAACCCAGTTCTTTCTTAAATGTCTTGCAAAATTCTCCGTGTTTTTCTTTATCTTCTCTTTGTTGTCACCGACGGCTTTTTCGATGTCGGCATCATTTGAAAAGATGTCGTTTTGAGTAATATTCTCTTTGTTTTCGTTATTCTCCAGGTTATTAACCGAAGTTTCTTCGCCCGTCATACTGACCTCCGAATTATAGTTTTTTTGTCCTCTAATATTCTTGTATACAAGTATATTATGCTATTTTTTTGTACATTTCTATTAGCAGAATCCACACATATATATGGATTTTATGTGCATTTTAAACAATTTTTCGTTTATGTAAACCGTTTGTCCATCAACACCGGCAAATAAAAAAATCGCCCTTTCGGACGATTTGATTATTTTTGTTTTTGGAATGTTAGTGTTTGTAATACTGAGGATATGCTTTCTTGATTTCTTCTTTGTCGATATCGTATCTCGACAAATGCTTTTTCATAAGCCTCTTTGCTTCTTCCTTATCCTTGTTTCTGATGGCTTCCATTATCAGTCTGTGATCGTTTACGATTTTGGTATCCTTGACAGTAATGAGCGAGAGAGCTCTCACCCTGTCGTAATGAATCATCATTCCGGATTTCATCGCGTAGGTTCTTTCCTTGTGAGCCATTACGTAAATCATTTTATGGAACTGGTTGTCGAGTTCGAAAAGCTTTTCCTGCACATAATTTTCAAGATAAAACTCCTGAAGTTTGACATTTGCCTCAAGGTTCATTATATCTTCGGGCGTTGCAAGATCGCATGCGATTTCGACAACGGATATATCCAGCACTTCCCTTATGAATCTTGACTCTTCGACAAGGTCGGGATCTATGAGAGAAACCATGCTTCCTCTTTGAGGATATGTTTCGATTACATGTGAATGATTAAGGTCGATTAATGCTTCCCTGAGAGGAGTTCGACTTACCCCTATCTCGTTGGCGAGTTCGGTCTCGCTGAGGAACTGTCCGGGCTTTAATTCGAGCGAAATTATATTTGTGCACAAAAACCTCGAAGCGTAATCCCTCGTAGACTCACCCGCGAGTTTTTCGACTTTGATCATAGTGTTATCTTCCCCTTTCGATGGATTTCATCAATTTTATGTATTCTTCGTAAAACCTTTTTGCAACTTCTTTTTTGTTTTGGGTGTGAATTTCGTTATACACTCCCAGATCATAGAGTTCGGCAATCGCGGCGTATTCGATCTTTTCGGCCGCTCTCGCCTGAGCGTCTCTCAAATCCTCCCACTCGTCTCCCGGAATTTCCCAGGATTCTCCCCTGAAATACGGCAGTCTTGCAAATATAAAAGGAACATCGTATCCGAAAAGATCTCTCCAGTCCTTTACCATGTCAATCATCAGATATTCGTAATCCTCGGGATATTTCGTATTGGATTCTCCCTGATAGAAAAGAACGCTTTTGAAAGAAATGTTTCTTAAAGGATAAATCATCCTGTTGTAAAGCGCGGTGGGATGCCATGTGAAGAATGTTATTTCGCCCAAGGGCTCTTCGACTGCTGCCACTCTCGCATTCCATATTCCGTCGAGAGGTATTTCCTCTTCGTCGGCTTTGATGCAATACGGCATGTCTTCCTTGAATTCTCCGACATTGTTGTTTATCGTCACCCTTACGGTGATAATGTTTTTGCCGTGTTTCAATATGCCTCCCGGAAGGTTGTATCTTCTGGGCGGGTAAAAATATTCGGTCTTGCCGACAAGAACGCCGTTGACATATGTCACGTCCGCATCAACGATTGTTCCGAGTCTCAATTCCACGTCTCTTTCGCAAAAATCCGACGGAACATAGACCACCCTTTGTACCCAGACCGTTCCGATTCTGCGTTTAAGAACATTGTAAAGCCACGATTCGGGAATCTTTATCTCGATTCCGCCCATTTTCTCATCGTCGCTCCATTCATGGTCATACCATTTTTCTTTAAGTCCTATATCGTCCTCGTCGGTCTTTTTGTACCATGCGGCAACTCTTTCGGTCTCGGTGTTTATTGTATTTCTTACAAAGAAATCATCTTTGTTTCTTTTGATATTTTCCCCGTAACACATCTTGCAGGTATCGTTGATGCCGCATTTGCACACAAGTTCCCTGCCTTCTTCGGTTGCGATCTTTCTTAATTTTTTGCCGGTTTTTATGAGTCTTTCCTCGCTCATAAAAGCTTCGATATGCGTTCCTCCGACGGCCGCATGAATAAGCCCGACGGGAATATTGTCCTTATCGAATTTAATTTGCGCGAAATAAAAACCGAGCGCGCTGAATTCGGGAGCGTTTTTCTTATCGGCCGGGAGCCATTCTCCGCTTTTGACTCTCAAATCGGGTTCTCCGAACTTGAAGTCCTTAGGCATCTGAAACATTCTGATTAAGGGATAATTGATATTTTCTATTTCTTTTTGATAAAGATCCCTCGTTCTTGATACGGGAAGTTCCATATTGGACTGACCCGCAAGGAGAAAAACGTCTCCGACATATACGTCATTTATCGTATATCTGTCCGAATTATCGGTTATATTGATTGTATGGGGTCCTCCGGCTTCCATGGGTTCGAGAAAGATGGTAAATTTCCCATCTTCGTCACATAAACCTTCATAGATTTTAGTATCGAAATACAGTCTGACTTCATTTCCCGCCGTCGCGTATCCTTCAATGATATTCTCGGCGTTTCTTTGAATAATCATTCCGTTGCCGTAAATATTCGATAACCTCATGTTGCCACCCACCGGATTGCACGGGATTCAGTAAATTTCCCTTCCCTGTAAATCCTTTATTCCCGTTTTTCTGAAGAAATAACTGTTGATTACGTCACGCCATTCCTTTGAGTGTTCGGCCTGATGAATGAATCTTTCGAGAGCTCTCTCGTAAACATCCTTCGAAATCAGTCCTTCGAGACTCTTCCATTCTTCCAAAAGTTTCACGGCTTCATCGGCCCCTTCGAAATGCGTGTCGTATATGTGCTGAATCACGGTTTTGCCGTTTTTCAATACATAATTATACGGCAATCTGTGGAAAAACAAAAGAAGTTCTTCGGGACAGGTTTCGACATTTTCATACATCTTTTTGTTTTCTTCACGATACTGCGAAACATAGCCCGTTCCGTTGTCAGTTCTGTCTCTTCCTATCGCATGAAGATCTGCTTTGTGATATGTTCCCCAGGGCGAATATTCGTATCCGTCGACATCGGGACCGTAATGAATTCCCGGTACCACCATCCATCCTATTCCGAGCGGGGCGTTATATTTTTCATATACGGGCCAGGACTTCATGAGTATTTCTTTTACCGTGTTTACGATTTTTTCTCCGTTCCTTTTTGCAAAAGAAGATTCTCCGATTGCCTGCGAAAGATAAAGTCTCGCCCAGTTTGCGGCAATGTCCGTCGCGGAAAGCGAAGTATCAAACGCAAGCTTTCCGAATCCGTAGAGATTCGCACCCGCCAGATCGTGACCCGTCCAGTTGTAATCGTCTCCGGTATTGCATACCGCCGTCATTCCGGCGTTTTTATTGCCCATGACTCTGCCGGAAACAATATCTGCGACACTGGCTTCCTTCATATGCGTGTTAAAAGCAAGTATCTCCTTAAACCACGGAATAAGGAAGCATACATGGCGCTGCTGTCCCGTGTATTCCTGTGCAATCTGAACTTCAAGCATCTGATTGGTATTTTCCAGTCCTCCGAAAAGAGGCGATATGGGTTCTCTGACCTGGAAATCCATCGGACCGTTCTTTATCTGCAAAATCACATTCTCTTCGAATTTGCCGTCAAGCGAATGGAAATAATCATAACCTGATTTTGCCCTGTCGGTCTTTTCATCCCTCCAGTCCTGCTTGCAGTTATATACAAAACATCTCCAAATAATGATTCCGTCGAAAGGAGCTATGGCTCTTGCAAGCATATTGGCACCGTCGGCCTGATTTCTGCCGTATGAGAAAGGTCCCGGTCTTCCTTCTGAATCGGCTTTAACCAGAAAGCCTCCGAGAAGAGGAACGTTCTCATATATTTCAACGCATTTCGACTTCCACCATTCGCAGACTTTTTCATCCAAAGGATCGGCGCTTTCCAATCCGTATTCAAGCGGAAGCGCATAATTGACGCTGAGAAACAGTCTGATTCCGTAATCCGCGAATAATTCCGATAATTTTCTGACATCGTCATAATGTTTCTTTGAAATAAGATACGATGCCTCTCCCTTAACATTTACGTTGTTAATGACTACGGCATTTATTCCCACGGAAGAAACCGCTCTCGCATACATCACGGTTCTGTCGTTAATCAGCATTTTATTGTCTGCAAAGAAAAACGAATTGCCCGAATATCCTCTCTCTATATCGCCCGTCATATTGTCCCAGTGATTGAGCATTCTGAGAGGATTGTCCGGAATCTTAATAATATTGACTTCTTTGGTCAGTTTGCCGAGACGAAGCATTTCAATGAATTCAAACGTACCGTAAAGAAGGCCGTTGTAATCATTTGCCTCGATCGTAAAAGCGTTATCGTCCGAATATATTCTAAAGCCTTCCTTACCAAGCTTATCTTCGCGTACAAGACAAACCGAGAGTGCGTTTTGTTCTTTTTTGTCGGAAAAAGAAATTGTACTCTTTTCGCCCAAAAGAATTTCAGATGCGGTTTCAATCTCTTTTTTTATGCTTTTGAAAATCCTGTTTTCGCCGTCGCACGAAACAAAACAAACATTTTTCAAAATGTCTGCCGCTCTCTTTTCGACATCATCCGATATCATTAATTTTTCATAATTAAGCCATAAAGAACTGTACATAAGCATTATCACTTTCCAAAAGAAAAAATATGTAGTATACTTGTATTTCAGTACAATATCATTTTACTACATATATTTTATTTGTCTATAGAAAAATAAATGTCTGACTATATTGTATTTAACGTTTATTTTGCGGGTGCTATAATTTATATTATCAAAGCCAAAGGAAATCGATATGAATTTATTCAATGTGGACGGAAAAATATATAAAACGCTCGAAAAATTCTGGACCATGGTCTGGATCGGTTTTCTTTGGATTGTCACATCCGTTCCCTTATTTACTCTCGGTGCGGCCTCCTGCAGCGCATATTACGCAATGGTCAAATGCGTCAGAAACAACGAAGGCCATTCAACCAAAGAATTTTTCAAGTCGTTTAAAAGAAATTTTTTGCAGGCAACTGTCATGACGGTTGTCTACATTGTCGTCGGTGCCGCATTTTCGTTCGCCGCATGGTTTTATTACCACCGTCAGGGAGGGTTCAATCTCGGCTTAAGATGGTTTTATTACATAATAATACTTTTGTATCTTTGCACGGTAACTTACGCTTTTTCATGGCTTTCACGATATGAAATGACCACATTCCACGCACTTACGTACCCAATCGCAATCACTTTGATGCATCTTAAAAATTCGATAGGACTCATCGTATTCTGGGCGGCTTCTTCCATCGCGCTTTATTGGGCATACAACACCTTTATGTTTGCCATTTTAATACTCATGATTCCCGGCATCAAATGTCTTTTGGATACCTTTTTAATCGAACCTGTTTTGAAAAAATACGAATCCATAGCTTTGGCCAACGAAAAGGAAGGCGCCAAAGAAAACGGCGAAGAAAAAGAAAACGAGAGCAAAGACGGCGAAAACGGCGATGATGCCAAAGAGAGCGAAAACAACCTTTGATTATCAATAAACAGAACGTACGGGGGAATAATATGAAAAAATTTATGGACGAAGATTTTCTTTTATCGAACGATGTCGCAAAAAAACTATATTTCGATTATGCGGCCAATTGCCCTATTATCGATTATCACTGCCATATAGACGCAAAAGAAATCGCCGAAAACAGGCGTTTTGAAAATATTACCAAGCTCTGGCTCGGTACGGATCATTACAAATGGCGTTACATGCGTTCGATGGGCGTCGACGAAGCATTTATCACCGGAGACGCATCCGACAAGGAAAAATTCATCAAATGGATAGAAGTTTTATCGACCGCAATCGGCAATCCTTTGTATCACTGGAGCCACATGGAACTTAAAAAATATTTCGGTTTCGAAGGATATGTCAAAAAAGAAAATGCCGAAGAATTGTGGAATCTTTGCAACAAGCGTCTTGAGGAAGCGGATTTTTGCGCAAGGGGAATTATCGAAAAATCCAATGTATCGATTCTTGCGACAACGGACGATCCGGCCGATTCTTTGGAATACCATATAAATCTTTCGAAAGATCCCTCTTTTAAATGCCGCGTGCTCCCGGCATTCAGACCCGACAACGCCCTGGCGATAAACAAAGAAAATTATCTCGAATATCTCAAACGCCTTTCCGATGTCTGCGGTTTTAAGATCGACTCTTTCGATGCATTTAAAAAAGCGCTTGCTTCAAGAATCGATTTCTTTAAGGAAAACGGATGCCGCATAGCGGATCACGGACTTACATACATTCCTTATAAGCCCATCGGCGAAAAAGAGGCAAACGTTCTTTTGAAAAAACGTTTAAACAATATATTGCCCTCGGATGAAGAAACTGAAAAATTCCAAACCGCGGTTCTCACGTTTTTGCATTCTTATTACAGGGAATCGGGAATCGTCAGCCAGCTTCATTTCGGGTGCAAAAGAGACAATAATTCGGATATGTTCGAAAAAATCGGTCCGAATACCGGTTTTGACTGTATCGCTTCCGAAACCTCAGGCGATACGCTCGCGAATTTCCTTGATATGTTAAACCGCGAAAACGCTCTCGGCAAAATGATTATTTACAGTCTTAACCCCAACGACAACGACATTATCGATACGATTATGTCCTGTTTCCAAGACGACGAAGCCGTATGCAAAATCCAGCACGGCAGCGCATGGTGGTTTAACGACAACAAAACGGGCATGGAAAAGCATTTGAATTCGCTGGCAAACAATACCAACCTTTCGGGCTTTGTCGGAATGCTTACGGATTCAAGAAGTTTCGTTTCGTATACAAGGCACGAATATTTCAGAAGAATTCTTTGCAATTACATCGGCACTCTGGTCGAAAAAGGAGAATTCCCCGAAGATTACGATATTCTCGGCGAAATAATCCAAAACATATCCTTCAAAAACGCTTTGAACTATTTCGGTTTTTAAAAGAAAACCGTTTCGTTTGATATCATGAAAGACAAAAATCCCGTCAAAAAAGAAAGATTGGAAAATTTAAAAAAAGCCTCTGCGCTTCCTTTCGGAAAGCGCATGAGGTATTATTTTGATTTTTTTAAATTCCATCTTTTGGGCGCCGCAGTCATCGCTTTGCTTGTTTTTCTCGTTCTTAAGGAAATAGTATTCGCTCCCGAGGTTATTTTAAACGGATATGTCATAAACAGAACCGAATTTGCTTCATGTACCGACGAGGAATTCATCTCTTCTTTTCCGGAATATGAAAAGATTAATCCCAAAAAGCAAAAAATATATTTCGGTTCCGATCTTTTTTTGAACGATAACGATATCGACTCCACGACCAAACTTGTGGTCAATGCTTCTTCGGGAGACATAGATTATATGATATGCAACCGCGAGACTTTCGATCGTCTTTGCAGGATGGGGCTTCTTTCAAACCTTGAGGATTATCCCGAAATAAAAGCCAAATACGAAGATGAACTGATTTATTACGACCATACAAAAAACGACACCTCGGAAGACGATTCCCTCGGGAACAAACCCTACGGAATCAATGTTTCCGACAGTGCCGTATTAAAAAATTTCAATGTCTTTCACGAGGATGAAGATATTTGCCTTTGCCTCGGAATCAATTCGAATCCCACGGATATCCTGTATAAATTCATTGAATGGATTAAACAATAAGTTCCGCGGCATTCTCAAACGACATGGGTTTTCCCCATACGTATCCCTGGATATAATCGCAATCGAGTTCCTTTATGTATTCAACCTGTGAATCGGTTTCAACACCTTCAAGAATAACCTTGCAGTCGATAAGGTGTCCGAGCGATCCGATCGAATTGATAAAATCTCTGTTGACTTCGCCTTTTTCGATATTGTCAACCAGGCTCTTGTCGATTTTAAGAAGGTCTACGGAAAGGTTCATGAGTCTGCCGAGCGAAGCATAACCCGTGCCGAAATCGTCAAGCGCAACCTGAACGCCCATTTCCTTTAATTTATTTATATTCTTAATGGTCTGTTCCTGGGAATCGTCAAAAGAATATTCCGTAATTTCCACTTCGAGATTCTCGGCTTTGAAATTGTTCTTTTTAAGACAATTTTCAACGATTGAAACAAATTCCGGTCTGGAAATACCGTTCGCCGATATATTGACCGAAATCGTTACCTTCTCTTTTGCTTCTTCGACAACCTTCGAAAATTCCTTCGTTACGAAATCCAAAACATATTCGTCAATCGAAAAAATAAGGTTTGATTTTTCGGCCACGGGAATGAATTCGGCGGGACTGATTCTTCTTCCGTCGGGAAGTTTCATTCTGATCAAGGATTCAAATCCTCTTAAACGTTTATCCGAAACCGAATACTGAGGCTGATATTCGAGATAGAAATATTTTTCGTCGTAAGCGCGCTTGATAAGCTGCTCAACCTCTTTGTCGGAATTCATTTTCGAGAGCATCTTTTCGTCAAATACGGCGATTGTGTTGCTGCCGTTCTTTAAAGAAGTCATCAAAGCCACATCCGCGCATTTGAAAAGAATGTTGGAATCTTTGGCATCCTTGGGGAAATGTGCTATACCGGCATTTCCTTCGATGTAACAGTCAAGATGAATTCCTTCTTTGTCAAACACCATCTTCTCGTTCAATACTTTTAACATTCTTGAAACGAGTTCGGTTGCATCGATTTTATCGTTTAACAAAATCGCGAATTCAGATCCGCCGATACGACCTACGATACCGTCTTTTCCGACCATGCCAGCCATTCTCTCCGAAACGATGCGAAGAACCCTGTCTCCGATATCATGACCGTAATCATCGTTAATCGATCTGAAATTGTTTACCTGGTAATAAACCAGACTTCCCGATTTTTTGTCTTTTATTTTCTTGTTGAGTATTTCCAAAAATCCGACCGTATTGAGTTTGCCGGTGGCATAGTCGGTAATACTCTTTTTCTTTGCGGAACGAAGCAAATGTCCGATAAGAGCGATTGCGACAACGGTCAGTAAACCGTTTAACACTCCGGGAAGGGGTGCCATCGTTTTACCCATAATCATTCGCATGGACGTGGACATAATCATAAATCCGACCAGAAAATACGAAATTCTCGGTCCGATGTAACACTCTATACAGGACATTAAGATACAAAGCATAAATGTAAAGGTCTGTATCGTTCCCTGAAGCGAGTTAAGGGGAATAAACCCTCTTCCGATCTGGACCATATCTGCTCCGCCCCTGTTTTGCATTCCGATGAAAATCATCAGAAACTCTCCGAGGACGGAAAAAAACAGAAGAATTGCAAAAAATATAGTGCTGTGTTCTTTAATCTTTTTCATCAAACACCCGGTATTCTTTCCTGCCGTCGTTTTAAAACTATATTTGAAATATGGTTTTATCGCAAAAAGCAAAAGCCCGAATTTAACGGTAACATTATAATTATACTGCTGCCAAAGTCAAATAACAACTTAATCTTCCGCACTTATCTGTTTGCATACATTTTTTCGTAATAGTTCTGATATTCGCCGGAAATAATGGGCTGCCACCATGCTTCGTTTTCGAGATACCATTTTATGGTCTTTTTGATTCCGTCCGCGAATTTGGTCTCGGGAAGCCAGCCGAGTTCATCGTGTATCTTTGTGGGGTCGATGGCATAACGCATGTCATGACCTTTTCTGTCGGTAACATATGTAATAAGACTTTCGGGTTTTCCGAGTTCCCTGCATATAAGTTTGACTATATCGATATTTCTCATTTCGTTATGTCCGCCGATGTTGTAAACTTCGCCGACTCTTCCTTTATGGATGACCAAATCGATTGCCTTGCAGTGATCTTCCACATAAAGCCAGTCTCTGACATTCAAACCTTCGCCGTACACGGGAAGGGGCTTGTCATGAAGCGCATTGATAATCATCAAAGGGATGAGTTTCTCGGGGAAATGATAAGGACCGTAATTGTTAGAGCAGCGGCTTATCGATACGGGAAGTCCGTATGTTCGGTGATATGCGAGCACCAAAAGATCGGCTCCCGCTTTTGAAGAGCTGTAGGGGCTGCTTGTATGAATGGGTGTTGTTTCGGTGAAGAACATATCGGGTCTGTCCAAAGGAAGATCTCCGTATACTTCGTCCGTGGAAACCTGATGATATCTCTTGATTCCGTATTTACGGCAGGCATCCATCAAAACACTCGTTCCTATTACATTGGTATCAAGGAAAATCTGGGGATTTTCGATTGAGCGGTCAACATGGGACTCTGCGGCAAAATTGACAACCATGTCGGGTTGTTCTTCTTCGAAAAGTTTTTCTACCGCTGCCCTGTCGGTAATGCTTTCTTTTACGAATCTGAAGTTAGGATTATCCATTACAGGTTCAAGTGTTGAAAGATTTCCTGCGTATGTAAGGCAATCCAGACAGATGATTCTGTAATCCGGATATTTGTCAAG
>JAGADU010000107.1 GCA_017613435.1 Lachnospiraceae bacterium | reverse complement strand
GTGCAGGCGAAGCAGATTACACATTCGTTGAAATCATGGCTTGTCCTGGCGGTTGCGTAAACGGCGGCGGTCAGCCTCAGGTTCCCGCTTCTGTTCGTAACTTCACAGACATCAGAGCTGAAAGAGCAAAAGCTTTGTACAACTATGATGAGAATATGCCCAGAAGAAAATCTCATGAAAACGAATCTGTAAAGAAACTTTATGCTGAATACTTCGGTGAGCCTAACAGCCACAGAGCACATGAAGTTCTTCATACAACATATGTACAGAGAAAGATTCATGAAATCTAATTAAAACCGGAATGAGGATTGGTCTTTTATAAGGTTTTTCCTGCATTCTTTATATGCACTCGAAGTCCCTTTCCGGGGCTTCGGGTGCCGTTTCGTTATTTACGGAAATCAAAAAATGGTTTGGCAAAAGAGTATTTTTTTATTGCAACGTTGGGGGACGTTATATGTTAAAAAGGATTCTTTGTACGTCGATAGTCTTTTTGTTATCTTTTTCTGCGGCGTGTACGGGAACTGATGAAGCATTATCAAATATAGACGGTGAAAATATTGAAATATCCGTTTCTGACGGTACTAACGATATTGAAATCAAAGTCGAAAAAATCGACGACACCGATAAAAACGAAGACGAAAACAGCACTGAAAACAGTGATGATATAAAGGGTGAAGCGAACAATCCCGAAAAACCGAACATCGATGATTTTAAAATCGATGATATTTCGGGTGAATTTATTGTTTTAAAAGCTACCGTGGTACGAAAAGGACCTTCCACGGATTTTGACAAACTCGGTCAGCTTGCGGTAAATGACGTTGTTGAGGTTGTAGGAGTATGCGAAAACGGCTGGTATAAATTCAAATTCGACGAAGGCGAAGGTTATGCCAATCAGAAATTCTTTGAAGACAAAGCTGTTTTTGACAAAGAACAGGAAGAAATAAAACGTCAGGAAGAAGAAAAGAAAAAGGCCGAGGAAGAAGAAAAGAGAAAAGCCGAAGAAGCTAAGAAAGCCGAAGAGGCAAAAAAGGCCGAAGAAGAAGCAAGAAAACAGGCCGAAGAACAGAATGCCGCAGATACCGCGGATATTTCGAATTTGAGTTTTGTACAACAGGTAGTGGCGCTTTGCAACGAACAAAGGGCTGCGGTCGGGCTCGGTCCGCTTACGGAAGACGGCACTTTGGATGAGAGAGCCGGAATCAGAGCAAACGAGATCGCTGTTGTTTTCGATCATACAAGACCGGACGGAAGCAGCTGCTTCAGTGTTTTGGACGGTGTACCCTGGACGGCGGTGGGAGAAAATATAGCCGCGGGACAAAGAACACCTCAGGAAGTCGTTGACTGCTGGATGAATTCACAGGGTCACAGAGACAATATTCTGAATCCTTCGTTTAACAAAATAGGCGTGGGATATGCCGAGGGCGGAAATTACGGAACAAACTGGGTACAGTTGTTTACCAATTAAAATTGCATATGCCAAAGCATATGACAGCAATAAAGGAGACATGAATTTAATGAGACAGTTTACATCCGATGAATTAAGGAAAACCTGGAAAGATTTTTATATCGAGAGAGGACATGTTGATGTCGGTGCGGTTTCGCTCGTATCCGACGGCTCAACGGGCGTTATGTTTAACGTGGCGGGAATGCAGCCGCTTATGCCTTATCTTCTCGGACAGAAACACCCTTTGGGAACAAGACTTTGCAATGTTCAGGGATGTGTTCGTACAAACGATATCGATTCCGTAGGCGACAGAAGCCATGTGACTTTTTTTGAAATGATGGGAAGCTGGAGTCTCGGCGATTATTTCAAAAAAGAACGTTGTCAGTGGAGTTACGAATTGCTTACCGGAGTGTTCGGTTTTGATGCCGATCATTTGGCAGCAACGGTTTTTGCAGGCGACGAAAATGCGCCCAGGGACGAAGAAGGTGCACAGTATCGTATAGCTTCGGGATTTAAGAAGGAAAACATTTATTATCTTCCCGCCGAAGACAACTGGTGGGGACTCGAATACGGACCCTGCGGACCCGACAGCGAAATGTTTTATATTGCGGACAAGCCCGACTGCGGACCCGATTGCGGACCCGGATGCAGCTGCGGAAAATACACGGAACTCGGGAACGATGTGTTTATGCAGTATGAAAAGCACAAAGACGGTACGCTTACTCCCTTAAAGCAGAAAAATGTTGATACCGGATGGGGACTCGAGAGAATTCTTGCATTCTTAAACGGTACCAAAGACGTATACAAAACAGACCTTTTTGTGCCTGTTATCGCTTATATCGAAAAAGCTTCGAATAACCAATACGACAGTGACGAGAAGCTTACTAAGTCCATGAGAATTCTTGCGGATCACACCAGAACAAGCGTAATGCTCATCGGTGATGCGGCAAAACTTCTTCCTTCAAATGCAGGTGCGGGTTATGTTTTAAGAAGACTTATCCGTCGTGCGGTAAGACATGCAAGAACGCTCGGTCTTAAGAAAGACGATATTTTAAATATCGCAAAGATTTATATCGATGATATTTATCCCAACAGTTATCCTCTTCTTGTTAAGAACAAGGAATTTATCCTCGATGAACTCGGAAAAGAAATCGAAAGATTCGAAAATACCCTTGAAAACGGTATGAAAGAATTCAAAAAGATTCTTGATACAAAAAATTCCGAAGGCAAAAAGGAAATCGACGGAAAATCCGCATTTTATCTATACGATACATTCGGCTTCCCCATTGAGCTTACGGTCGAACTTGCGCTTGAAGAAGGCTTGAGCGTTGATGAAGAAGGCTTTAAAGCGGCAATGGAAGAACAGAAGCAGACAGCAAGGGACAATTCCAATTTCTCCGCAAAACTGAATGTCGGCGAAGGCGTGTTTGATTCGCTTGATGCAAGCATAAAAACCGAATTTGTGGGATATGACGTTCTTGAATGCGGTGCAAAAGCCGTTGCAATGGCAGACGGCGAAAAGGCTGTTGATAAACTTAACGAAAAAGAAAACGGAACTATAATTACAGACGTTACATGTATGTACGGTACGATGGGCGGTCAGGTCGGCGATAAGGGTGTTATTTCATCCAAAGACGGCGAATTCATCGTTACGGAGACAATTCATCTTCCCGAAGGAAGAGTCGGACATATCGGTTATGTATCGCGCGGCTTTATCAGTGCGGGTGACGAAGTTCTTGTTAAAACCGATTTTGCAAACAGAATGAATACAGCCAGAAATCACTCTGCTACACACCTTCTTCAGAAAGCTTTGAAGATTGTTTTGGGAGACCATGTAGAACAGAAGGGTTCGCTTGTTACTCCCGACAGACTCCGTTTTGACTTTTCACATTCCCAGGCAATAAGTGCCGAAGATCTTGCCAAAGTCGAAGCAATAGTAAATAAAGAAATCGCCGCTTCTCTTGATGTCATAACGGATGAGATGAGCATAAGCGAAGCATCGAAAACAGGAGCCATGGCACTTTTCGGAGAAAAATACGGCGATACGGTAAGAGTAGTAAGTATGGGCAAAGGCGCATCGGGCGATGAAGAAGCCGATTTCAAAGAGGCATTTTCCGTAGAATTCTGCGGCGGTACACATGTAAGCAATACCGCCGAAATCCAGACGGTTAAGATATTGTCCGAATCCGGCGTTGCCGCAGGCGTAAGAAGAATCGAAGCTTTAACCGGCGAAGGAGTTCTCGCTTATTACAAAGAGATGGAAAATATGCTTCTTGAAGCATCAAAACTCCTTAAAGCAAATCCTTCGGAAATCGTTACTAAGATTGCTCATCTTCAAAACAGTTTAAAGGCAGCAAATTCCGAAATCGAATCGCTCAAATCAAAGGCTGCAAAAGACGCACTCGGAGATTTGACAAATCAGGTTAAAGAAATCAAAGGAATGAAAGTTCTTGCCGCAAAGGTTGACAATGTGGATATGAATTCTTTAAGAGATCTCGGAGATTCGCTTAAGGAAAAGATAAAAGACGGTGTAGTTGCACTTCTTTCCGAAACCGACGGTAAGGTTAATATTATGATCATGGCTACGGACAGCGCGGTAAGTGAGGGAGCACATGCAGGCAACCTTATCAAAGCAATCGCTCCCATAGTCGGAGGAGGCGGCGGCGGACGTCCCAATATGGCTCAGGCCGGCGGTAAAAATCCGGCTGGTATTGAGGATGCTTTGAAGGCCGTAATAAACGAACTCGAAAAAATGCTTTAAGATAACAAATTCCGGCGGTTTGCACCGTCGGAATTTTCTCTTGAAAGAGAATTTGTTTAAGCGAATCATAAAGGACAAAAGAGATGAATTTAAACATAATACTTGCATCCAAATCACCCAGAAGAAAAGAACTTCTTGAAAATGCAGGGGCTTTGATTACAATAAACCCTTCGGATGCCGACGAAAACATTAAAGAAGACGATCCCGTGGAACTTGTGAAAAAACTTTCTTTTATTAAGGCCGAATCGGTTTATAATATTGAAAAAGAAAAAGGCTTTACGAAAAATACCGTTGTGCTCGGTGCCGATACGGTTGTTTTTGCAAACGGAAAAATACTCGGCAAACCCAAAGACAGCGCCGATGCATTTGATATGATAAAAATGCTTGAGGGTAAAGTACATTCGGTATTTACGGGCTTTACCGTATTTTTTGAGAATGGGAAGAGCATTACGGATTATTCGGAAACAAAGGTCTATGTATATCCGATGTCGAACGAGGAAATCGAAGAATACATTAATACGGACGAACCCTATGACAAGGCCGGCGCATACGGAATTCAGGGACTTTTCGGAAAGTTCGTCGAAAAAATCGACGGGGATTATCAAAACGTTGTGGGACTTCCGGTTTCAAAGATTTTCCAAACGATAAAAAATGAATTATAATTATAATATGGATTTCAACAAACTTCTTGAAGAAAAGAAAATAAGCAAATATAAACTTTCGAAAGAATCGGGGGTTCCCTATACTACGGTTTGCGATATCTGTACGGGGAAATCCGTTCTTTTAAAATGCTCTGCCGAAACGGTTGTAAGAATCGCTCATGTTCTCGGTATGAAAGCCGAGGATCTCTTGGGTGATATTTCCTATCCTCAAAAGAAGAAAACTCCGAAAGCGGATGCTTCGAAAAAAACCAAAGAATCTTCGAAGAGCGTAAAAAGCAAAAAATCATCCGGGAAAAATAAGAAATCCGATGCGGGAAAAGAAAAAAACGCTCCTTCAAATAACGATTTGCTCATAAAGAAAAACGCCAGAGAAGAGGCGTACAAAAATTATTGTGAGGACTTACAACGAAAGATAAAAGATATGGGAGAATTAAGTTTCCTGATTTCGTATCTTAAAAACAATGAGGTTGAAATTCTCTATAATTTAAACAGAAAAAACGAGAGCAGATATTTGCTTGCCCTCGTTGACGAATTATGTGTCAAATATAATTTTCCTCTTTGCAAGGAATATGATTTTATAAGAAACGAAGAAGAATAACTTCTGTTAAGAAAACAATTCAAGAAAATCCGCAAGACCGTCATTGTTGTTGTCTCTGAAAGTGATATAATCCGCAACGGCTTTAAGCTTGGGATTTCCGTTTATCATGCATACGCTTTTGGATGCTTCCTTAAGAAGCGTAATGTCGTTTTCTTCATCGGCAAACGCGTATGAGTGGTTTTCCTTTATTCCCGTGGTTTTCATTATGTATTTTAACGCATTTCCCTTGCCTGACTCTCTCGGAATGACTTCAAGGAATTTATCGCAGGAGAAGATGCAGAATACTTTGTCTCCGAGTTCTTTTTCGAATATTTTTTGCATCTTGGGAAGCACTTCGGGGTTCCTGAAATTCATTATGAGAAATTTGTAAGGCGTGGGTTCTTCTTTGACCACGTCTTTTACGATTCGATAAGGAAGTTTGACATAATCGGTATAGTATTCGACTTCTTCCGTTTTCTTTTCGCAAAGAATTTCATAATCCGAATAAGTATGGAAATGACAGCCCATTTTGGTGGCTGTTTTTTTGACAAATTCCGAGAATTCTTTTTTGAGCGAAACCTTTTCGATTATCGCTTTCTTTTTGTTATCATAAACAACTCCGCCGTTGAATGCCGCAATATAATCCGTTATTTCATCGATACAGAGTTTTTCAACCATCGCAAGCGCCGAAGAGAGAGGCCTTCCTGTGTTGATAATGAATTTGTTGCCGTTTTCGACAGCCTTAAGAAGCAAAGCTTTTGTGATGGGAGTAATTATTTTCTCGTCGTTTAAAAGCGTTCCGTCAAGGTCGAAAAACAGCGCGGAATGAATTGCTTTGTTTGAAACAAAACCTTTAAGATAAGTCTTTTTAAGCGATGCAAGAAGTTTTGCCGGAATGTATAAATCACCCCTGCCGCAGCCGAGGTAGAGATTGGGCTTGTTGCTTCCGTGAAAATCCGATCCGCCGGTGATAAGCAATTTGTATTTGCTTGCGAGTTTCCTTATTAAACGTTCGTCCTTGTTTGAATATGTGGAATAAATCGTCTCTATTCCCTTAAGACCTGCTCTGGTTAATTCCGAAACCAGTGTTTCAAGCGCCGAATCGGAATATTTGTAAAGAATCGGGTGTGCAAGAACGGGAATGCCGCCGTTTTTGAGAATTAAGGATACGGCCATTGCGGGAGTTATTTTTTCCCTCGGAACAAAGCAGGGGCAGGAATCGCCGATGTATTTTTCAAATGCCTCGTCCTGATTTTTTATGTATCCTTTTAAGATTAAATATTTTGCATAATGTGCTCTTGTGATAACGCTGTCCGGATAGAGCGCACGAAAAGAATCGTAATCGATGTCGATTCCGATTCCTTTTAATTTTTCGCACATTTTACGGTTTCTTATTTCTCTGGAATTTTTGAATTCAACCAGCTTTTTTTGGAAGGATTCGTCGCAGTGATTGATGTAATATCCGAGAATATGGATGTCTTTTCCCTTGTATTCGGTGGAAAATTCAACCCCGGGCACAACTTCGATATCTTTTCCTTTTGATGCAAGAATAGCCTCGTCAATACCGTCGATGGTGTCGTGATCCGTGAGTGCAAAAGCTTCAAGATTTGATTTTATGGCCAAATCAACCAATTCGCTCGGGCTGAGAGTGCCGTCTGAAAAGTTTGAATGGACGTGTAAATCAATAGCCTGCATTTAGTTCTCGTCATCCTCTTTCTTAGCGATGTAAATCGTACGTTTTCTTGCCATTTCGTCACTTGCAAGATAGTCATCGTAAGTCGTAATCTTGTCAATCAGTTTGCCGCCGGGCATTATTTCCATGATTCTGTTGGCGGTAGTTTCGATGAACTGATGGTCGTGACATGAGAAGAGTTCAACGCCGGAAAATCTGATAAGACCGTTGTTTAAAGCCTGGATTGATTCCATGTCAAGGTGATTTGTAGGCTCGTCAAGAATGAGGCAGTTTGCACCGGAAATCATCATCTTAGAGAGCATACATCTTACTTTTTCGCCACCGGACAATACCTTGACTTTCTTAAGGGCGTCATCCTGGGAGAAAAGCATTCTTCCCAAGAAACCTCTTACATAATTGATATCTTTGACGGGAGAATATCCCATAAGCCAATCGGTAATAATATCGTCCGTTTTGAATTCGTTTGTATTGTCCTTGGGGAAGTAAGCCTGTGAAGTTGTTACGCCCCATTTGTATGTTCCCTCATCGGGTTCCATTTCTCCCGCGAGAATCTGGAAAAGGGTGGTGGTTGCTATTTCGTTGCTTCCGACAAAGGCCACTTTGTCTTCACGGTTTAAAATGAATGAAATGTTATCAAGTATTTTTTCGCCGTTGATTGTTTTGCTGATTCCTTCAACCTGAAGAACTTCGTTTCCGATTTCGCGGTCGGGTCTGAAGTCTATGTAGGGATATTTTCTGCTTGAAGGCTTGATTTCCTCAAGCTCGATTTTTTCGAGGGCTCTTTTTCTTGAAGTAGCCTGTTTGGATTTGGAAGCATTTGCGGAGAATCTGTTGATGAATTCCTGCAGTTCCTTAATCTTTTCTTCCTTCTTTTTGTTGGCTTCCTTCATCTGTTTTACAAGCAACTGGCTTGATTCGAACCAGAAGTCGTAGTTGCCCGCATAAAGCTGGATCTTGCCGTAGTCGATGTCTGCGGTCTGAGTACATACTTTATTGAGGAAATGTCTGTCGTGCGATACGACGATGACCGTATTTTCAAAATTGATGAGGAACTCTTCAAGCCATGCGATGGCATCCAAATCGAGGTGGTTCGTAGGCTCGTCCAAAAGAAGAATATCGGGGTTTCCGAACAATGCTTTTGCAAGAAGAACCTTGACCTTTTCGTTACCGCCCAAATCCGACATCATGGAATAGTGAAGTTCGGTTTCGATACCGAGACCGTTTAAAAGGTTTGCTGCGTTTGATTCGGCTTCCCAACCGTCGAGTTCGGCGAATTCGGCTTCAAGTTCGCTGGCGCGTATTCCGTCTTCATCGGAAAAATCTTCTTTGGCATAAATTGCATCTTTTTCCTTCATTATTTCGTAGAGTCTGGGATTACCGAGAATAACCGTATCCATTACCGTATATGCATCGTATTTGAAATGGTCCTGTTCGAGGACGCTTAAACGCTGACCGGGCGTGATTGCGATATCGCCGGTTGTGGTTTCGAGTTCGCCTGAGAGAATCTTAAGAAAAGTTGATTTTCCGGCACCGTTGGCACCTATGATTCCGTAACAGTTTCCTTCCGTGAATTTTATGTTTACGTCTTCAAAAAGAGCTTTCTTTCCGAAACGTAAAGAGACATTGTTTGCACTGATCATTTTTATATTTTTCCTTTCTGAAAATCCGCAAATAAATTGCGGGCTTGAATATCAATCCCGCAAATGAAAAAGACAATACGACTCATTATATCAAATATTGACAGAATTGGGAATCTCGGCAACCACCTGATTTTTACCGTGGGTTTTGCCGTAATAAAGTCTGTTGTCGGCCTGTTGAATAAAGTCTTCGATTCTGAAACTCTCGTTGGCCTGAGCCACACCGAAAGTCATGGTAACCTTAACGGGTCTGTTTTCGTAGATTACTTCGCTCTGATTTAATTTATTCAAAATTCTCTCCGAGAGAGATTTTGCGGCTTCGAGATTTCCGTTTACGAGAATTAAAATTTCTTCTCCGCCCCATCTGCTGACATAATCTCCGTCACGAAGCTGCGAAGAAATGGTTTCGGCCACCATAACGAGAACTTTGTCGCCCGCATCGTGTCCGTAAGTGTCGTTGACTTTTTTGAAATCGTCGATATCGCCCATGACGATACTGAAAATCTTCTTGTCTTTTTTGAGAAGATGCATGGCGATATTGAGTTTTTCCATCATGCTTCTTCTGTTGGCAAGCTTGGTAAGAGGATCGACGCTTGAAAGCTGTTTAAGCTGCTTGGTTCTGTTTTCGAGAGTGGTGGTGGAGTTCCTCATTTCTATCGTGAACATGAAACTGAAAATCGATAAAAGAAAACAGGTAATAAAAATATTAACCACCATGGAAAAACTTACAAGTTTGGGATGATCTATGACAAGTTCGTCAAAACTTCCTCCCGGATAAAAAATGGAGAAAATAAACATTCCCATCGCAATCGAAGATATTAAAGCGGAAACAAGGAAGGGATGTTTGTAATTTTTTGCCGTATATGTGATATAAAACGAAGCGGGAATCAAGAGAAAACAGAATAAATTGAATCCGAGCTCGTGACCGTATGCAAGAGAGGTAAGAAATACGAAAAGATTTACTTCGACGCAGATGGCAAAAACAATTAATTTAAAATGCTTGTTTTTTGCCAGGGAAACCATTGATTCGTAAACAAGGAACGAAAGAAGGTTGTAGAGCATCAAAATAATGCTTCCGAATGCAAGGAAGAGAATGGCGAACAAAAAGTGGGAAACGGCGCAAATATGCAAAATAATAGAGAACTTGTCCCTGTCGGAAAGGTACTCTTCGCCGTTGATAATATCCTTTATGTAATTAAGATAATTCTTAATTTGTTCCATGCTTTCTCCAATTTACGCATATATAAAAATTCTATCATTATTTATATATATACTCAACAAAATATTAATAATTTATAATAAGAATATAAACAAACATTGTAGAAATTGTTAAAAAAATACAAAAAAATGGACAAGTGTTAGCACTCTCTCTTGACGAGTGCTAAAAATTGTATTAATATATGAAAGGAAAAAGAGAAAGATTTGATGATTTGCATTTTTGAAAGAAGGTGATTTTATGAATATTGCGAAATTCACTCAAAATTCTCAAAATTCAGTCAATATGGCGCAGCAGTATGCAGTGGAGTTCGGCAATCAGGAGATTGAGGAAGAACATCTTCTTTATGCGCTTATAAATATTGACGACAGTCTTATTTTAAAGTTAATCGAAAAAATGGAGATTAACACCGAGCATTTTACCGAAAGGGTAAAGGAAGCCATCGAAAAAAGGGTTAAGGTAAGCGGCGGAGAGCTTCGAATCGGCCAGAAACTTAACGAGGTTTTGATTACGGCAGAAAATCAGGCCAAGAAAATGGGCGACGAATACGTATCTGTAGAACATCTCTTTTTGTCGATGCTTGATCATCCTAACAAAGAAATCGGAGAAATCTTCAGGGAATACGGTATTACCAAAGAAAGATTTCTTACCGCCTTATCTTCCGTACGAGGCAATGTAAAAGTTACAAGCGACAATCCCGAAGGCACTTATGATGCTTTAAACAAATACGGACAGGACCTTGTACAAAAGGCCAAAAACAGAAAGACCGACCCTGTTATCGGAAGGGATTCCGAAATAAGAAACGTTGTCAGAATCCTAAGCCGTAAGACCAAAAACAACCCTGTTTTAATCGGTGAACCCGGTGTCGGCAAAACAGCGGTAGTCGAAGGTCTGGCGCAAAGAATCGTTGACGGAGACGTACCGGACGATCTTAAAAACAAAACCATATTCGCTCTTGATATGGGATCTTTGATTGCGGGCGCAAAATACAGGGGTGAGTTTGAGGAAAGACTTAAAGCCGTGCTTGATGAGGTTAAATCATCAAACGGTGAAATCATTCTTTTCATCGATGAGCTTCATACAATCGTCGGTGCCGGAAAGACGGACGGAGCGCTCGATGCGGGAAATATGTTAAAACCCATGCTTGCCAGAGGAGAACTTCACTGCATCGGTGCGACAACGCTTGACGAATACAGACAGTATATCGAAAAAGATGCGGCTCTGGAGCGTAGATTCCAGCCTGTTTTGGTCGAAGAACCGACCGTGGAGGACACGATTTCGATCTTAAGAGGCATTAAAGACAGATACGAAGTATTTCATGGCGTAAAAATCATGGATAACGCTCTCGTTGCGGCTGCAATGCTTTCTGACAGATATATATCCGACAGATTTCTCCCGGACAAGGCAATCGATCTTGTGGATGAAGCATGTGCGCTTATCAAGACGGAACTCAATTCGCTTCCTACGGAACTTGACGAAAAGCAAAGAAAGATACTTCAGATGGAAATCGAAGCTCAGGCTTTAAAGAAGGAAGAAGATTCTCAGAGCGCTCAAAGATTAAGCGATCTGCTTGCCGATCTGGCCGTTGAAAAAGAAGATTTTGCGAATGCGAAAGCTAAATGGGAAAACGAAAAAAGCGCCGTAGACAAACTTTCCAGAATGAGAGAAGAAATCGATGCACTCAATTCTAAAATCGAAATAGCCAAAAGGGAAGGAGATTTGGCAAAAGCCGCAGAACTGACATACGGCGAACTTCCGAAGCTCAAAGCCAATCTCGAAGAAGCAGAAAAAATCGCCGAAAAGAAAGACGATTCGCTCGTTCACGAAAGGGTTACGGATACCGAGATAGCAAGGATAGTTTCAAGATGGACCGGAATACCCGTAGCCAAATTAAACGAATCCGAGAGAAACAAGGTTCTTCATCTTGCGGACGAACTTCATAAGAGGGTAATCGGACAGGACGACGGCGTAACGAAGGTAACGGAAGCAATCATAAGATCCAAGGCTGGAATAAAAGACCCGACAAAACCAATAGGTTCGTTCCTTTTCCTCGGCCCCACGGGTGTAGGAAAAACAGAACTTGCCAAGGCTTTGGCCCAGTCGCTTTTTGATGACGAAAACAATATTGTTCGAATCGACATGAGCGAATATATGGAGCAGTACAGCGTATCTAGACTTATAGGAGCGCCTCCCGGATACGTGGGATATGACGAAGGCGGTCAGCTGACGGAAGCCGTAAGAAGAAAACCTTATTCGGTAGTTCTTTTTGACGAAGTCGAAAAAGCCCATCCCGATGTATTCAACGTTTTGCTTCAGGTGCTTGATGACGGAAGAATAACGGATTCGCACGGCAAAACCGTGGATTTTAAAAATACCATCATTATTATGACATCGAATATCGGTGCAGAAGTATTGCTTGAGGGAATAAACGAAAACGGAGATTTTAAGGACGGCGTAGAAGAAACGGTTACCGGAATGCTTCATAAATTCTTCAGACCTGAATTCCTTAACAGAATTGACGAAACCATATTGTTTAAACCTCTCGGCAAAGACGATATTACCGGTATTCTCAATCTTATCATCGAAGATCTTAACAAACGTCTCGAAGACAGAGAATACAAAGTTATGTTAACTGATTCGGCCAAAGACAAAATAATAGCCGAAGGATACAATGCAAATTACGGTGCAAGACCTCTTAAGAGATATGTTCAAAAAACCGTAGAAACACTTGCGGCAAAACTGATTCTGTCAGGAAAAGTATCCGAAGGGGATACGATTACAATAGATACCGACGAAAAAGGATTTATTGCAAGATAAGTTTACATAACAAAAAAGACCATCGCAGCAGCGGTGGTCTTTTTTAATTTTTTTTATAAAATTTGCAATATTATATTGACACACTATATTATACGCCGTATAGTATTATACGTGAACAAGAATTATGCAAATAATTCAGAATAAAATTATTTGAAACAATAAGAATGTTACAGGAGGAAAACAGCATGACGTATCAGTTGACGGCGCCCCTTTTGGATGCGTGCGTTCTGGGTATAGTCGCACAGGGCGATGCTTACGGCTATACGCTGACACAGAGAGTCAAGGAAGTTGTCGATATATCCGAATCTACACTTTATCCGGTTTTAAGACGTCTTCAGAAATCCGATTATCTGACAACTTATGACAGTCCGTTTGAGGGCAGAAACAGGAGATATTATTCCATTACCGACAAGGGCAAGGAGCTATTGGCCTTTTACAGAAAGGAATGGACGGATTATAAAGTAAATGTTGACAGGCTGATAGGAGGATACATTGATGAATAAAAAAGAATTTATGGGAAGTCTTGCGAAACAGCTTAAGTATTTGCCCAAAGAAGACAGAGACGATGCCATTAATTATTATTCGGAATACATTGAAGACTGCGGGTTCGCTCCCGAAGAAGATGTTTGCGAGAAACTCGGCAGTCCGGGATTCGTTGCAAAATCCATTATAGCGGAATGTACGCAAAAACTCATTGACAAAAGAGATGACAAAAAATCGGCAAAAGGCACGGCAGCTATAGTTTGGATGACGATTCTTACGATTTTTACCCTTCCGATAACACTTCCCGTTGCGATAGCCATTCTGATTGTGTTCCTGTCGTTGTTTATTACAATCGTCTCGGTGCTAATATCATTTTTTGCAGCCGCGATTGCGATTGCCGTAAGCGGTTTGGCCATGATAATTCTTGCGTTCGCTGCACCCGGAATCGGATCAAAACTTGCGATTATCGGCAGCGGTTTGATAATGATGGCTTTGGGATTGTTAATCCTTGTGGTAACGATTCTTCTCTCGGAATTGTTCGTGAAACTGATCGTATTTATCTGTAAAAAAATGCTTGGAAAAAGAAAGGAGAAAAAAGATGAATAAGGTTTTGAAATGGGTGGCAATTTCTTCTGCAGCGGTGCTTGCTCTCGGAGTAGGCATACTGATCCTCGGCATTGCACTTGGCGGAAAATTATCATATTCGTTTAATTATGATGACGGAATAGAATTTGTTGAACTGGACAATAAAAAAATAGTTGAAGACAAGGTTTCGATTAATTCTTTTGATGAACTGTATGTTGATACCAATTCAACTGATGTTACGGTTAAACTCGGCGACGAAAACAGCGTTTATTACAAACTTCCCGAATATCTTGTTCCCGAGATAACGGAAGAAAACAAAAAACTGTCTGTTGTAACAAAACAAAACAACGATAAATCTTTTGTCTTCATGAGTTTCCCCGGAAATTACGAAAGCTTCATAGTCATTACGGCAGACGAGGATACATTAAAGAAAATATCGGTTAAAACATCATCGGGAGATTTGAATATTTCGGATTTGAGTCTGGAAGGTTCGATAAGCAAATTTTCCGGAGATTTGAATCTTACTAACGCAAAAGGAAGCAACGACATAATGATCAAGTCTTCAAGCGGAGACATCACTGTCGACAATTGCGATTTTACAACCGTCAATATCAAACAATCTTCGGGAGATACCGAGATTAAAAAGGTTGACTGCGATTATATGGAAATTGTATCTTCAAGCGGAAAGAATTCTCTGGATGACTGCAATATCGAAGAATTAAATCTTGATACATCTTCAGGCTCCAAGGTCGTTATCAACTCAAATATCAAAAAGATTACAAATAACGGAGTTTCCGGCAGCATTGAACTGGAAAAGACACAGGTCCAGTATATCGATTCAGACACATCATCCGGCGGAACAAGATTGAATATAATCGGAAACAGCGACGATTATGATTATGAAATCAAGGTTTCTTCGGGAGATATATCAATCGACGGGGAAGAAATAAAAGGACATTCATACAATAAAGACAATTCCGCTCAAAACAAAATCAGAATCGAATCTTCTTCGGGTGATGTGGAGATAGATTTTTCCGAAAAATAAAAGATTGTGGCAAAGATGAGAAATAATTGTTGACAATCTCGATTGTATCGGTTATTATACTATTTGTCCGTGAAAAACGGACAAAGTGCGATAGTGGTGCAGTTGGTAGCACACGACCTTGCCAAGGTTGAGCTCGCGGGTTCGAGTCCCGTCTATCGCTCGCTACAAACCCCGTAAATTCGGGGTTTTTAATTTTTGTGGATAATTCGTGGATAAAACAGATGCAGAATATGTAAGAGAAAAGGTGGCTTAAATGGGCTGCCTTTTTGTTTGCACAAATAATCAGGATGCTGTAAAATACATTTGAAATAGGAGGGACAAACAATGAACAAATTTCTTAAAAGTATTCTTGCATTATCTGTATTAAGTATTATCTTAGGTTGTCAAACCGAAACTCCCATAGTCGAAGAACCGATAGAAGTCGTTGAAGAACCTGAAAT
>JAGADU010000106.1 GCA_017613435.1 Lachnospiraceae bacterium | reverse complement strand
CTTCTTGTTCCGTACAACAAACAGAGGTTAAATTAAGATGTTTTTTAAAGAAGTTTCGGATTTCTTTGCCGAAAAATTCAACATAAATATTTTTGAAAAAATACTTTCCCTGGGACTCAGAGTCGTTATTGCGGGCATTATTTTCATTATTACGATTTATGCCGTAAAATATTTCAAAAAATTCTTAAAAAAAGGCTTTAAGAAACTTAAACTCGATGACGGGATTTCCGGATTTTTGTCATCGCTGATCGGTGTCGGTCTTTATATTTTAGCCGTTTTTATAATCGCGCAGTTCCTTGGCATAGATGCGGCAAGCATCGTTGCGCTTTTGGGTTCTGCCGGCGTTACGGTCGGTCTTGCGATACAGGGCTCGCTTGCAAATATCGCTGGCGGCGTATTGATACTTATTCTTAAACCGTTTAAAGTCGGCGATTTTATTACCGAAAACACACATAACAACGAAGGTACGGTTGTCGAAATCGGTCTTATTTATACAAAACTTAATACATTCGACAACAAAACCGTTATTCTTCCAAACGGTACTCTTGCAAATTCTTCGATTGTAAACGCGACCAACACTCCTTTCAGAATGATAGAGCTTAAATTCGATATTGCTTATTCGGCGAATTTCCAAAAGGCCAGGGAAGTGATTGAAAACATATTAAAAGAAGACGAGATGGTTTTGCACGAAAAACCGATTCTTATTGCGATGGATTCGCTTGAATCGAGCTCCGTTGTCATTTGTTCGCGTTTTTATGTCGCAAACGAAAACTTTGTTTCTACAAGATACAGAATTCGCGAAAAAGTCAAAATCGCTTTTGACGAAAACAAAATCGAAATACCTTTTACACAGGTTGTTGTTCATAAAGGGAAATAATCTTTTCGACATAATTTTCAAAAAGAAAAATTAAGTCTTGATTTAACCCTCCTTTGTGTTTATAATATAAAAATGTTTTATATATAAAGCATTTTTTGCCGGAATAGCTCAGTCGGTAGAGCACTTCACTCGTAATGAAGGGGTCGTCAGTTCAAGTCTGATTTCCGGCTTTTAAATGAACTAAGGGATGGGAACAGTCATGTTTCCATTTTTTAAAAATTTTTGATTCCCTAAACTTTTTTGTAAGGAGAATGTTTTATGGCAGTGCTCTGGGGCGGAAGATTTACAAAAGAAACAGATGATAAAGTCTTTAATTTCAACGAATCGCTTTCGTTTGACAAGAGACTTTACGCCGTTGACATCAACGGTTCCAAATGCCATGCGAAAATGCTCGGTAAGCAGGGAATCATTACGAAAGAAGAGAGCGAATCGATAATCGAAGGTCTTGATTCGATATTAAAAGACATCGAAAACGGCACTCTTGCTTTTGACAACAAATGCGAAGACATTCACAGCTTCGTTGAAGACAATCTTACAAAAAGAATCGGAGATGCAGGCAAAAAACTTCATACCGGAAGAAGCCGTAACGATCAGGTTGCTTTGGATATGAGAATTTATACCAAAAACGAAGTGCTTTTGTTAAAAGAGCTTCTTACATCTCTTTTAAAAGTGCTTCTGGAAAAGATGAAAGAAAATACCGACACTTATATGCCGGCTTTCACACATCTTCAAAAAGCTCAGCCCACCAATCTGGCTCATTATATCGGAGCTTATACCGAAATGTTTTTGCGTGACCGCGACAGACTTTCCGATATAGCAAAAAGAATGGATTATTCGCCTCTCGGAGCCGGAGCTTTGTGCGGAACCACTTATCCGTTGGATCGCGATTATACCGCAGATCTTTTGGGATTTTCGGATGCAACGTACAATTCGATGGATTCGGTATCCGACAGGGATTATCTTATCGAAACCCTTTCGGCATGTTCGATAATAATGATGCATCTGTCAAGATTTTGCGAAGAATTGATTATCTGGAATTCAAACGAATACAGATTTGTGGAAATGGATGATGCTTTTTCGACCGGTTCTTCGATTATGCCTCAAAAGAAGAATCCCGACATCGCGGAACTTGTAAGAGGTAAAACCGGCAGGGTATACGGTGCGCTTGTTTCTCTTTTGACCACCATGAAGGGACTTCCTCTTGCATACAACAAAGACATGCAGGAAGACAAAGAAGTTGCTTTTGATGCTTTCGATACGGTAAAAGACTGCATAACTCTTTTTACCGGAATGATCGATACAATAACTTTCAACAAGGATATAATGGCCAAGAGTGCGATGAAGGGCTTTACCAATGCCACCGATGCTGCAGATTATCTTGTAAGAAAAGGAATTCCTTTCAGAGATGCTCACGGCATTATAGGAACGCTTGTTTTGAAATGTATCGAAAAAGACTGTTCAATCGAGGATTTAAGCATAGAAGAATTAAAAGATATCTGCGATTCTTTTGACGTTGATATATATGAGGCGATTTCACTAAAGACCTGCGTCGAAAAAAGATGCACCAAGGGAGCGCCCGGAGATATTTTGAACGCAATCAAAAGATACGAGGAAATCATTTAACATTTTGTTAAAACAGTCGATAAAGTAATTAATTTCAATCGGATTAAAATCCGTCAGGATTTATGGAGGATAAAAAAATGAGTGACAAATTACGTGTTGGTATTTTAGGCGGTACGGGAATGGTAGGCCAGAGATTTATTTCTCTTCTTGAGAATCATCCATGGTTTGAAGTTGTACTTATTGCGGCTTCTCCCAGATCAAAAGGCAAAAGATATGAAGATGCCGTAGGCGACAGATGGAAAATGACGACTCCCATGCCTTCAAAAGTCAAAGACATGATTGTATATGACGTTAACGAAGTTGAAGAAATCTCTTCCAAGGTTGATTTCTGTTTCTCGGCAGTTGATATGACGAAGGATGAAATAAGAGCGATCGAGGAAGCTTATGCCAAAGCGGAAGTACCTGTTGTTTCAAACAATTCCGCTCACAGATGGACGCCCGACGTTCCGATGGTTGTTCCCGAAATCAATCCCGAGCATATGAAGGTCATCGAAGATCAGAAAAAGAGACTCGGAACAAAGAGAGGTTTCATTGCTGTTAAGCCCAACTGTTCGATTCAGTCCTATGCTCCCGTTTTGACGGCTTGGAAAGAATTCGAACCCTACGAGGCAATTGTCAGTACGTATCAGGCTATTTCCGGTGCCGGCAAGACGTTTAAAGACTGGCCCGAAATGGAAGGAAATATAATTCCCTATATCGGCGGCGAAGAAGAAAAAAGCGAAAAAGAGCCTTTGAGAATCTGGGGTAAGGTTGAAGACGGCGTTATCAAACCCGCCGACAACATTAAGATTACGAGTCAGTGCATCAGAGTTCCGGTTCTTAACGGACATACGGCATCCGTTTTCGTTAAATTCAAAAAACAGCCTACGAAAGAACAGCTTATTCAGAAATTATGGGATTTCAAAGGACTTCCTCAGGAATTAAACCTTCCTTCGGCTCCCAAGCAGTTCATTCAGTATCTCGAAGAAGACAACAGACCTCAGGTAGCGCTCGATGTCGATTATGAGAACGGTATGGGTGTCAGCGTAGGACGTATCAGAGAAGATTCGATTTACGATTGGAAATTTGTCGGTCTTTCCCATAATACGATAAGAGGTGCCGCAGGCGGTGCTATTCTTTGCGCCGAACTTTTGAAAGCTCAGGGTTATATCACAAGCAAATAATACAATTAATGTATTGGGTTTTATTGTTTCCCCGGGTTCTTCCCGGGGAGCAATAAAGGGGTGAATTTATGACAATCGGACGAAGCAGCGAAATTGAATATTTAAAAAAGATATTTAATTCAAACGAGGGTTCGCTCGTCACTTTATACGGAAGAGCGGGCGTAGGAACATCTACCGTTTGGCGCGAATTCGTCAAAGACAAAAAGTACGTATATATCAAATGTCCCAAGGCTTCTGCCAGACAGATAAGTTTTCTTATCGGATCCGACCTTTCTTTAAAAGGTTTTGATTTCAATAATGATTTTCCGACATTCAATCAAATACTCGATTCTTTGTTTGACAAATACAAACTCGAAAAGTTTGTTTTGGTTATCGATGACTTTGAAAACTGTTTCAAAGCCGACGATTCCTATATCGATATTCTTTTTTCCTACTTAAAACTGAATAAAAATGACAACAGATGCATGTGTCTTCTGGTTTCTCACGATACGAGATATGTCGAGAATATTTTCATTTCCAAAATCGGCAAAAACGCTCTCTCGATTGACGGATTTTTAAAAGTAAGACCGCTTTCTTTTATCGATCTCGTCATGTTTTACAATACCGAAGATACTTCGAAATGCATGGATTTGTATGCTCTGTTAGGCGGAAATATCGCTTTTTACAATTATTTTGACATCAACAAATCCCTAAAAGAAAACATTATCAAAAACTTTTTGAATTCCGATTCCGTCTTCAGAAGAGCGGGAAACGATGTCGTTCTCGAATATTTAAGGGAAGTAAACGTTTATGCGACGATTCTTTACTGCCTTGCCAACGGTCGCAACAAATTAAACGACATTTATATTCATACAGGCTTTTCGAGAGCGAAAATAAGCGTATACTTAAAAAATCTCATGAGTCTTGACACGGTTGAAAAAGTTTCGAGCTTCGATACGCCGGGAAACGAAAACACGATGAAGGGTGTTTACAGGATTTCAAATCCCATCGTGAATTTCTGGTTTAAATTCGTATATCCTCACGAATCCTATCTTAAACTGATGAGTCCCGAGAAATTTTACGATACTTTTATCAATGACAATATTCCGGATTTCTTTAAAGACACGCTTCCGCTTATCTGTAAGGAATATCTGAATCTTTTGAATTCCAAACACGGTCTGCCCATCAAAATCAAAAAATACGGCGAATGGGTCGGAAAAGCGGGAACGATTCATTATATCGGTCAGGATGAGCACAGAAATATTCTTGCCGCCTATTGCGCGCTCGGTAACGATGCGATGAATTATTCTGAATTCGAATGGTTTGATTATTGCTTGAAAGAGGCGAAAATCAAAGCCGATTACATATATCTTTTTTCGAAAAAAGGTTTCGACGAAGACTTAAGCGATATGCTCTGGGACAGGGAAGTCACTTTTGTCGATATCAGAAATCTTTGATATGAATTATTTGTTTATCTAAGAGGAGTTTTATGGCAAAACAGGTTTTTATTGCCGAAAAGCCGTCCGTTGCAAAAGAATTTGCACAAGCGCTTAAAGAGAATTTCAAACAAAATGACGGTTATCTGGAAAGCGATAATTTTGTTGTTACCTGGTGCGTCGGTCATCTGGTTAACATGAGTTATCCCGAAGAATACGATCCGGGAATGAAAAAATGGTCGTTCGACACAATTCCGTTTATTCCCGAAACTTATAAATATCAGGTTATTTCATCTGTTTCCAAGCAGTTTAATATCGTTAAATCCCTTTTGACAAGAGAAGATGTCGATAAAATTTATGTATGCACCGACTCGGGGAGAGAAGGTGAATACATTTATCGTCTTGTCGAGCAGGAGGCCAATGTTAAAGGCAAAGAAAGATTAAGAGTCTGGATTGATTCCCAGACAGAAGAAGAAATCCAAAGGGGCATTCGCGAAGCCAAGGATTTAAGCGAATACGACAATCTTTCGGCTGCGGCATATCTTCGTGCCAAAGAAGATTACCTGATGGGAATTAACTTTTCCAGAGCTCTTACATTAAAATACGGCTACGGAATGAGAACGTTCCTGAAAGCCGACAAATGCGTTATAAGCGTCGGACGCGTAATGACATGTGTTCTCGGCATGGTGGTTTCAAGAGAAAGGGAGATAAGGGATTTTGTCAAAACCCCTTTTTATCGCGTGCTTGCAAGTCTGAATTTTAACGGAACTTATTACGACGGAGAATTCAGGGCGGTTGAAGGAAGCAAATATTTCGAATCGCCTCTTTTATACAAAGAAAACGGTTTCAAAAAAGAAGAAGCTGCCCATAAACTGATCGAAGAAGTTAAAAAAGCGGATGAAGATTACTTTAAGGTATTTTCGATCGAAAAGAAAAAAGAGAAGAGAAATCCTCCTCTTTTATACAATCTTGCGGATATTCAAAACGACTGTTCCAAATATTTCAAAATAAGTCCCGAACAGACGCTTAAATACGTTCAGGAGCTTTACGAAAAGAAACTTGTTACTTATCCCCGTACGGATGCGAGGGTTTTATCGAGCGCGGTTGCCAAAGAAATCGGAAAGAATCTAGGCGGTCTGAAGGTTCATCCCCTGTATGCCGATATCATCAAAGGCATTTTTGAATCGGGAAGCTACAAAAAAATATCTTCCACAAAATATACAAACGATAAACTTATTACCGATCACTATGCGATAATTCCGACGGGTCAGGGTTTTGACAATCTCAAAACCGTTGATTCGACATGTCTTCATATATACGAGATTATCTGCAGAAGGTTCCTCGGAATTTTTCTTCCTCCGGCCGTTTACGAAAAGGTATCTCTTGTTGTCGAAAAAAATAACGAGAAATTCTTTTCGTCTTTTAAAGTTCTGAAGGAAGAAGGCTTTCTCGCCGCTACCACATTTTCTTTTATAAAGAAAAAGGATAAAAGCGATGAAGAAAACGAAGAATCGGATGAGAAAAACAAAAACGATTCCAAGGAAGAGAGCGAAGACGTCAAATGTTCCGAAGAAACGCTCGAATTCTTATCCGCTTTGAAAAAAGGAGATAAACTTGAATACAAAGAGCTGTTCGTAAAAGAAGGGGAAACGACTCCTCCCAAAAGATATAATTCGGGAAGCATGATTCTTGCGATGGAAAGCGCGGGAAATCAAATCGAAGACGAGGAGTTGAGAGCCCAGCTTAAGGGTTCGGGCATCGGCACTTCCGCAACAAGAGCCGGTATACTCGAGAAGCTTTTTAAAAACGGATATCTTAAATTAAACAAGAAGACGCAGATTATAACACCAACGCTTCTCGGAGAAATGATTAACGATACCGTTTATCTTTCGATACCTTCTCTTTTGCATCCCCAGCTTACCGCCAGCTGGGAAAAAGGGCTTAACCTTGTTGCAAACGGCGAAGTGGGAGAGAAAGAATACATGGACAAACTCTCCGCATACGTTTCGAATTATACAAACGAGGTCAAAACCAAGGATTTCAATGACAGATTAAAGAGCAGGTATCGTTATATTTCGGGATTTTACAGATGATTTTTTAAAAATTTTGCCATTTTGACGATTTTTGTTTTAAAAATCGATTCATAATGATATAATAATTGTCGGTTTTTTGATTATTTGATATTTTTTTATCGGAGACGGATCATGAAAAAAGTTACAATAGACAGTTTATACGATTTGGATCAGACCATCGCAAAACCTTTATTTGAAGGAAAAACATATCCTTGGGAACTCCTTCCGCTTATAAAGGATTTCATTTTGGCTTTGGGCGAAACACTCGATCCCGAGGAATTCGAAAAAAGAGGCGAAGATATCTGGATTCATAAATCCGTTAAAATATATCCGACAGCAAATATTTACGGACCCTGTATTATCGATGCCGAAACCGAAGTCCGTCCGGGGGCGTTTATAAGAGGAAACGCGTTGGTCGGAAAGAAATGTGTGGTAGGTAATTCGACGGAACTTAAGAACGTTATTCTTTTTAACAATGTTCAGGTTCCTCATTACAATTATGTTGGCGATTCCATTCTCGGTTACAAATCCCATATGGGTGCCGGTTCCATTACATCGAATGTAAAGAGCGACAAGACGCTTGTTGTGGTTAAGGGTGACGAGAATTACGAAACAGGTCTTAAGAAATTCGGAGCAATGCTCGGGGACAGAGTAGAGGTTGGCTGCAATTCGGTTCTCAATCCCGGAACGGTTATCGGAAGGGATTCGAATGTATATCCCACAAGCTGCGTAAGGGGCGTTATTCCCGAGAAGTCGATTTACAAGGACAAGGACAATATCGTTTCGAAGATTTCGGATATTTAAACACGATAATAATTCTTTGGAGTTATTTATATATTTAATTCTTGAAAGGAGAAATTCACATGATTTATTCAAAAGAAGTTGAAGAAATGTGTACCGTTGCTCAGGGTGTGAATCACGGTTGTGCTCCCATTCCCGAAGAAGCAAAATGGGTAAAAGCCAAAGAAGTAAAAGATATTTCCGGCTTGACACATGGTATCGGCTGGTGTGCTCCTCAGCAGGGCGCATGTAAACTTACACTTAACGTTAAGGAAGGTATCATCCAGGAAGCATTGGTTGAAACAATCGGTTGCTCGGGTATGACTCATTCGGCAGCCATGGCAGCTGAAATTCTTCCCGGAAGAACAGTTCTTGAAGCTTTAAATACAGACCTTGTTTGCGACGCTATCAATACTGCAATGAGAGAACTTTTCCTTCAGATCGTTTACGGAAGATCACAGTCCGCATTTTCCGAAGACGGCCTTGCAATCGGTGCAGGTCTCGAAGATCTCGGTAAAGGACTTCGTTCCCAGGTTGGTACAATGTACGGAACATTAAAGAAAGGTCCCCGTTACCTTGAAATGGCCGAAGGCTATGTTACAGGTATCGCACTTGACAAGGACGATCAGATTATCGGTTACAAATTCGTTAACTTCGGTAAGATGACTGACTTTATGAAAAAAGGCGACGATGCTGCTACGGCATACGAAAAAGCAAGCGGACAGTACGGACGTGTTGCGGATGCCGTTAGAATCATCGATCCCAGAAAAGAATAATTTAAGGAGGAAAAAGAAATGGCTTTATTTGAATCATATGAAAGACGTATCCCTCAGATCGAAAAAGTTCTTGCAAGCTATGGAATTTCTTCCCTTGAAGAAGCAGAAAAGATCACAAAGGATGCAGGTCTTGACGTTTATCATTTAATCGAAGGCATTCAGCCTATTTGTTTTGAAAACGCAAAGTGGGCTTACACTGTAGGCGCTGCTATCGCT
>JAGADU010000105.1 GCA_017613435.1 Lachnospiraceae bacterium | reverse complement strand
GACATTTTTTCATCCAATACAATACATGTTTCTTTTCTTCTTCATTCGGAATTCGCCAAACGTTATTATCCATAATTTTCCTTTCTTATCAAGTTGCAAACTTTGTACCATATTCACATCAGTATTCTTAAATTACCATCCGTTTGAAACACATTCTTTTGATGATAAAAGATTCAAAATACTCCAAAAGCCCATAAAAATATTTGTACCGATCATAATAAGACCAATGTTTTCAAAAGTCTTACACATTGCTTCATTGGTGATAGCATTAACAAGGACGATCAGCAATATTAAAATAAAAGCGATGTTGACCGCTCCCGCAATCAAAGATGTCAGGGATAAAGTCCAGTAATATTCAAAAGACTCTTTCTTGATTGCCTTTACGTAATTCAGAACCATGAACGCGACTTCGGCAACTGCGATAAGAATCAAAGCAATCAGAAAAATGATGCCGATGCCCAGAAAAAATCTTCCTATGCCATCTAATATCGGAGTCGTAGAACCGTCGATGGTTACGCCAAAGCCGAAAAGAATCTCATTTACCGCCAGCACAATACCATAAATTGAACCTGCTGCCAGGAAAAGAGTCTCGATTCCGTAAACAATTATAATCAAAGTGGATATTACTCTTACAAAAAGCTTCATGTCATTTCCCCTCATCTTCAAAACATATCTTTTATTTTTATATCAGTTCCTATAAAATCCGCTAAACCATGCTCTCTCTTCAAAGCTTTTTTCTTTGGGATTACCGGCTCATTTACTGCAATAAGATTTCCTCTTTCTCCAAAATAATTAAGCGCATTATCCCTATGTTTCTTCGTTTTCATTCATTACGGCATTAACCAGCTCTTTTACGGAAAAGTGCTTTGGATTTAAGTATACGACTCCGCTGTCGATGGTCTCGAAAGCCTCATAATCGAATTTTATTTTTTCGTCGCTTAAAAAGTCGTCATCTATCCAAAGGATATTCTTCATAAAATCGGGAAGAGTTGTCAGGTCATCGACATAGAATAATTGATCGATGAAATTTTCTGCGGGAATATAGGTTATATTATATTCCTTGGTATCTTCACAAAACTTTTTAATCATTGATTCCAATACAAATGCATACTTATAATCCAAAGTCATGTAAGCTATTATGTTTTTATCCGTGGTTTTGATTTCCTCGTTAAACTTTTCTGCCGCATTGTCATAATAGATTGTCATTAACTTTTCCCAGAAATTTTCCCGGACATAATAATTTCCGACATAAGCTTCCAGCTTTCCGCTGACGCTTATATCGCCTCTTGAAGGTACATTGTCATTAAAATATGAATTAAGATTTTTCATGGTTTTACTTATATTCTATTTACCACCCAGTTACTTTTTTCATCTTTCGCTTCGGCATACAGACCGTAATCCAATCGCGCCAAATCAGCGACAGAGGGGTCAATTCTCAATATTTCCGCCAACGAAACCACTCTCAGTTCTTTTTCCGTATGGCTCTCACCGCAATGAAATGTCCAATATCCGTCATCGTCATGGGATACATACAGAATCGGTTTATGTTCTTCCAAAACATGACAGCATGTAAAACAGGCCGTATTCGGCTTATCCGCAAATGGGAATTTTCTTATCATGGTTACTTACTCCTTGCTTTTTGGGTTTTCTTGAATGTAATGTGCCGCCCCTGCTAAAGAGACAGTTTTTTGCAATAAAAATATTTTGATAATTTGGGATTTTTATCCTCTCTGACAAATTCGAGCGAATATCCGAGTTTTTCGTAAAATTCGGGCGCCTGAAATCCGAATGTGGTAAGAGTAATCTTTTCAAATCCCTTATTCCTGTATTCTTCTTCCACTGCTTCCACAAGCTTTGTTCCGATTTTCTGTCCTCTGTATTTTTTGTCGATAATCAAATCACCGATATGAGCCTCGTTGTAATAGGCCATGCCGGTAATCGATCCGATCACCTCTCCTTCGTCATTTTCGGCCGTAATCATGTATTCTTCATAATTTAATTTGATATCATTGTTCGCGGCATAATCGGCAAATGCCTTATTGATAAAAACTCCGACCGTTTCATCCGGCTCATCTTTTCTGATTATTTTCAAAATCTTTTATCCTCCGTAAAATTTTATCGTAATATCATTCTCAATCTTCGCTGTATAAAGCACTCTGTTTTGAGATCATACTGTAAATGGTTTTCATGATTTCCGAAAATTTTTGATGTTTATCGGGCTTTCCTATATCGGCGCAGTATCCGCCGGAGAAATACCTTTCATTGTCCGTTTTCACTTCTATGTCACAAAACCAGCCGTCGTCGATTATATCTTCGGTATCGAGATTTTCGGGTAATTCATCAAATCCCTGCTCATTCAGGACTTTGATAATATCCTCCCATCCGTTTTCTCCGACGGGAAAAACCCTGACACCGTACTCTCCTTCGGGAGGAAGCGGATCGGAAAAATAGTCGTATCCGTCCCGTGCATTCACCCAATATGATGAAAAATCATAATGAGTAATATTTTGTTCGTCGATAACATATACATTGTACGAACCGGGATAAAATGTAATCTGTTCCAATGTGACGGTATCTGTATTGTCGGTTGCGAATACCGCTTCTTTTTCCGTTATTTCAATTTCCTTACAGCCGCCAAAAGATACGATACCGAGTGCGGTACAAATAAGTACTGCCGCGAATTTTAATGTTTTTGCCTTCATAGATAACCTCCGTTCTTTCTTCGGGCCTCTCTCTTATTATCGTTCATCACGCAATTTAAAACAAGCCCGATACTTTATTGATATTTAAAATATTTAACCATAAATTATACGTTTGCAATTCGTATTAATTATGGACAGAAAAAACAATTATCGTCATCTGAGGAGGTTAAAAGATGAAAAAAGAATTTTTGAAAACAAATATCGTATGGATGAGCGCAATGCTTGCTGCTGTCGGTTCTTTTACCGCATGCAAAGCAGTTCCTTTGAATAACAACAATCAATATTGGGAGTCTCCTACCGATTCGGGGATGGTTGAATATACGGATAAAGAAAAGGACCCCACCGCTTTGGGAGATGAAAGCGAAAACTTTTCGGGTGATGAAGACAGCAGCTTCGACGATAACAACGGCTTTAAGGACTCACTCGAAAAAGAAGGAAATATCTGCGGATTTGATTACAAACTCGAGGGAAACGAAGAATACGGCCCTGACGCTGACAGGGGGTGGTTTCTTATCAAAGGTGAAGAATCCGATGAATGCATTATAATGATTTGTTCCGGAAGGAAAAGTTCCGGCGGTTATTCGATGGAAATCGTTGATATCGATTACAGCGAAGCCGACGAGCTTATGACGGTAACGGTTGACGAAACGGCTCCTGATGAGGGATGGGTTGTAACCGAAGCACTGACAAATCCCACTTGCTATCTTCGTTTGAGCAAACTTCCGAATAATGTCAAAGTCCGGAATTCTGTCGGAAGCGAATTAAACTACCAGGGTGAATACGGAAAAGAAATAAATGCGGAAGACGGCTATATCGCAATTCTTAGCGACGGAGCGGGCGAAATAGTAAAAAAAACCTATGTGTATAAAACAGACGAAGGCAAATACAAATATATCAATGTGACTTCCGTTACGGAAAGCTGGGGAAGTACCAAATGGAAGGATACTCTTGACGGATCCGGCGTTGTCGATACAAAAGAAGAAATCGTTTATATCGCCAAAAATCACGGTTCCTGCGGATATGCAATCTTTCCGAACAACGGAACGCTTATAAATGTCGAACCGTCGTCCATAGATGATTTTTTAAACAAAGATTTCTGATAATACTAAAAAAGAGCCGCGTATCATGAAGTGAACCCCAAATGTTGGACACTTTAATTAATTGTTAAGCAACTTCTATGGACTTAGTTCTGTATTGTACAGGACTAAGTCCTTTTAGTTTTTCTTTTATCCTTTTATTGTTGTAATAATCTATATATTCTTTTAT
>JAGADU010000104.1 GCA_017613435.1 Lachnospiraceae bacterium | reverse complement strand
GTTTTTTTTCTTAAACGTCGTTTACAAAATTCCCCATACCAAAAATTCAATCTGCCGTAAAAAGAAGGTGTGTATTTTTATGCCCGAAATCGGAGATTTGATTTCGCGCTACCGTATAGAAGAAATCATAAAACGCGGCGGTATGTCCGAGGTGTTTAAGGTTAAAGACATGAAGCTTAAAACAACCTGGGCCATGAAGGTCATTAATCTTGATTCGAATATGAATGATTTTGCAATAACCGAATCTCAGATTATCAAAAACGCCAGACATCCGTCTCTCCCGAGGATTGTCGATATAGTAAGAACCGATGATTCGTTTTGCATAATAATGGATTATATCGAAGGAGAAAACCTTGAAGATTACGTGATTAAATACGGCGGACTATGCGAAGAAGAAGTGATACGGATAGGAAAGGAAATCCTAAATGTCCTTGATTATTTTCATTCCGGAAGACCGAAAATCATTTACAGGGATTTAAAACCGTCCAATATCATGATTACGAAAAACAAGGAAATCAAACTGATTGATTTCGGAATATCCGGCAAAGCTGATGCAAAAAGTCCCGGATACGCGACCAGAAATTTTGCTTCGCCCGAACAATTAAAAGGAGGCATGACGGATGAGAGGAGCGATATATACAGTCTCGGCGCATCGATGAAATACATTTTAAAAGACGAAGCATCAAAGGGCATGAATGTCTTCCTTTCAAAATGCATGCAAAACAATCCGAAACTAAGATACAAAAATGCAAAAGAAGCATTCGGTGCGCTTTGCGAAATAAGAAAAATAAATTCCCAAAACGAATTCGAAATGAATTTGTTTTTCAAAAAAATCATCTTTTTTCTGATAATGTTTTTTCTTTCCCTTTCGGGATTATTCTTATTGGAATACGCCAAAAGAAATTTAAACAAAAAAATATACGAAGAATGGCTCAAGAAAACGCACGACTCGTCACAGGCCGTACGAAAAGAAGCATTAACGAAACTAATCGTATATGACGAAAACGCGGATTGGATTTTCCTTCTTTTTGATGAAATTAAATCCGATTTGGTTTTCGATGAAAAAGAAGAGGTTTTAATCGAAGATTTGTTTTCCGATCGTTTTGCTTTTCTTCGCAGCGATTCAAAATACGGGGAACTCGCAAAAGAAATCGGGAGACTGTATTTGTTTTATTCAAAAGATACGGAGAGCGAAAAATACAAAAGGGCCGCAAAGTGGTTTGATGAGAGCATGGAATTCGGCAAAGATGTTTATTCGTATTCGAAAACCGCACATTTTTTGTCCGAAATCCGTCCGATGATTTTAGAGGGGAAGGACGGAGGAACATATGCAAAATTTTTCGCGGGGCTTGAAAATCTGACGGATGAAGCTCTTTTTGAAGAAAGCACCGTCAGAATGCAAATCTTTATTCTCGTCTGTGATTCGATTACCGCATTTTCGCCGGATTTTTTGAGGGAGGGAGTGACAATTGACGAAATGTACGACCTGCTTTCGCTTGTCGAAAAGAATTCGAAGACCGACGGTAAAAGCGGCACGCAATTTGAAAAACAGACGGAGGAATTCAACGAAAAATTAAAGACTGCATGGGAGGAAATTGAATATCTTGAAAGAGAATATGATTGTGTTTATTGATGCGGCGAAAATCCTTTGCGCGCTTTCGGCCTTTATGTTTTTGTTCCTTTGTATTTTTAATCTTTTTATCAAAAAAGGCATGGGGAAATTGATTGTTTTTTTCAAAATTAAAAAATATAAACGGAGGGTTAAAAAATATGAGAAGAAAAACTCAAAAAAACATTTATAAAACAAGAAGAATAATAACGGTTCTGACAAATATTTTTTTGACTGCCTTTTTGTGGCTTATGTTGAATGATTTCGTATATGCGAAGAACGGTATCGCGGATAATCCGGCGGAAGCAAAGATTGAAGGCGAAATAATAATTCCGTCGGATTATACGCTGATAAACGGTATTAAAGCATATGACAAAGATGTATCGGTAAGTTTAAAGATCAGGGCAAAATGCGTTGACGTCAAAAAAATAACTTTTGCAATCAAATGCGAAAACGATTCGACCGAGGATTACACGATTCTTTATTCAAAGGCGGATCAAAACAATTCATTTTTTTATGACGAAGCAAACGGTTTGACGGATCAGGGCAGCGCGTGCTTTGAAATTGATAACAGTTTTGATTACGAAAATGTTTTTACGATAGGAAGCGAAGGCAAAACGAATATTAAAGCGGTTGCACAATATTCGGTTTTGGAACAAAAAGAAAACGAAGCGGGGCAGAGCGTTTTGGCAATAACGGACAAAACGGAAGAATTCGAAGCGAGCGTTATCGTTGATAAAAAAGCACCCGTAATAAGAATAGAGTTTGAGGACGGCAGGGAAGGATATTATTTCAATCACGAAAGAAAAGCAAAAATCGTGATTGAGGATGCCAACCTTTTTGAAGAGAGCGTTGAAGCAAACATACAATCATCGCTTTATCCGTATGAGAAAAATTCCGGCAGGGGATTTATTGTATCAAAAGATTTAAGGGAGATTGTTTTTTCGGCGGACGGAAAATACAGCGGAGAAATAAAAGCGAAGGATGCTTTCGGAAGGGAGACCGCAGTGGAGATTGTCGAATTTGCAATCGACAAAAAAGCCCCCGAGATAAAGGCGGCAATAAGCGAAGAAGACAGAAAATACACTTCAAACGTCAGGAAGGGAAATATAAAAATTACGGACGAGAATCTGCGGGGCGACAATCTTATGGAATATGTTTTCAAAGAAGGAGAGGACAGAATCGAATTATGCATTTTCGATGCCGCCGGAAACAAATGCGAATATAAAAGCGATATTTTTTATCAGGATTATACCCCCTGCGAAGTTTCGGTTTCGGGTCTAAAAAAAGGAAAGATCGAAAAAGGCGTAAACGATCTGTTTATAAAAGTTAAGGACGAATATTTTGATTTCGACGCTTCGTATGCGACACTTTCGAAAAACGGTAAGGAAGTTTTAAAAACAATTTTCGAAGAAGTTGATAATGAAATCTTTTCGACGATTAAGAACGCCTCTTCCATGGATGACGGTTATTATACCTTAAAATGGTCGGTTTCGGACAGGGCCGGGAACAAAACGCAGGGAAAAGAAGATTTTTTAATCAATAAAAACGGTTCGGTGTTTTCTCTGGGCGAAAGTCTTAAGGATGCGCTCGGCAAAAAAGTTGATTTAATATCTAACGTAAACATATGCGAAAAGAATTTAAGCAAAATAGCAAAGGATAAAGTCAGGGTGATTTTCACGCATGACGCAAAACTTTGCGAGCTGAAACCGGACGAGGATTTTTATATCGACGAGAAAAAGGAGGATATCGGATATTCGTACAATTACAGGTTTGAAGATTCGCTTTTTGAAAAAGAAGGCGTATATACCATATCGATAGTAAACAAAGATGCGGCGGGTAATTCAAACGACACCAGACTTTCGGATGATACAAAAGAAATCAGATTCGAGGTAAAAAAGAGCAAAGACAAAAACAATCGAACCGATGCAAAAGAAGATTTGTCCCAAAAGGTTTCAAAAAGCAACGGTGAATTAAAAGAAGAAAAAGAGTTTGAAGGTACGAAAGCTTTTGATGAAGAAGTATTGAAAGAAGGAAGGAATGAAGAGATTGACGGGAAGAAGGACGGCAAAAAGCGACTTTTAAAAGCGATTTTCTCTCTCGCGGTATCCGCGCTTGCCATTGCAACGGAAGTCATTTTTAGGGTTTTGTCGGTAAAAAAATAATTGCTAAATAAAACAAATAAAAATATAATGTAACCGAATGTATTTTTAAGGAGGCGCTATTATGAGCATCAAAATAGGTATAATCGGTTACGGAAATCTCGGTCGCGGCGTTGAATGTGCGGTTAAGCAGAACAAGGATATGGAACTCGTCGCAGTATTTACGAGAAGAAATCCCGAAAGCGTTAAGATTCTTACAGAAACCGCAAAGGTTGTTAACATTGCGGACATTGCGGACTGGAAGGACAAAATAGATGTAGCAATAATATGCGGAGGTTCCGCTACGGATCTTCCCGTACAGACACCCGAATATTCCAAATTATTCAACTGTATCGATTCGTTTGACACACACGCAAAAATTCCCGAGCATTTCGAGAACGTTAACAAAGTATGTCTTGAAAACGAAAAAGTATCCGTTATTTCAATCGGATGGGATCCCGGTCTTTTCTCATTAAACAGACTTATGGGCAATGCGATTTTAACAAACGGAAAAGATTATACATTTTGGGGCAAGGGTGTAAGCCAGGGCCATTCCGATGCGGTAAGACGCATCAAGGGCGTAAAGAACGCAAAGCAGTATACAATTCCCGTTGAATCTGCTCTCGAAAGCGTAAGAAACGGCGAAAATCCCGAACTTACCACAAGACAGAAACATACAAGAGAATGTTTTGTAGTGCTCGAAGAAGGCGCAGACGCAAAAGCGGTTGAGCAGGAAATCGTAACGATGCCCAATTATTTTGCCGATTATGACACAACTGTACATTTCATCAGCGAGGAAGAATTCAATGCAAATCATTCGGGTATTCCTCACGGCGGTTTCGTTTTAAGATCCGGCAAAACGGGATGGAACGAAGAAACAAATCATATGATTGAATTTTCGCTTAAACTCGAATCCAATCCCGAATTTACCGCATGCGTGCTTACCGCTTATGCAAGAGCCGCTTACAGACTTGCCATGAAGAAAGATTACGGCTGCAAGACCATATTCGATATCGCTCCCGCACTTCTTTGCGAAAAGGACGGAGCCGAATTAAGAAAATCGCTTTTGTAATTTGTTGTCGGGTCAGATTGATTAGGAAAGAGAAAGCATATGCATAATGACATTTTAACAATAGGAAAATTTACTTTACACGGATATTCTCTGATGATTGCAATCGGATACATTGTTGCCGTATCTTTATGTGCTCTCAGAGCTAAAAAGAAAAACAAAAATCAGGACATAATTACCGATTTGGCTTTGATATCCATTTTTGCCGGATTTCTCGGCGCAAAGATTTTGTATCTGATTGTTGATTACAAAACTCTTTTCAGCGAACCCAAGCTTGTTCTCGGATTTCCTGGAATCTTTTCCGGTTTCGTAGTATACGGCGGTATATTCGGCGGGGTTTTGGGCATATTTATTTATTCGAGAATCAAAAAAATCAACGCATTGGAATATCTGGATTTCATGATTCCTTTCATTGCGCTCGTTCAGGGCTTCGGAAGACTCGGATGCTTTCTTGCGGGATGCTGCTACGGTGCTCCCACGGATTCATTCCTCGGTATCGTTTTCCCCGAAGGATCGCTTGCGCCTGCAGGCATTAAACTCTGGCCCACACAGCTTTTCAGCGCCGGCGGAGATTTTGCGATTTGCGGAATCCTCCTTTTGATTTCGAAGAAGAACAAAAAGAACGGCAATATCTGTATTCTCTACGCAATCCTTTATGCAATAGGAAGATTTGTTGTCGAATTCTTCAGAAACGATTTGAGAGGAACCGTAGGACCTTTGTCCACATCGCAGTTCATATCCCTTCTTGTCCTGCCTCTTGCAATCGGACTCGGAATAATCATCAATCTTCCCAAGGCAAAAGTTGACAAAGAAAAAGAAGACAAGCCCGAAGAGTCCAAAGAAGATACAAAAGAAGAAAATACCGAAGAGTCCAAAGAAGATACAAAAGAAGAAAAGACCGAAGAGTCCAAAGAGGATATAAAAGAAGAAAAGACCGAGTAATAATATATTTCAGAGAGTAAAAATATGGCACAGATTAAAGGTGTCGACGTTTCCGTCGGATATGAAAAAAGAATAGTTGCCGGAAATATCAACTTCGAAATCAACGAAGGTGATTATCTTTATATTGTCGGCGAAAACGGTTCGGGAAAATCCACTTTGATGAAGTGTATTCTCGGACTCGAAAAAGTATGCGGCGGAAGCATTACTTACGGCGACGATCTGAAACAAAAAGAAATAGGTTATCTTCCCCAGCAGACTTTTATCCAAAGGGATTTTCCCGCTACTGTCGGGGAAATTGTTATTTCAGGCTGTTTGAACAGACTCGGATGGCGCCCGTTCTTCGGAAAGAAGGAGAAGGAACTTGCTCTCGAGTCCATGAAGAAACTTGAAATATCCGATTTGGCAAAACGTTCCTATCCCGAACTTTCGGGAGGGCAGCAGCAAAGAGTTTTGCTTGCGAGAGCACTCTGTGCCACAAGAAAAGCTCTTCTTTTGGACGAGCCCGTTGCGGGCCTCGATCCCTATGCGCAGGAACAGCTCTATGCGCTTATTTACAAAATCAACAAAGAAGAAAAAACCACAATAATAATGGTATCCCATGATTTGGAGGCGGCAAAAAAATACGCCACGCATATTTTACACATAGGCAAGGAAAAATGTGTATTCTGTACCAAACACGAATTTCTTAAGGAGAACGGCGGATGTCTGTTTTAACTATGCTAACGGAATATCTTGCGCGTCCCATGGTAAGAAACGCGTTAATCGTCGGAACACTGATTGCGCTTTGTGCATCGCTTTTGGGAACAACCATTGTGCTAAAAAGACTTTCTTTTATCGGCGACGGTCTTTCCCATGTGGCTTTCGGCGCACTTTGCATTGCGATGGTGATGTCTTTGTCGGACGAAATGCTCCTTGTGCTTCCGGTTACCGTACTGGTGGCCGTTATTTTGATGGGTTCGAACGAAAAAAAGAAAATCAAGGGCGATGCCGCAATAGCGATGCTGTCCGTCGGTTCTCTTGCTTTCGGTTATCTTTTGTTAAATCTTTTTCCCAATAAAAGAACGGGCAATCTTTCGGGAGACGTCTGCTCGACGCTTTTCGGTTCGATGTCCATACTGACGCTTTCCGATTTCGATGTAATTCTTTGCATCGTTCTCTCGCTTGTCGTCGTTTTGTTCTTTGTGCTTTTTTATCATCGTATTTTTTCCGTTACATTCGATGAAAGTTTCGCATCCGCCACGGGCATAAGATGCAATCTTTATAAATTCCTTCTTTCCGTTATTATAGCGGTGGTAATAGTTTTAAGCATGCAGCTTGTGGGCTCGCTTCTTATTTCGGCCCTGATAGTATTCCCCGTTTTGTCTTCGGAGAGAATATTCAGAAGTTTTCTTTCGGTGGTTATCGCTTCCGCGTCCATCGGCGTATTCTGCGCCATACTCGGAATCATTATTTCCATCATCCTTTCCACACCGATAGGAACCACGGTAGTCTGCATTAACGTCGTGGTTTTTGCGGTATGTTTTGTTCTTGGAAAATTCATTAAGAGATAATTGCATATTTTTTGAGTGCGAAAATTTTTTCTTGCGCGAGATAATTCTTGGTGCTATACTCACAAACGGTGTTTATTTGGAGGACATTTTATGATTACGACAAGAGAAGATATTCGTAACGTAGCGATTATAGCGCATGTCGATCACGGCAAAACCACGCTGGTTGACGGTCTTTTGAAGCAAAGCGGTGTATTCAGAGACAATCAGGAAGTAGCAGAGAGAGTCATGGACTCTAACGATATAGAAAGAGAGAGGGGCATAACAATCCTCTCTAAAAATACTGCCGTTAATTACAAGGGTGTGAAGATCAATATCATTGACACACCGGGTCATGCCGATTTCGGCGGTGAAGTAGAACGTGTTTTGAAAATGGTAAACGGAGTTATCCTTCTTGTGGATGCATTCGAAGGTCCCATGCCCCAGACAAAATTCGTTTTAAGAAAAGCGCTTGAATTAAAACTTCCCGTTATTGTTTGCGTAAACAAAATCGACAGACCGGAAGCGAGAAGCGAAGAAGTCGTAGACGAAGTATTGGAACTCTTCCTCGACCTTGACGCCGACGATTCGCAGCTTGACTGTCCCTTTATATTCGCTTCGGCAAAAGCAGGTACGGCTGTTAAGAATTTATCCGATGAAGCAAAAGATATGTCTCCTCTTTTTGAGACAATTCTTGATTATATCCCTGCACCCCAGGGCGATCCCGACATGGGTACTCAGATTCTCATCAGTACCATAGATTACAATGAATATGTCGGAAGAATCGGTGTGGGCAAAGTGGACAGGGGCATTGTTCATACAAATGACGAAGTTGTGATCGTCAATGCACACGATCCCGAAACATCCAGAAAAGTTAAAGTTTCCAAATTATATGAATTCGACGGCCTCGAAAGAGTCGAGGTAAAAGAAGCCGGAATAGGTTCTATTGTTGCCATATCCGGTATTTCGGATATTCATATCGGAGATACTCTTTGCAGCGTTGACGCACCCGAACCCATTCCTTTCCAGAAGATATCCGAGCCTACGATCGCTATGCACTTTTTGGTTAACGACTCGCCCCTTGCGGGAAGAGAAGGCAAATACGTAACGAGCCGTCATATCAGAGACAGACTTTTCAAAGAACTCAACACAGATGTTTCTTTAAGAGTCGAGGAAACGGACAGTACCGATGCTTTTAAGGTATCAGGCAGAGGAGAACTTCATCTTTCGGTTCTCATCGAGAATATGAGAAGAGAAGGATATGAATTTGCGGTAAGCAAAGCAGAGGTTTTATACAAAAAAGACGAAAACGGCAAACTCCTTGAGCCCATGGAGAGAGCATATATTGATGTTCCCGAAGAATTCTCGGGAAGCGTTATAGAGAAATTAAGCCAGAGAAAAGGCGAACTTGTAACGATGGGCAGCGCTTCGGGAGGATATACGAGACTTGAATTCCTTATTCCTTCGAGAGGACTTATCGGATACAGGGGCGATTTCCTGACGGATACCAAGGGCAACGGTATTTTGAATACCCTTTTTGAAGGATACGGTCCTTACAAGGGAGACATCCAGTACAGAAAACAGGGCTCTCTGATTGCATTCGAAGGCGGCGAGAGCGTAACCTACGGCCTTTTCAACGCACAGGAGAGAGGAACGCTCTTTATCGGACCCGGCGAAACGGTTTACGCCGGAATGATTATCGGACAGTGCCCCAAGGCGGAAGACATAGAACTTAACGTGTGCAAGACCAAGCATCTTACCAATACGCGTTCTTCTTCTGCGGATGAAGCGCTTCATCTTACACCGCCGAGAATTTTAAGCCTTGAACAGGCGATAGATTTTATCGACACGGACGAGCTTTTGGAAGTTACTCCAACACATTTGAGAATGAGAAAGAAGATTCTCGACCCCACATTAAGAAAGCGTGCGGGCTTTGCGAAGAAGCAGGCGGCCGAAGCTGCGTCAAACCTTTAAAACACACGGGTTCCGGTTTATCCGGAGCCTGTTTTTTATTGCGAAAATATACTCCCTGCAACTTATCCCATACTTGAAAAAAACAAGCTTTGCAAGTATACTGTATCTTGTATTATTATGTGTCAGCGAAAAGGAAAAAACCGATGGAAGTCGAATTCAGCGTACAGATGACAACATCAAAATTATATGACTTCAATTTGCAGCATTCGTACAAGAAGCCCGTTTCGATAATGGCCGGTGCGGTTGGCGTGATTTTCATTTTTTTGTTCGCGTCCTATCTTAAATGGTATTATCTGGCAGCAGGTCTTCTTTTGATTTTCTATCTCCCGGTAAGCCTTTTGAGATCTTCTTTTATGAAGGTTAAGATGATAGATTTTTTCCGCGAACCCGTATCCTACCTTTTAAACGATGAAGGAATCACGGTAAGGGCGCAGGGCGAAGAGCAGACAATCCCGTGGAGCGACTGCGTCAAAGCCTGCAATACGAGACAAAGTTATTTCATATACACGGGAAAAAACTCCGCTTTCATATTCCCCAAAAAAGACATGGGGGATAAAACCGGAGATGTTCTTATGATGATTAACACACATATGGATCCCAAAAATGTCAAAATAAAATTCGGAGGTCTTTAATGGAAAAATCGATTGAAGGAACCTACGAAGTACATTCGCCCGAAGAAACATTTGAACTCGGCGCGGATTTTGCAAAAAAAGCCCTCCCCGGAACAGTTATCGCATTAATCGGCGATTTGGGTGTCGGCAAAACGGTTTTTACAAAAGGGATTGCTAAGGGGCTTGGCATTGACGAAAATGTCACGAGCCCGACTTTTACGATTCTCGAATCCTATTTCGGCGGAAGAATGCCGATGCATCATTTCGATGTTTACAGAATAGGAGATGCCTGCGAAATGGAAGAAGTCGGTTTTGACGACTGCGTTTATTCCGACGGCTTAACCGTTATCGAATGGGCGGGAATCATTGAAGAGATTATTCCCAAAGGAACTTTTTGCGTAAAGATCGAAAAAGATTTGCAAAAAGGAAACGATTACAGAAAAATCACGGTTACAAAAACCCAAAAAGAAGGATATTTAAATTGAAAATACTCGCGATGGATTCATCGGGGCTTGTGGCCTCGGTGGCATTCCTTGAAGATGAAAAAATAAAAGGTCTTGTAAATATAAATTATCAAAAGACGCATTCGCAGACTCTTTTGCCGATGCTTGACGATTTGCTTAAAACCCTCGGCGAAGACCCCAAAGACATAGACTTTCTTGCATGTGCAAACGGCCCGGGTTCTTTTACGGGATTAAGAATAGGAGTGGCTACGGTAAAAGGTCTCGGAATGGGACTTTGCAAAAAAGTAATCGAGGTTTCGACACTTGAAGCATTATCTTTAAACTGGCCCAAGGCGGAAGGAATCGTCTGTCCGATTATGGATGCGAGAAGATCCCAGGTTTACGCGGCTGCATACACATTCGGCGAAAACGACACAAAACCCGTCGAAGTGATAGAGCCGGTCAATTGCGAAATAGGAGAACTCCTCGAAAGACTTGAAACTCTCGGAAAGAAAGTATACTTTACCGGGGACGGAGTTCCCGTATATAAAGAATTTATCGAGAGCAATTTGAAAGTACCCTTCGTTTTCCCGATTGCCGCAAACGAATATCAGAATGCGGCCAATGTTGCGATTTTGGGAAAAATATACGCAAATGAAGGAAAAGCCAAGGATGCCTGTGACGTAACCCCCGTATATTTAAGAAAGCCGCAGGCCGAAAGAGAGAGGGAAGCGCTCTTAAACGCTTAGGATTATGTTTGTATACGAAAAGATGAACGACGAAAACGTTTCGGGAATCGCCGAACTTGAAAAAGCGAATTTCACCGACGGCTGGAGTCTTGATTCGTTAAAAGAAGAAATCGACAATCCGAATGCTTTGTATCTCGCCGTAAAGGACGATACAAGCAAAGAAATTATCGCCTGTGCCGGACTGATGATAAGTTTTGACACGGCGGATGTTATGAATGTTTCGGTAAAAGAAGATTACAGACGAAAGAACATAGCATTCAATCTTTTAAACAAGCTTTTTGACGAAGGCAGGAAAATCGGCGTAAAAGATTTTACGCTGGAAGTCAGAGCGGGAAACAATCCCGCAAGGAAGCTCTACGAAAAACTCGGATTTGTTTTGGAAGGCATGCGTCCCGGATTTTATTCGAATCCCAAAGAGGATGCTGCGATTTATTGGCTTAAAAACAATTGAGGTGAAAAATGTTTGAAGTATGTCTCCTGGGAACGGGCGGAATGATGCCCCTGCCCAACAGATGGCTTACGTCCCTGATGATAAGATATAACGGTTCGAATGTGCTTATCGACTGCGGCGAGGGAACGCAGGTTGCGCTCAAAGAAAAAGGATGGAGCCCCAAACCCATCGATCTGATTCTTTTTACGCATTATCATGCCGACCACATTTCGGGACTTCCCGGTATGTTTTTGACGCTCGGCAATTCGGACAGAGTCGAACCGGTGACTCTGGTGGGACCCAAAGGACTTAAAAGAGTCGTGGAATCGCTTTTGATTATTGCGCCCCAGCTTCCTTTTGAATTAAAATTCATCGAAATCGAAGGCGACAGCAGCAGGATTGATTTTAACGATTTTCATATAGATGCTTTTAAAGTCAATCATAATGTTACCTGTTACGGATACAGCATTTCGATAGACCGTGCGGGAAGATTTGATGCCGAAAAGGCAAAGAGTCTGAATATTCCGCTGTCTTTTTGGTCAAAGCTTCAAAAAGGCGAGACCGCCTGTGACGAATCCGGCATATATACGCCCGAGATGGTTATGGGACCGCCGAGAAAGGGAATAAAGGTTACATACACGACCGATACCAGACCCTGCAGGAACATTCCTCTTTTTGCAAAAGATTCTGATTTGTTTATTTGCGAAGGAATGTACGGCGATACGGAAATGCTTGAAAAAGCGAAAGAACATAAACACATGACATTTGCCGAAGCCGCAACGATGGCCAAAGAAGCGAATGTTCAGGAACTGTGGCTCACGCATTACAGTCCGTCGCTCTTTAAACCCAAAGAATATCTGGACAGCGCAAGGAGCATTTTTCCCGCAACAATTGCCGCCAAGGACGGAATCAGCGCGGATTTAAGATACGAAGAAGCGTAAACGGAAACGATAATGAAGAAGAAAACAACGATAATCGGAATAATAGGCATTGTAGCGATAGCTGTTGCAGTTATTGTTGTTTTTTGGATGCAAAGTCATAAGAACGAAAATCCCGGGGAACCCGAAGTCGATGTTTCCCAGGTGATGGAACTGCTGCTTCGCGATATCGAAAAATCCTATCCGCCGACTCCGAAGGAAGTGCTTAAGTATTACAGTGAGATTACATGCTGCTTTTACAACGATTCGCTTACTCAGGAGCAGCTCGAGCAGCTTGCCGAAAAATCGTATGAACTTTATGACGACGAATTAAAAGAAAATATGCCCTTTGATCAATATCTTACCGATTTGCAGGAAGAGATTTTGAATTTCCAGTCGCAAAAGATCGTTGTTTCCGGATATTCGGTTTCCGCTGCGGCCGATGTGGAGAGATTCCGCGAAGACGGATTCGAATGGGCAAGACTTTATGCGACATACAGATTAAGACAGGGAACCGATTACAAATATTCCAACGAAGTCTTCGTTATGAGAAAAGACAGTGACGGGCATTGGAAGATTTACGGTTTCGATCTTGCAAAAGACGAAGACACGGGCGTGCTCGAAGAAGAGACAGCCAAAAAATAAAAACGAAGGTTTTGAATAATGGAAGACGTTTATATACTTGCCGTTGAATCATCCTGTGACGAAACCGCAGCTGCGGTTGTCAAAAACGGAAGAGAAGTATTGTCGAATGTGATTTATTCGCAGATTGATTTGCATACTCTCTACGGAGGAGTGGTTCCGGAAATCGCATCGAGAAAACATATAGATAAAATAAATCAGGTTGTCGCAAAGGCAATAGAGGATTCCAAAACGGAATTAAAAGACATGTCTGCGATTGCGGTAACTTACGGACCGGGTCTTGTCGGTCCCCTGCTTGTGGGAGTGTCTTTTGCAAAAGCTCTTTCTTTTGCATCGAATCTTCCGATCATCGGAGTTCATCATATCGAAGGACATATCTGCGCCAATTATATAGCGGACAAAGAACTTGAACCTCCTTTTATGTGCCTTGTGGTATCCGGAGGGCATACGCATCTTGTAAAAGTAGCAGATTACGGAGAATACGAAATCCTCGGAAGAACCGAAGACGATGCCGCAGGCGAAGCGTTTGACAAGGTGGCGAGAGCAATAGGGCTCGGCTATCCGGGCGGTCCGAAGATTGACAAAGTATCGAAAACCGGCAACCCCGAAGCAATCAAATTCCCGAGGGCAAAAGTCGGAGGAAGCGAATACGACTTCAGTTTTTCGGGACTGAAATCCGCGGTTTTGAATTATTTGAATACCGCGTCCATGAATAACGAAAAGATTGTTACAGAAGACGTGGCTGCTTCTTTCCAGCAGGCGGTCATAGATGTTCTCGTAGGACATTCGATGGAAGCGCTCGACAGATACGGATTCAAAAAATTCGCGATAGCGGGAGGCGTGGCGTCCAATTCCTCGCTTCGCGCCGCATTTGAAAAAGCCTGTGAGGATAAGGGAGTCGAATTCTTTCTTCCGCCCCCGATTCTTTGCACGGACAATGCCGCCATGATCGGATCGGCTGCGTATTTCGAATATAAAAGAGGAATAAGACACGGATTGGACCTTAATGCGGTTCCCAATCTTAAACTCGGTGAAAGATAAAGATATTAATATTGAAAGGCGAAAAATATATGAGCAGATTTTATGCCGTTGTTTTATCTGCCGGAGTCGGAAGCAGGATGAAAAGCAATATTCCGAAACAATATCTTACATTAAAGGATAAGCCGGTTCTCGCTCATTCGCTTTTGGCATTTGAAAATTCGAATGCGGACGGTATTGTAATCGTCTGCGGTGAAGGCGACGAAGAATTTATCCGAAAAGAATTTGTTGAGAAATATTCCCTGAAAAAGGTCAAAGCCATAACATGCGGGGGAGCGGAAAGATACAATTCCGTTTATAACGGACTGCTTTTATGCCGTGACGCGGACTATGTTCTGATACACGACGGCGCAAGACCCTATGTGAGCAAAGATATAATCGAAAGAAACATGAGTGAAGTGCTCGTACACAAGGCGGTAGTTACCGCAGTAAAAGCAACGGACACCGTAAAGATTGCGGATGACGAAGGGTTTGTGCTTTCGACACCCGAGAGGAAGAATGTTTATTATATGCAGACTCCTCAGACTTTTGAATACAAACTTGCAATGGATTCTTATTCAAAACTGATTGAAGATCTTAAAGAAAACAAAGACATTCATGTTACGGATGACGCCCAGGTTGTCGAGATGTATTCGGATACAAAGGTTAAACTTATCGAGGGCGAATATTCAAATATTAAAATCACCGTTCCGGATGATTTAAAATAATAATATATATAAGGAGAAACAAAATGAGCAAAGCAATCAGAATTACAGCCATCATAGCACTGGTTACAAGAATTCTTCATGTGATTGTGGGAAGACTGTTGATTCCCGGAATCGGAATCTTTTTTTCAAACCGACAACATTTGCCGGCAAATATGATATTAAGGGTTTTCCCTATATACTACGGCATAGAAACCGTATACATACTGCTTGACATTATATTCCTTGTTACGGCTGTGGTTATAATAATCACCGCCAATAGCCGGAGCACGAATATAGTATTTGAGATTATAGCCTATATCCTTATGATAATTGTTCTTCCCATAGTTAGTATGCTTATATCTTCATTATGCGTTATACTTGTTTCCAGAACAACGATGATGAACCTTACGATATTCACGGAGATGAGCGCCATTTCGAATTGGGTTGATGCAATTGCTTCGTTATCATATCCGCTTTTGTACATTTCGATGGCAATATCGATATGCAGAAAAAAGACTCAGGTTGCTTTGGATTCATATCAGGATTGACAGGTGATTGAACAGTAAGAAAATATGCTTCTTTAAGTGTTGACACAAAAGTGTAAATTTGATAAACTATCACTTGCGTTTAAAGGAGCATGACTCGGAGAGGTATCGAAGTGGTCATAACGAGGCGGTCTTGAAAACCGTTTGTCCGAAAGGGCGCATGGGTTCGAATCCCATCCTCTCCGTTTTTACAAATTTGCCGGTTTTAAACCGGCTGTTTGTATCTAAAATCTGATAGCAGTCGTATTGATTTAGCTTTCTGGAGAAGTACCCAAGAGGCTGAAGGGACACCCCTGGAAAGGGTGCAGGTCGTTAATAGCGGCGCGAGGGTTCAAATCCCTCCTTCTCCGTTAAAGAATATTACCACCAAAGGGTGGTTTTTTCTTTGCGAATATGATATCAAAAAATATTAATAATAATTCGTAATTTTTTAAGGAAAAGTTATTGACAAGCAAAAGCCGAAATGATATTATATTCAAGCACTGCCAAAAACGGAGAGTGCAGAGAACCTTGACAAATAAACAGCAATGCAACCCTGAAAATTCAAATAAAGCGTTAAAAAACGCAAGAGTAAATTTCAGAGAAAGAAACCTAAAGTAAACGTTAAGAATAAGCTAAGCAGTTTATTC
>JAGADU010000103.1 GCA_017613435.1 Lachnospiraceae bacterium | reverse complement strand
TACGATAAATATCTGATGATTTTGGCGATGCTTGTCGTTTTGATCGTCGGCATGGTAAGTGTCAAAAAAGAAGTAATCAAATTCGGTTCGGCGGTAATGTGTTTCCTTTTGGGAATCGTATATTTCCCGATTACGTTCATCCACGGCGGCGGAATAAACGGAGATGCGCCTTTATGGTTCATTTATACTATTCTTTTGATAAGCATCCTTTTAAGCGGTAAAACAAGAATCATATTCTTCTCCGCCGAAATATTGATTGCCACTGCATGTTATTACATCAATATCCGCCATCCCGAATTTGTTACGGAATACGACAGAGTTTCCGGAAACATTTTTTCGTATGTAGCGCTTATTATGATAAGCGTTGCCATTGTTATAATGGTCAGCATCGAAATAACCCTTTTTGAAAAAGAAAAAAAGAGAACGGAGGAGCAGAAAAAAGAAATCGAAATGCTCAATGCTTCCCAGAACCAGTTCTTCTCAAGCATGAGCCACGAAATCCGTACTCCGATTAACACGATTATCGGTCTCAACGAAATGATTCTTCGTGAAAACATCAGCGATGAAGTTATTGAAGATGCCATAAATATCCGTTCCGCCGGCAAAATGCTGTTAAACCTCATCAACGACATACTTGATATGTCCAAATTCAAATCCGGCAAAATGCACCTTTTGATAGCACCGTATCATACCGGAAACATGCTCTCCGATCTTGTCGGAATGCTTTGGATCAGAGCAAGAGAAAAAAATCTGGATTTTAAAATAAACGTTTCACCCGACGTTCCCGCAGAACTTATAGGTGACGAAGTCAGAATCAAACAGATTCTCATCAATATCCTCAACAACGCCATTAAATACACCAAAGAAGGTTCGATATCCTTAACCGTTCAGTGCGAGAAAAAGGACGAAGAAACCTATGACATGATTTATACCGTTGCGGATACCGGAATCGGAATCAAAAAAGAAGATATTCCCTATCTTTTCAGCGCATTCAAGAGAGTTGACGAAGATACCACCAACCATATCGAAGGAACGGGCCTCGGACTGTCCATAGTTAAACAGTTCCTCGATCTCATGGACGGAAATATCGCGGTAAACAGTGTTTATACAAAGGGCTCGACGTTCATTGTCGTAATTCCCCAGAAAATAGTCAGCGACAAACTGCTTGGAGAATACGATTTCGAAAAGAAACACGGTTACGGCAAAAAGGGCGAATATCATCAGAAATTCGAAGCTCCCGAAGCCAGGGTATTGGTTGTTGACGACAATGAATCCAACCTCCTGGTGGTAAGCAAACTTTTGCGCGACACCAAGGTTGTTATTGATACCGTAACAAGCGGAAAAGCTGCTCTTAAGATGACGCAGAATATCGAATACAATGTAATTTTCATGGATCATCTGATGCCTGAAATTGACGGTATCGAATGTAAGAAACGAATCAGAAATCAGGTCGGCGGCAGCAGCAGGGAAAGTAAAATTGTCATCCTTACGGCAAATGCCGATGAGGAAAACAGAGATCTTTACATGAAGGAATCCTTTGACGGATACCTCGTAAAACCCGTCAGCGGAGAAGAACTCGAAAAAGAACTTTTCAGACATCTTCCCAAGGACATGGTCAAGGTTCTCGGAAACGACGGAGAAATCATCGAGGAAACCATTTCCTGGATGCAGGGCAATCAGAAGAGAAAAATGGTTGCGATTTCGACGGAAAGCGTTGCGGACATTCCGCCTGAACTCATTGAAAAATACGGTATTGCGGTACTTCCCCACAAGGTTAAAACAGTGGACGGAACTTTCAAGGACGGTATCGAAATCGATACGGCCGGCGTTATCACGTACATGACCAATTCGACCGACGATATCAGACCCATGGCGCCCGATGCAAAAGAGCATGAGGCATTCTTTGCAAAACAGCTTGCATACGCCAACAACGTTATTCATATTTCCATTTCGTCAAAGATCGAAAACAGCGGCTGTCCTACGGCAAGAGAAGCAGCAAAATCATTTGACAATGTATTTGTATTAGATTCGGGACACCTTTCGAGCGGACAGGGTCTCCTTGTAATCGAAGCATGCAAAATGGCGGAAAAAGGAATCGGACCCAAGAGAATTCTGGCCGAACTCGAAAATATCAAATCCAAGATTCATACAAGTTTCGTGGTAGACAATCTCGACTTCCTCGCAAGATCGAGACAGGTCAGCTCAAGGAGCGCAAATATCGTCAAATCGCTTATGGGACGACCTGTTTTGGTACTTAGAAGAGGTAAAATGAAACTCGGAAAGATTTATTTCGGATCCTCGAAGACCGCATGGAGAAATTACATTTCTTCCTGCCTTACGGGCGGAATCAGAGTGGATAACGAAATCCTCTTCGTAACGTATGTGGGACTGACCAAAAAGGAAATGGACTGGATAAAAGAGTATATCGAAAAGAAGATGAAATTCGAGGAAATATACTTTGAACAGGCCTGCGCATCCATCGCCGTAAACTGCGGCCCCGGAACGTTCGGACTGCTCTTTAAGGAAAAATAATCAGACTGTTTCAAAAGGAATATTAAGAGATTCGAGTATGGCGATCGAAGCTTTGTTTTCGCGGCTGCAACGCGCAACAATGCTTAATTCGGGATAATTTTCTTTAAGATAATTTATGCAAAGAAAGGCGGCCTTTTTGGCATAGCCTTTTTTTCTTTCGTCTTTTTTAATCATAAATCCGAGCGAAACCGTATGTTCGTCAACATATTCGAAACCGGCTCTGCCTATTACTTCGCCCGTTTCTTTTTTCTCTGCGATCCACATTCCGTAACCGTATAAAAGATATGCCGATTTGACGGCTTCCAAACGTTCTTTGGCATATTCGTTCAAAGCGTAGCCGGATTGCGATTCAGTGTTTAAATTTCTTTTTTCTGTAATGGGGAGTGCCTCGAGATATTTCCTGCATTCGTCGTCTTCATACATTTCGTATATAAGATTCAAATCCCCGGCGCATTCTTCGCGTATTGTCAGTTCTTCGGATTCGGCAATCACAAAGGGTATATTCTTCTGGTGGCAGTATACCATATTGAGGTGTCCGATATCTTGGACACCTTCTGTGATAAAATATTTATAACCTTCAAAAAGGGGCAAATCGTTTTCATCTTTTAAAACAATGCAGACGGCTTCGCCTTTTTCGCGAAGAAAATCGGCGACATTTCGTTTCGTTGTCAGATAGAGAATGTCCGATGAGGATTTGCGGTATTCATTTATATCGTCGAGGGTTATTATCTTCGGATTCATTTTGTTTCCTTTTGTCTTTACGCTTCGGGGCGCAAAGGATTTTTGACACAAGATATCAAAAAATATTGTATAATAGAAATGATATCACAAAGAGTAAATTAAGACCATAAAAGAGGTATCAAAGATGGCCATTCAGTTTGTTCTCGGCGGCTCGGGAAGCGGTAAAAGCGAATATGTTAAGAATCGTGCGATCGAATTGGCGCGTGCGGACAGAAGAAACAGTGTTCTTATTGTCGTTCCCGACCAGTTTACCATGCAGACGCAGTGGCAGATGGCCAATTCACATCCGGACGGGGGCATTATCAACATTGATGTCTTAAGTTTTTCGAGGCTTCCGAGGAAGGTGTTCGAAGAGGTCGGACAGCCGAAGAGAATGCTCCTTGACGACACGGGCAAGTGCCTTTTGATAAAGAGGGGCGCGACCAAAATCAAAGACAAACTTCATGTACTCTCGAAGGGAATGGACAACGCCGGATGGAGCGGCGAGGTCAAATCCGTTTTGTCCGAATTCATGCAGTACAATGTAAAACCCGATGAAATCGACCGGATAATCGGCGATTGCCAATCCGATTCGCTCAAACTGAAACTTTCGGATTTAAAGCTTCTCTACGAGGCGTTTTTAAAAGAGTGCGAGAACAAATATATTACAAGAGAAGAAATACTCGATTTGTTCGTCGAAAGGCTTCCCCTTTCCAAAAAGACAGAAAAAAGCTTTGTCTTTTTTGACGGATTCACGGGATTTACTCCGATACAGATTAAGGCGGTCGTAGCCATTGCAAAGAAGGCAAGGGAGGTTGTAATAACTTTCCCGTTTGATAACGATTTGTCCGAAAATCCGCATAAAATAACCGATGAGAGCAGCCTTTTCGATCTTACCAAAAAGAATATGTACGATATTTCGAGGGAATGCGAAAAAGAAAGAATAGAAGTGCAAAGCGATATACGTCTTTCGGAAAATATAAGACACAAAAACAATCCCGAGCTCG
>JAGADU010000102.1 GCA_017613435.1 Lachnospiraceae bacterium | reverse complement strand
TTAGTGAGCAAAATCGATTATGGAACATTTCGAGGACTGTTTGAGCGAAGCGAGTTCCGCAGAAATGTTCCGTTTTTAATCGATGAGGCGAACTTAGAACCTGACGTGCCGTTACAAGACGGGGCCGTCCGCCCTCCCCCCCTCCTTCAATAAAAGTAAAGCCCGGGGAGATTGTGTCAGGCTTTGGGAAACAAAAAAGCTGAAGAGATAGTCTTCAGCTTTTACTTATCAGCATTCTCCTTCGAGGAGGTCTTTGATTATGTATTCGGTCGGAAGTTCGTTCCAGTGTCCGGGAAGGCAGGTCTTCGGATTGATTTTTGTGATTGTTTCCGCAAGTTTGTCTCCTTTTGCCTGATCGAATGTCCAGCTCGGGAATTCCCCTCCGGTGCAGTCCCCGAGAATCAGAAATTCATCATCGGGTAAGTAGATTAAGGTCGAGTCGTCCGTGTGGGGGGATTCGGCTTGGAATATATGAACCGGACAGTTTCCGAGGTCGAAATTCATTTCGCCGGTGAAAGTCATATCCGCAAGGGTTACGATGACTTCTTTTCCGTCGGCATATTCTTTTTTGATACTCTCGTCCCAATCCAGGAAGAAAGCGGTTCCTTCTTCTTTGATTCTTTTGGCGAATTCTGCAAGATGAAGGTTGGTTGTTTCGTTTGCGAGAGTAAGGCCGTTTACCGCATGCATGGCCAGCGTGTGGTCCCAATGCCAGTGAGTTATTACGGTAAGCGACGGGAGGGGAAGACCCTCATTTTTAAGCGCATCGTAAAATTCCCGGATATGATCCGCGGAATGTCCGGCGTCAACCGCCAGACTGAATTTGTCGCCTTTTATATAACTTAAATTGGGACGGTCCCTTTCTTCTTCAAAGGGATAGACCCATAAACGTTCATTGAGTTTTTTCAGCATTTTTTTTATCCTCAAAATATTTCAGCTTAAGATTGGTATTGTAAAAATCCTTGGCGCTGCATCCGGCTCTTCCGCCGCCGGCACACGCACAGGCGCAGGCACAGGCGCAGGCACACGAAGAATGAGCGCAGGAATGATGACCGCCGCCTCGGGAAGACTGGGTCTTCATATACTGTGAGAAGGAGGTTCTGTGAGGAATCACGATATGCGATACATGCACATATGTGTTCGGAGATGAAGGGATTTTGTATTTTCCGTCGTCTCTGAAGCCCATAATCTGGTCCTTGTATTTTTCGATATCCTGCGGAACCTTATCGGTCTCTTCAAGTTTTGTTTTGGATTTGATCATATTGGTGCCGCAGTAAGCACAAAGCTCTTTTCCTTCAGGTCTTGGAGCACCGCAGTTGGGACAGTTGGTATGATACTGGATTACGGTACGCACAAGCTTCTTTTCGGGCTTGAATCCCGAGCTTCCGACCCATGAAAGGAAATTGACCAAATAAGCAAAACCGATCAGACCGACGGTAAACAGTACGGAGAATACACACATTACGCATCCGGTGGTACTGGAAGATTTGGAAGAACCCGTGGGAGCACCCGAAGAACCGGAGTCTGTGACTGTGATTTCCTTGCTCGTGTCGAACGAAAAAGCATCGTTTTTGTATGTAATCTGAACGGGGTATCTCTGTCCTTTGGAGAGTGATGTGTTCCAAACAAGGTATTGTCCTTCGTTGTCATATGCAGGAGAAGCCTCGATTATTTTGTCGGAGTTCCATCTGATTGTAAGATTATCGACATTGATATCGTCAAACCATCCGGGTGTAAATCTGTAGACCGTTTCCCCTTCATTGAACATATTCATCTGATACATGTAATCCTGTACCAGTTCGAATTCGATTGGAACCACTTCGCCCGCCTTGTAATTGCGGTCCAGATCGATACGGACGTTGGAACCGTTTGAGGAAGAGTATTTAATCTTTTTGATACAGTCGGACTTCGCTTTGACGGAAACATAATGGTCGTTCGGAATTCCTATCAAGACCCATGAAAGAGGTCCGTCGCTTGTCGAATCGAGTACCTTCCAGTCGATATGATAAAGCATGGTCAAAGTAGCGTTATCGTTTACGTCTACGGTTATTTCGTAATTGACGATTTCGTCGAGATCGCCCTTTGCCGATGTTTTAAGCGGCAGGTTGAAAAATAAGGCAAAAAGAACAATAAAGGATAAAAGTATTCCGAAGGAGAATTTAAAACTTCTATTTTTCATCGTTTTCTTCCTCCTTTTTCGAAACAATATTTTCTTCATTTTCTTTTACGTTCCGTGAAGAATCCGGAAGTTTTCGAAGAGGACATTTTCCTTCGGTTTTTGCGCTGTAAGCCCTGCGTTTGCAGCATTCGTCGTCATACCAGATGTCGGACCAGTCGTCTTCGAGGAAATCTCCGAGTGCGTCATCCGAAAGCCAGCTCTGGCACGGAACGACCTTTCCGGAAGGAGTGATCGCCATATTCGAAAGGCAGGCTCCGCATGTGGGCGGGTTAAGGCCGATTTTTTCGCAAAAGGCGTTATCGACCCATCCGGGAGAAGTGAAGCTTATTTCCATTGCGTTTTCTTTGCAGTATTCGGCGGCCGCAGTCAGGATTTCTTCGATTTGTGCGGTCGAAAGCTGCAGTTTTTCGGAGGGTTCCTTCTCGGCGTTTCCGGTTGTTATAAGTCCGGAACACGTAACATAAATAACTCCGAGAGAATGCAGGAATTCAAGGGTTTTTACATAATCCCGGTTGGTGGTGCAAAGCGGAGTGTTGATGCTTACGCTGATTCCGGCGTTTATTGCGTTTTTGATGCCGTCGACGGTTTTCTGATACATGGGGGCGCCGACGAGGCTGTTGTGTTTTTCTTCGTCATACGAATAAAAAGTGATCTGCATGCTGTCGAGGGATACTCTTTTTAATTCCTCGCAGTATTCTTTTGTCAAAAGGATTCCGTTTGTGTTAAGTCTTGTCACGAACCATTTTGCGTAATCGACAAGCTCGATAAGATCCTTTCTCATCGTGGGCTCTCCGCCGGTGAACGTGAGCTGGGGAATGCAGATTTCACGGCATTTGTCGATAATCTTTTTCCAGTCTTCGGTGGATATTTCTTCTTCGATGCCGCCCTTCTGGCCTGCCGCATAGCAGTGAACGCAGCGCTGGTTGCAGTTCCACTTTCCTTCCTTTTCCATGGCCGAAACCATGAGGTCCATTCTGTGGGGCGCGCTCATGTAGGGTGCATAATCGCCGATGCTCATATATCCTATTTCTTCATCGACTTTTTCGTGATATGCCACCTGCTTAAAAGTATTCATGATTCGGAAAAGATCCTTTTTAAATACGGATTTTGCAACAAAAGGATATACTTTTCCGACTTTTTTGCATGTCTTTTTCAATATCTCGTCAAAATCTTCCTCCGTGATTTCGCGGCCGTCGTAAAGATTGACTTCCTCGATAAATTCCGTGAGAAGAATGCCCCAGGCCGTGTTGACGGGAATAATGTCCTGTCCGTTGATAATCGCAACGCTCGGTCCGAGCAGATCTCCGTCCGTTTTGGGCGGAATAAGGTGAATTCTGACCACACCGGGACCCTCGGGGTTCAAAGTGGTATGGTGAACTTCGTTAAAATGTTCCTTGGCATACGCAAGTTCTCTTTTGGTATTTTTCATACTTTTCCTCTTTGAAAAAATTTTTTCACAAAGGAATTTTACCATAAAAAGAAATGTTGTGCTCGTTTTTGGATGCAAAATGGATTTATTTTTTTGGCAAAATAGGATAACATAAAAGAAGCCGATTATGGTCGGAATAATTAAAACATTAATAAACGGAGTGTTTTATGGCGAAAATTGAAAGAACAGCAAAAGGGAAAAAGAAAAACATTATCGCAACGGTATTTATAATAATACTCATCGGCGTTTTATTCCTTGAAGGAATAGCCCTTGGCGTTATATGGATTCCCGAAATTATCAAAAGAACAAAAGCAGAGGCCTATGTAGCCGTTCTCGCAAAGGAAAATCCCGGAAGAGAAGCGGCGGGCGAAGCAAGCGCGGTTGTTGTCGAGGAGTATGTTTATGCCTCGATGCTGGATGAAAAACTGATTCGTTTCGGTGAACCGACCGCGGAAAATTTTGCGGAGTACAGAGCTTTGTATGAAGAAACGGCTCATGCATGGGAGAGAGTAAGAGAATCCTCGTCGTCCCTTTACGGAATCGGAGATATTCTTGAAAGAGAAGAGAAAAAAGAAGGATATTCCGGCGTATACGGCAGCAGTCGCATCGAGGGTCGAAACAACAAAAAAAGGATAGCGAACATTTTTGCCAACAAAATAACCGAAGCATATGACAAAATGTCCAAGGGCGAAAAAGTTAAGCTTTTGGCAAATGCAATATACAACGATGCAAACAATGCATGCGAAAAATACAGTGCGGCTTCCGAAACGTTTGAATTGGCGGAAAGCGATTTTGAAGCATGGACCGCAGAAGGATTGGAAGCATGCAAACAGGCGCCTTTGACGGGCAAAACCTGCGAAGTCGAAGCCAGCGAACTGCTCACGGGAGACGCAAAAGCGGTAACCGGATCCATCGGATTCAGCGAGTCATCCCTCGGAGTAACCGTATGCATAGACAAAAACGGAAATACGAAAATCGTTCTCGGAGAAGATTTGGCTCTTGCCGAAGAATATGCCAAAGACGCTCAGTTTTTGGGTGTAATCAAACCCGTAACTGCCAATGAATGGATTCCCAAATACGAAACCGACGAAACGCTTATTTTCCTTGAAGATTTCGATGATGAAGAAACCGAGGGCGTGAGACTTGCCAAATCGTTGGCTTTTGATTTTGACGGTTCGGTTAAAGTTGTCATTGTTCCTATTTTCACGGAAGATCAGACTGACCCGACGGCGGTTATGAAGGATATCGAAAAAAGTTTAAGCGCCGGAGCAAAGAATCTAAAAAATGCCAAGGTTGCAGTCTCGGACAGCGATGAAGAAAGAATGACAGCCAATGTTTTAAGAGAAGCCGTAGCCGAAACCGGAGTAAAAGATATCGGAACAGTCGATTTATCGGATATTTCCGATTCGCTTCTTGATAGTTCTTTTTCAAAATATGCTTCAAGAACAAAAGGATTTTATACCGAAGACGGATACAGCGCGCTCGATTATTTCCTTGATGAAGTAACCGTTGCATCCGACGAAGGCAAGATGCTTTATCTTGAGGATTTTGTCATTCTCGACGAGCCCACGGCAAAAGATATCGAAGGCGCATGGGAATACAGCGCAACGCTTTCGAATGTCGAATCCGGATTCCTGGATACGGTCGGATCCGTCATTTCGCTTATCATCGGCAAGCAAAACGTCGATGACGCTTTGGCGGATTTTTACAATCAGGAACAGAACTTTTCGGGCTATATGAATATTAAAGCCATCGGAGACGATACCGTCGAGATAACCATTTTCGGTATAGCGGAAGAAAGCGGAGAGTGGGAGGTAAATACTCAGACCGGAAAGATCAAAAAAGGAATGCTTATAATCGATTCCGGTTCCCCTTCGGCAAACAGCGGCAATTTGTATTCGGAAGAAAATTTTGAAATGAGTTTCTACGGATACGGCGAAGAAAGATATATGAGCGGCAGCAGCGAATTTGTTATGGAGATGTTCGATATAACCGCCGATGTTTTCTATTACGGAACAAGAACCTCAAAAGATGAATTTTGGGACTTGGAAATGATTAAGGAGGAGGAATAATCATGGAAGCAAATACACAGACACCGAACGTAAACGTTCAGATTAATCCTTCTTTACAGGCAAATAACGGTCAGCCGATGCCTCAGGGTCAGCCGATGCCTCAGATGCAGCAGATACCTCAAGGCCAACCTGTACCGATGCCCCAAGGACAACCGATACCCCAAGGCCAGCAATTCCCTCAGGGCCAGCCGATACCTCAGGGCCAGCCCGTGCCTCAGGGTCAGCCAATGCCTCAGATGCAGCAGATACCTCAGGGCCAACCTGTACCGATGCCCCAAGGACAACCGATACCCCAAGGACAGCCGTTCCCTCAGGGCCAGCCCGTGCCTCAGGGCCAGCCGATGCCCCAGGGCCAGCCGATGCCTATGAATCAAATGCCTCAGGGTCAGCCAATGCCTCAGATGCAGCAGATACCTCAGGGCCAGCCCGTGCCCCAGGGTCAGCCGATGCCCATGAATCAAATGCCTCAGGGTCAGCCGATACCTCAGGGCCAGCCGATGCCTCAGATGCAACAGATACCTCAAGGCCAACCTGTACCGATGCCCCAAGGACAACCGATACCCCAAGGCCAGCAATTCCCTCAGGGCCAGC
>JAGADU010000101.1 GCA_017613435.1 Lachnospiraceae bacterium | reverse complement strand
GCCCTGCTTTTCTTCTTCAACGGCAAGCCGCCCCTTACATGGTCCATCTGTCTGGTAATCAACATCCTTGCTTTCGTCGGACTTGTAATCTTCCGAGGGCGAACCGTTTTATCGGAATTCAAAAAAAGATTTCATATGTAATTTAAAAAGGTCCGAAGGAACAAATCCTTTGGACCTTATTTTTTATCAAATCTTTGACTAAAAAGATATATTATTTCGAAAGTATAATCTTTCCGTCCTTGACTTCCACTCTGACCTTGTTGGAATCGATGCCTGCCATCTCGAGCGCTTCCTGGGAAATCTGCACTCTGCGGGCTTTGTCGAGGATGGAATATTCTTCGTGGGATTCGACTTCCGCAAGGTTTTCCGTGGTCATATTGTCGAGCTGCTGGCGGTATTTTTCCTTCATGATCTTTTCGGTACTTATCTTACCGTCGGAAATCATGATAACACGGGATACCTTGTTGGCCAGGCTCAAATCGTGCGTAACGATAATAATAGTGATTCCGATTTCTTCATTAATCTTTCTGAAAAGATCCTGAATCATATTGGATGTTTTGGAGTCTACCGCACCCGTGGGTTCATCCGCAAGAAGAATCTGGGGATCGTGAGCAAGCGCAACCGCTATGGCAACACGCTGCTGTTCACCGCCGGACATCTGTGCGGGGTAGGAATTGGCCTTATGATCGATACCGATCATCTTAAGAAGGTTCATCGCTTTCTCTCTTCTGTCTTTTTGACTCATACGGTCAAAGTAGAGAGGAGCCTCCACGTTCTGAAGTGCCGTGAAATACGGGAACAGATTCTGTCCGCTGTTTTGCCATACAAAGCCGACGGATTTTCTTCTGTATTCCACGAGGCCTTTTTCGGACATCGCAAAGAGATCGTGACCATCCACATAGAGTCTTCCGGCAGTCGGTTTTTCAAGACCTCCGATCATGTTAAGGAGGGTCGATTTACCGCTTCCGCTCTTTCCGATGATGGCTACGAGTTCGCCTCTTTTAATCTCAAGTTCAAGACCCTGAAGCGCAAGTACTTCGACATCGTCGGTTTTGTAAATCTTAACCAGTCCGTCACAAACAAGAATATTGTCCTCGGCCCCGACATCTTCTGAAGAATAATCTTCGCCTGCCGATGTTTCGATTGAATCGCCGGTTTCGTTCGCCGCCATTTCGTCGCTTACATACTCGCTTGTATTTTCCGTCATATTTTCTGTTGTCACTTCATCAAAGTTCTGCGGGCACATATTTTAATTCTCCGTCTTCCATTTCATATACAGCGTCTCCGAAAGCCATAAGGTTCGGATCGTGCGTGGTCATAACTATCGTGATGCCTTCTTTTTCGATAAGCTCTTTGAAAAGCTTTATAATTCCGAGACCCGTGAGCGTATCAAGCGCACCGGTGGGTTCGTCGGCAAAAATAATCTTGGGCTTGTGGGCAACCGCTCTTGCGATTGCAACACGCTGCTGTTCACCGCCGGACATCTGCGAAGGCATATGAGTCATACGCTTATCGAGACCCACTACCGAGAGAACGTCTTTGATTCTCTTGTCGCGATCTCCCTTGTAATCGGCAAGTTTAAGCGCAAAATCAACATTTTCGTAGGCGCTCATTATGGGTACGAGAGCAACCGACTGAAAAACAAAGCCGACATTGAATCTTCGCATGGATTCTTTCTGTCTTAAGCTCATTCTTCCGATATCGTTGCCGTCGATAAAAACCTTGCCCGAGGTCGGATCGTCAAGCATGCTTAAGATGTTTAAAAGAGTGGTTTTTCCCGAACCGGAACGACCTTTTAAAATTGTCAGTTTGGCGGTCGGAATCTCTATGTTTACACCTTTTAATACATCAAGTATTTCATGGTTTCCAAGCGGAAAGCTTTTGTGAAGATCTTCTGTTTTAATAATATAATCCATATTCGTCACCGTATCAGTCTTCGCCAAGTTTGATGGCTTTTGTAATGTTCATGTTCTTGATAATTCTGTATATTACGACAAAGCAAAGCACAAGCACAAAGCCTATGATTACAGCCATTTTAATACCGTCCGATGCCCTGCAGATGATTGAGAGCGGAATATCGTGTTCTCTCGGAAGGTATACAATCGAAATAAGTTTCGTAAACATAAACGTCGTCAGCATTCCGACACCGAAGCCCGCGATGCATGCCAAAAACGACGAGAATATCTGTTCAACGGCCAGCATTCTGAATATTTCACCCATCGTAAGTCCCATCGAACGGTAAATACCGTAGATGAGTTCCCTGTCTTTGATTGTCAAAATCCAGTAAATCAGGAATCCGACACCGCAGATAACAAGCGAAATAATGAAACCGATCGAGAACATACCGTTCGTAATCTGAATAAGGGTCGAATTGCGCTGTTCTTTGATCAAATCTTCCCTTATCGTCTTTTCGATAATCCTGATTTCGTTCTCTTCGAAATAGTTCTCGATTCCTTCGTAATCCGCGTTCTTTGATAGTTTCATCCAGATTTGGTAAGGACGAAGATCGAAGATATTCATAACCGTATTATAGTTGGCTACAATAAGATAATTGTCTCTTTTCTTGTAGGTCGAATCTTCCTGCAGTTCATATGCCGAAGACTGATATCCCGGGAAGGCATTGATGATTCCCACGATTTCTGCCTTGGCTTCGGCATATTCTTTGGAAGAATCGTAAGGTGAAAACCTGCTGTATGAAATCTTGTCTCCGATCTTCAAATCATATTTGTCCGCCAGGTTTTTCGAAACAAGAACGCCCTTGGGATTTTGTCCGAGCTCATTCAGATAATAATACCAGTGTTTATCGTTAAGACCGTTTTGAAGAGAAGCCGTCTCGCCGAATTCCTTGGTATTGATACCGAGCAACTGACATCCGAGTTCTCTGTTTTTCTTGTAGGTAATAACGGTTTTGTTATCCGAAACCACCTTGGTCATGCTTTCGACACCGTAATTCTTAAGTTCCTCGTATTTTACGAAATCGGGTTCATGATATTTCCAATAAGCTTCGCTGATGGGAGAAGTCTTCCTGATTGTAACGTTCCATTTTTCCATGAAAATGTAATCGCAGCCGACATTGTAGCTTATTCGTTTTTCCATATTTTCGTTTACGCTTCGCGCAAGGTTGGAATTGAATATTCCCATGGCGATGGTCATTACCAAAAATACGGAAATGAATCCCTGGCTCTTTGTATTTCTGACAATCTGAAGGAATGCGACATATTCGGCCGGTTTCCATTTGTTTCTGCCGAGCTTGTAAATAAGATTGACGAGAATGTGCGTCAGTCTTAATGCGAAAAGTCCGCATCCCAAAATAAAGAGCGATGAATCCAAAAACAGTATGGGATCGATCTGACCGCCCGAAATCGCTGTGAGCGAAATCGCTTCTTTTTGTCTTGAATAGTTAAACAAAAGATAAATCGACAATCCAAGCAGGGGAATATCCAGGAAAAACCTCTCCCAGATTGCTTTGGATTTACCTGAATTTTTCTTTGATTTTCTTTCGATGATTGTAAATTTCGAAAGCGAAATAACCGGAATCGTCATAAAAAGCATCGAAAGAAGGAACGATATTCCCGAAAAAACAAACATCATAACCGTAGGACGGTAAATGCTCGTATCTTTAAGCGTAAATACCAAAAACGCATCCGTGCCGGCACCGAGTTTGCAGAAAAGATATCCGATCGGAATTCCGATAACCGCTCCGACAAGCGCTATGAAAAACGACTGCAAAATATATAATTTGATGACTTTGAAACGGCTTACGCCACGGCTTTTGAGCATGGCTATTTCGCCGGTTTCCATCTCAAGAATTCTTCCCGAAATCATATAGATGAACAAAAGCAGCAATGCTATAATCGGGATTTCGAATGTCAAAAGAATAATGCTTATGGATTTTTTCGTTTCGATATATGTTGCCAGCGTTGTTTTGAAATTGGCGTTGAATTTCTTGTCGATATTCTCAAACTGTCTGATGTACGAATAAAAATCTTCCGCATTGTTGTAATCGATATACGTATAATCAATCATTACCTTTTCCGTATATTTCTTCTCGGTTTCCTGATATTTTTTCATCAGCTCGGAAAAATCTTCTTTGGTCGTCATAAGGGTTCTGTCAAACTTACTTAATCTTCTGTCCCAGAAAGGAGATTCCTCGTCTTTTTCTTCTATGATTCCGACGATGACCGCTTTGAATGTTTCTTTTTCTGTGCCTTTGGAAGCGTAAGCCTTAAAGGTCTGGCCTAAGGTAATCATTTCGGTGTCATAGGTTTTTTGCGATATTACGCAGGGAATCGCACCCTCGGCGAGAGCCTCCTTTGCAATTTCATTATCCAAAGAAGCCGCATCTTCGGGCCAGACGCCCATAACAACATCAGCATGGTCCTTAAGATTATCCACGTATCCGAAATTGATCTGTCTGGTTTTAAGCGATATTCTTTCGTCCGCATAACCGGCATTTATCTCGATAATCTGCTGTCTTTCGATAACGGGAACATCGATATAGGAATTCCATGTTTTCTCAAGGCTGTCCATAAATGTCAGGGCGCTGTCAACATCCGTATAGGCTTCGCCCTTTATGAATCCCTCCGTCGTAAGAACCGCGGGATAGGTGGTATTGCTTTCAATATAATCGGAAAACAAATTCTGCAGAAGTCTGTTAAGGCTTCCTTCCTTAAACATGGGATAAACGCTAAGGAAAGCCGACAGGAGAACAACACCCGTAAGCAAGCAGAAATTAAGCCATTTTTTATTAAATATTTTGTATTTGATAAATCGTATCATCTTGTCTGTCCTCTGTTACTTTACAAGTACGTCTCCCTCGCTTAATCCGTTTACAATTATCTGTACGAGTTTCGATCCGACCTCGTAATCTTCACCGGTCTGAATATATTTTTTGAATACTTCGTCGCCTCTTTTAACCCATACGTAATTATATTTATTTTGCTTGTCAAAAGTTATTTCTTCATAAACGTAATCGCCCGGAACGATTAATACATCGTTTACCGAAAAGTCTTCGTATGTCGTTGTCAGATCGGTAAAATTGTAATTAAAGAAAGAATCGCCCGAAATTCTTACGTAATATGAATGTGCATCCATAACCGGTGTAGTGTATTTTACTTTTCCGTTTTCGGTAAAAATATACGGATAAACGTTGAGGTTTCCGGCTATTACATAACCGTCGTAAACTTCGTCTTTGACTTTTACATCCAAATCGTAACCGTAAGGAAGTTTTGTCTTTCCGGAAAGCTTAACGACATCGTCGAAATAAAATGCGCTTTCAATCAGCTTATCGGATGCCTGAACTTTTTGACCCTCCAAAACAATTACTTTGGAAATCACTCCGTCCCTGTCGGCATATACCGTTTTGAATCCGCTGGCGTCGTTTTCTTTTCTGGTTTCGGCAAGCAGATTGTTCAGGGATTTAATCTGAGCGTCATGTTGCATGCTCCTTATTTCGCGCTCAAGATCGATTTTTTCGAGTTGAATCTTAAGTCCCGCGATTCCGTCCTGGAAAGGCGCTCCGTTTTCAAGTACGTTAATCGCATCTTCCAGCTGTGATTTCTGTGAAGCGAGTCCCATATACGAAGCATCGGAAGGACTTGTTGCAGCCAAAGCTTTTTTGACAGCATCGAGATCCGCTCTGAACTGGTTTGCCTGTCCCGTCATTTCGTTTATCGCATCATGAATATTCTTATATTGATCCTTATAATCATTTTCATATGCTTCAAAATCACGGTTTTCGTCTTTTATCTGGTTTTCGACACTTACGAGTTTGCCTCTTTCGGGATCCACCGCAATCTTTAAAAGCGGGTCTCCCTTTTTGACTTCATCGTCCCCGTTTACGTATATTTCAACCACTTCGCCGCTGTCGGGACTCAAATAGGAAAAGGTGGATTTTTCAACGTATTTTACGCCCTTGCTTTCGGTTTCGAATTTATATTTGCCCAGTTCGACCGTATACTCATCCTTCATCTCGGGCGGATTCGATTCCGTCGTGTACATTACAAGTTCGCCCTCGCTTAAACCGCTTAACACTTCCGAGTAATGAGCAGCCGTTATGCCTTCTTCAAAATATCTTTTCTCAAGACTTCCGTCTTCGCATTTCACATAAACGAATTTGCCCTGATCGTCCGTCAAAATCGAGTCGCTTCCGACAACCAGTCTGTCCATTCCGTCATTGAAAAAGAACTGCATAATAACGAATTCTCCGATTGTCAGCTCGACATCCTCTCCTTCAACGGGAACAAAACGAATGACGGGGGAAAGATTCTGCGCTTTTGAAAAAGCAACTTCGCTGTCCGTATAATCATATTCGGTAATGGGAACCTGTTTGCCCTTTATAAATGCATTTTTAACAGCGTATTTTCTGTACTGATACGTACGGATATCCTGACTTCCCGCTATATAAAGATCCTCCGTATCGGTTACGATAACAACGTTTTCGTTGGCCGAGCACTGCATTCCGTTTCTCAAATCTTTTACATAAGTAACGTAACCTGATTTCTTTGCCTTGAGGATTCCCTCTTCAACCACTTTGTTAAGCTCGTTCACGGTTTCGGTAATCTGACGTTTGTTAAAATCATACATCAGCTGATTGAATTCACTGTTTTCCACGGCCATGTCAATGCTGTTTTGGGCACTTTTAACCGAATCTTCGCTTCCCCTGCCCATGTTCTTTTCGTATTCGGCCACGAGTTTTTGCTGTTCGAGATTCTTTAAATCCAGTTCCTCGATCTTTTTATTGATTTCGTTTTCTTTGTTCATGAGGTTCAGCTGGCTGTTAAGTTCGCTGATTTGCTTCTTTACCGCATCCGTATCTGCTTCGGCAAGAACTTCGCCCTCGTTGACATACTGTCCGACTTCGACATTAATGCTCTTGATGGGTATGCTTTTTTCGTAAAAATGACAGTACTCTTTTCCGCATACGGTGCCCTTCATGACTTTGCAAATACCCATATCGACTCTTTCAACGGGTCTGAACATAGGAATCGTGCCGGCCGGTTCAAGCAGTTCCGGTATTTCTTCCTTCGGTGCGCACGAACAAAAAAGAAGAGAAAAAAGCATAACGAAGGATATAAGTTTTATCTTTCCTGTTTTCATCATTTTCCGGTCACCTCTTCTCCGCCCACAAGTCCGCTCTTTATAATGGCTTGTCCTTCAACTATGTTATCAACCTCGACAAAAGCGGGATATCTGTATCCGTCTTCGGTCAAAAGATATACATAACTTCTGTCATCCTCCGTAACGTATACGTACTCCGCGCTGACATAAACAACATCCGTCAGTTTTTCCCTGGGAATTTCAATCTCGAATCTTTCATTGCTTACATAAACAACATCATCGCTTACGGGTTTGAAAAAAAGCGTGCGGCTTCCCGATTCGTTTTCGTCTATTCTGTATATCTCGACATCAAACTGGATTGTCGGCGCAACCGCCTGATATACCGCACCTATCTGAAAATCGTAATCCTCTCTTGTCTCAACGTAAAATCCCACATCTCCGCTCGCAACGATTAAAATATCCGTATGCAAAACCACGATACCGTTTTTGATTGCATCGCTTATATACGTAACGGCTCCGTCTTCTTTGGCTTTGATGATACATTTATCCATGTCTCTTTGAATCTCTGCCACTTCGATCTGCTTAAGCTTGATGTCGTCTTCAAGTTTGGCGATGGTCTGATCGTACCTCTCCGCTATCCTTTTATTCGCTTCGTCATCGGGTTTTGTCGGATCGTAATTTATTTCCTTCTGTCTTTTCGTATGTTCCAAAAGAAGCTTGTCTTTTTCCAGAATCTCGTTCTTTTCTTCATATTCTTTTTGCAGTTTTTCCGATTTAAAGACAACAAGAACCTGACCGGCTTTTACGTAATCGCCGTTCGCCACTTTCAATTCGGAGAATTCCAAATTATCCATCTCTACGGAATATGTGGTGTATTTCAGGGAATTCTGAGTGAGTTTGAATCTTATGACGGGTTCCATGTCGCCCCTTTGAACAGTTACGGACTCCGGAATCACTCTTTGATATGCTTCCTTGTAAATGGGTTCTATTTTGTGAATATCCGTTCTTTCGCATCCGGCAAAAAGAAGAATAACGGATGCCATGGAACAGGCAGCTATCCCTTTAAAGGTTTTCATCTTTTATCTCCTGTCGCAAAATCTTTTTGAATTCTCAATTTTATATTCTACCACACAGCTTTTAAATAAAATATACCATAAATTTCATACTTTACCCCTATTATTTAGTGAAATATCTGTGAATTCTCTTATAGTCAATTCAAAATCTTTATGTTATAATCTGAAAGAACGCGCGCCGAAAACTGGCGATGCAACAATTTTCTATTTATAGGAGGTTTTAAAATGGCTTTAGTTACCACAACAGAAATGTTTAAGAAAGCCTACAACGGCGGATATGCTGTTGGTGCTTTCAACGTAAACAATATGGAAATCGTTCAGGGTATCACAGAGGCAGCTGATGAATTAAAGAGCCCCGTTATCCTTCAGGTTTCCAAGGGAGCACGTGCTTACGCTAACCATACTTTCCTTGTAAAGCTTGTTGAAGCTGCAGTTATCGAGCATCCCGATATTCCCATCGCTCTTCATCTTGATCACGGCGATTCATTCGAACTTTGCAAATCCTGTATCGACGGCGGATTCACATCCGTAATGATCGACGCTTCTTCCAAGTCTTTCGAAGACAACATCGCACTTACAAAGCAGGTTGTTGAATATGCTCACGCTCACGGCGTAGTTGTAGAAGCAGAACTCGGTACTCTTGCAGGTATCGAAGACGAAGTTGTAGTAGAATCCGGCAAGGAAAGCTACACACGTCCCGAAGAAGTTGAAGAATTCGTTTCCAGAACAGGTTGCGACTCACTTGCAATCGCTATCGGAACAAGCCACGGTGCTTACAAGTTCACAGCTGAACAGTGCACACGTAACGAAAAAGGAATCCTTGTTCCCCCGCCCCTTCGTTTCGACGTTCTCGAAGAGTGCATGAAGAAACTTCCCGGATTCCCCATCGTTCTTCACGGTTCATCTTCCGTTCCTCAGGAATTCGTTAAGATGGTTAACGATTTCGGCGGAAATATGCCCGATGCGGTAGGTATTCCCGAAGAACAGCTTCGTAAAGCTGCTACTCTTGCCGTATGTAAGATCAATATCGACTCCGATATCTGTCTTGCCATGACAGGTAACATCAGAAAATACTTCGCAGAGCATCCCGATCACTTCGATCCCCGTCAGTACTTAAAGCCCGCTCGTCAGGCTGTTAAGGACATGGTT
>JAGADU010000016.1 GCA_017613435.1 Lachnospiraceae bacterium | reverse complement strand
TTTAGGAGGATTAATCATGGCATTCGTTAAAGAGAATAAAACAGCCGATCCTGCAATGAAGAGGAAAGGCAATGTTCGCAGAAGAAAGAAAGTCTGCGTATTCTGCGGTAAGGACAACGAGATTGATTACAAGGATACAGCTAAGCTCAAAAGATACGTATCCGAGAGCGGAAAGATTCTTCCCAGAAGAATCACAGGTACATGCGCAAAGCATCAGAGAGCTTTGACAGCTGCCATCAAGAGAGCTCGTCACGTTGCATTAATGCCTTACACGGTAGATTAATAAACAATCAAGGATGCGGGAAACCGCATCCTTTTTTATTTCTTTTTCGAAGAAGAAAAAAGAGGGCGCATAGTGCTTTCAAAGCTTGTTACCACAATATATAGTAATGGAATGCAGGCGAAAAAAGTGATATAATACACATATCTTTTGGGTTATTTTGTCATATATTTTGCGAGGGTATTGATATGGCTAAAAAAATAAAAATAAAAGGCAAAATGAGATTGTATTTTTCTCTCCTTATTGCTTTTGGGATTGTATTGGCGATAATAAATATTCCCATATATATTTTTCACATCGTAGCAGGTCTTATTATATCGTTTTTCCTTATAGTATATTTTGTGGGCATTCTCATCATGTGGTCGTATTTCAGACAGTTCCTTGTCGATGAAATGATCAATTTTGCCACCGAATACGGTCAGATACAAAAACAGATATTAAAGGAATTAAATCTCCCCCATGCATTGATAGATCAAAACGGCAGAATCGTTTGGACTAACGTCGAATTCGAAAAAGTAATCGGAACCAACAAGGGCTTCGGCAAAGCGGCGAGCTCGTTTTTCGAAGAACTGACAGAGGAAGTATTTCCCGTAAACGAAGGCGAAACCGAAGTCAATATAGTTTTTGAATCACGCGAATTCAGAGCCAACATCAAAAAAATAAATATCGGAAACATGGTGCAAAACAGCAGGTTTATCGAGGAAGCCCAGGAAGGCGATTACCTCTTCGGACTCTATCTCTTCGATGAGACCGCGCTTAAGATTGCATTAAAGGAAATAGACGACCAGAGCGTTGTTGTCGGTATGATTTACATCGACAACTACGAAGAAGCTCTCGAAAACGTCGACGATGTCAGAAGATCCCTTCTTTTGGCTCTTGTCGACAGAAAAATCACGCAGTGTATTTCTTCGCTCGACGGTATCGTAAGCAAGATCGAAAAAGACAAATACATGCTTATCTTAAGGAAGAGATCTCTTGCCGAATTAAAAGAAGCAAAATTCGATATTCTCGAGGAAATCAAAACGGTCAGCATAGGTAACGAAAGACCCATTACTTTAAGTATCGGTATCGGACTCGACGGTCTGACCTACAGCCAGAACAGCGGATTCGCCAGAGCCGCAATCGACCTTGCGCTCGGACGAGGCGGAGACCAGGCTGTTATCAAATCTCCCGGAAACGTTCAGTATTTCGGCGGAAAGAGCCAGTCTTCCGAAAAGAACACGAGAGTAAAAGCGAGAGTAAAAGCTCAGGCTTTGAGAGAAATTTTAATAAACAAAGACCAGATATTTATCATGGGACACCGTCTTGCCGACGTGGACAGCTTCGGCTCGGCGCTCGGCGTTTACTGCATCGCCAAGGCTTTGGACAAAAAGGCATGCATTATTTTAAACGAGGTAACGCCGTCCTTAAGACCTCTGGTTAATCTTTTTGCAAACAACGACGAACAGTATCCCGGCCTTCTCGTCAACAGCGAGACGGCGCTTGCATCGGTCGGAAACAATGCCGCTCTGGTGGTTGTCGACACCAACAAACCTTCGATGTGCGAGTGCATGGATATTCTTAAATATTGTAAGGCAATTGTCGTTTTGGACCACCACAGACAGGGTGAGGAAATCATAGACAATGCCACGCTTTCCTATGTGGAGCCCTATGCTTCGTCGGCCAGCGAAATGGTTGCGGAGATTCTTCAGTACATCGACGAAGGCGTTAAGCTTTCGGGAATCGAAGCGGATGCTCTTTATTCCGGTATTATGATCGATACCAACAATTTCATGACCAAGACCGGTGTCAGAACATTTGAAGCCGCTGCATATTTAAGAAGAAGCGGTGCCGATGTCACAAGAGTCCGCAAGCTTTTCAGAGAGGATGCTTCGGAGTATCTTGCAAAAGCCAAAACCATCAAGGATACCGTTATCTACAGAAACGATTATGCGATTTCCGTATGCGATTCGGCCGGATGTCAGAGCCCCACGATTGTTGCGGCACAGACTGCCAACGAACTTTTGAACATCAACGGAATCAAGGCAAGTTTCGTATTTACGGAGTACCAGGGTAAGGTATATCTTAGTGCGCGTTCCATTGACGAACTGAACGTTCAGGTCGTAACCGAAAAACTCGGCGGCGGCGGACATATGAACGTTGCGGGCGCACAGTTTGAAGGAATCACCACGGATGAGGCGATAGAGCGCCTTAAGGAAATCCTTGATTCAATGATAGACGAATAATAAAGACTTGGAGATTAAAACAATGAAAGTAATTTTGTTACAGGACGTAAAACCCCACGGCAAAAAGGGGGATATGGTTGAAATAAACGACGGATACGCAAGGAATTACATTCTGCCCAAGAAACTCGGCGTGGAAGCAAATTCCGCAAACGTAAACGACCTTAAACTTCAGAAGGCAAATCAGGAAAAAATAGCCGCAAAACAGCTTGCGGACGCAAAAGAACTTGCCGAAAAAATCGAAAAACTCAAAGTAAACGTAAAGATTAAAACCGGCGAAGGCGGAAAAACTTTCGGATCGATTACCGCCAAGGAAATCGCAGCGGAGTTAAAGAAGCAGCACAATATTGACGTGGACAAAAAGAAAATCGTTATGGATGCGATTAAAAGTATCGGCGAATTCAGCGTGTCCGTCAAACTTCACACTCAGGTTACCGCAACCCTTTCTGTTAACGTAGATTCGGAATAAACGACTGGAGAAGATCAAATGGAAGAAGCTTTGGTTAAACAGGAAATGCCAAAGGATCTGGTGGCCGAAAAGAGTATTCTCGGATCCATTCTTATGGATCCCGAAGTAGTTGTTACGGCATCCGAAATGATTACGGGCGATGATTTTTATCTTAAAGAGCACGGAGTCATTTTCGACACCATGGTTAATATGTACAACAATAAAATCACGATCGACATCGTTACGCTTCACGACAGACTTCGCGAGACCAATCTTCCCGAAGAAGCCTACAGCGACGACAAGATCAATTCTTTTGTTGACGTGGCAACCACATCCGTCGGTATCAAACACCATTGCAAAATCGTATATGAAAAGTCCGTAAAAAGACGTCTTATAAAAGCTTGTGACGAAGTGTCTTCAAAATGCTACACGGGCAAAGAAGACATGTCTTCGATTCTCGACAATACCGAAAAAATGATTTTCGATATCGTGCAAAAGAGAAACACCGAAGGTTTTGTGCCCATCAGCCAGATCGTCATGAATTCGTTAAAGATGATCGAAAAGGCACACAATACCGACGGTACGGTTACGGGTATCGCATCGGGTTTTACGGATCTTGATTACAAAACCACGGGCTTTCAGCCTTCGGACCTTATTCTGCTCGCGGCGCGTCCTTCAATGGGCAAGACGGCGCTTGCGTTAAACATAGCCATTCACGTGGCTTCCGTGGAGAAAAAACATGTGGCGATTTTCTCTTTGGAAATGAGCAAGGAACAGCTTGTAAACCGTTTGCTTGCGCAGGAGTCCCATGTTGATTCGCAGCATTTAAGAACCGGTAATCTCGGAGACAACGAATGGGCTTCGCTTATCGAAGGTGCGGACATCGTCGGAAAGTCATATCTTGTGATTGACGACACCCCCGGTATTTCGGTTCCCGAACTTCGTTCCAAATGCCGCAAGCAGCAGATGGAAAACGGTCTCGACATGATAATCATAGACTATCTTCAGCTTATGTCGGGCTCGGGCAAAGCCGAATCCCGTCAAAACGAAGTATCGGAGATTTCAAGATCTCTGAAGGCCATTGCGAGAGAGCTTTCGGTTCCGATTATCGCTCTTTCCCAGCTTTCCCGTAAAGTCGAAGAAAGAGCCGATCACAGACCCCAGCTTTCGGACCTTCGTGAATCCGGTGCCATTGAGCAGGATGCCGATGTGGTAATGTTTATCGACAGAGAAAAAAATGAGACCGAAAGCGTCAATAAGGCTACGATTATTATAGCCAAGCAGAGGAACGGCCCCATAGGAGACGTTAATCTTTTGTGGCTTCCTCAGTATACGCAGTTTAGAGATATGGATAAGTCTTTAATGAAAGATGAAAATGAATAACAAATAAAAAGTGGCGGTTAGGAAACTAACTGCCACTTTTACAATTTAAATTATTTTCGAAAATTATGCCTGTGTAATAGCATCTGCGGGACATCCGTCAGCGCAACCGCCGCAATCGATGCAAGCGTCAGCGTTGATTTCGTACTTGCCGTCTCCTTCAGAGATAGCACCAGCGGGACACTGTGCTGCACAAGCGCCACACATTACACATGAATCACCAATAACGTAAGCCATTATATTTTCCTCCTTACAGCGTCTGAATAACAATATGTTAGCCATACATATTCGTAAACATAGTTTATTATATATTATCCAAAATATCAAGTTTTTTATGTGAATTATAGGTAATTGCAAGTTGACAACTTGTATACTTGAGATATAATAGATTCAATAAGAGAACCGAAAGTTAGATTAATCCTAACCGCCGGCAGTTATATGGATATTAAAAAAATAGCGCCATTACCACCAAGACAAGGGCGCTATTTTTTATGCTTTTTATAGATATAAACAACTAGCGTTATTATTGCACAAATCATAATTACAAAAGAGAATAAATCGCTGTATGTAACCATGGCCTCACCTCCCGAAAAACTCGGCGGTTCGGAAACATCGCCCCTTCGGCTCCCTTATAAAAGCTATTAATTTGTAAATGGGGAATAATAGAAAACTGAACTGTTATGTGGCGTAATAATACAACAAAACGGGGAAACCGTCAATGACTTTTAATTATTAATATCACTAGTATATTTTTTTAGTGTATTGATGTGTGAATTGATCATACGATCTCTTAATGACTTTGGAGAAATAATCTCTGCGTCTGGGCCGAATGAATAAAAATAATTGAAAGCCTGATTTTCAGAGCAAAAGAAAACATACTCGTCGTTAGACGATAAAGATACGTTTTTAGTTGGGCGAGAATAGATTTTGTTATGATAAGTGCGCTTTCCGGTTTCCGAAAGTTTAACATGTATTTCGGTTGATTCGCCTCGCAGAAAAGATACCGAGAGATTTTGGATATCTTCCTCGATTGATTTAATATCATTCTTACTGAGAAAACAAGATTGTTTTAATATATTCGGCATGGGCAGACGTGCCATTGAAAAAGAGGCAGATAGTTTTTCGCTCGGTGATTCTTCCTTAAAACGTGTATAACATGTTAGATAATCCTGTGTATTTAGTGTATCTGGAAGAATTTTGTAGGGATAAATAATTATAGTCTTTCTTTCGTTAAATATAGGAATTTTCACATACAGCAAGTGCTTTTCGGCGCACGCCCTCTCTACTATTTCGTATATTTCTTTTCGAAAAATTCGTTCTCTTTTAATAAAAGGGAGAGAAGCATAGTCTTCCAAAAGGCATTTGATATATAATCCTGGTTTGCCTTTATATATCTCTTCATCTTCAAAATCATGTTTAAGAAAATCAATATTTGAGTTACTAATGTGATAGAGTTTGCTAATGTTTTTCTCTTTCATAAAAGAATTAAGAATTTCAAGAGCTTGCTTTCTTTGCACAAGATAAAAGTGATTTGAAATATTATCTTTGGTGTTGGAATCAATCTCTAAGGGAAAAATATCGGAATAGAAAGAATCACGAATAACATCCAGATAAGTGGTGAGCGAAGCTATAGATGAATCTCTATAATTATCAATCAGTTTATTAATAAAAGCGGATTGTGTACTAACATCGAATACGCTCATATCTTCAAGCATAGTGATATAAGCTCGATTACTTAAGGAAACTCGTATTTTTTGTTCATCATTAATGAATTGAAATCCCATATACTCTCCTTTTGTTATATGCATAATAACATATTTTTTTAAAAAATCAAAGAAGACTACGAAAAACGTAACAAAATATATATAAAAATGTTCACTACAAATGTTACGCTATCCATGTAAAATAGTACTTATGAAAGATAAATCTGTAGAGAGGAGACAATATATGAAAAAAATAGTTTATGAATCTCCAGTATATGCAACCGAATCGAAAGAAATATTTCCATTTAAGGTTTGCATTGAAGAGGAAACAAATTCTGAGATAAAAACCGTTAAAGTATTAAAATCGGAGTACAGGACATTAGTTGATAATGAAATGGAAAAGAAATTGATTGTCTTAAACTGTTCTTGGAAAGGGAGTAGTGAAAAACCGTAAAAAGCGGTTTGTATACATAATAAGAACGTTTATGATAAAATGAAAAACAGTAAGAAGTTTAGGGAGAATTGTCATGGAGAAATTGGATTACAAAAAACATTTCCAAGAAATGCGTAAAAAAATAGAGTTTAATATCAATACAACGCAATATGATGAG
>JAGADU010000015.1 GCA_017613435.1 Lachnospiraceae bacterium | reverse complement strand
TTATTCAATGATTGTTAATGCAATCGGGAATGGGTTTTTCAACCCATGAAAAATACGACAAAAGCGCATCTTTTGACGCTTTTGTATATCAAAGAACAGATAAGTAATAACAAGCCGTAAATTTTTATATCCTCCGAAAGAGCGTAAAATCCGCCTTTCGGAGGTTTTTATTTTACGGGGCGGGTCGATTTTAAAGCATTTACCGCAAAAATGTGGTATAATATTTTTCTAAGTGAATAAAAGAATTGTCGATATATTTTATGTGGCGATTTTTCTTCAAAAATGTGTTTAGGTTTGTAAATGGGGATAACTATGGGAAAAGAGAAGAAAAGTTTGTTATCGAAGTATTCGAATTACGAAGATTTTCTGTCCGAAAACAGAAAAAGAGTGAATGTTCTGCTCAATAACGTTTTGTGGTTAAGCGTTTTGGTGGGACCTGCCATAGCGCTCGGGATTCGTCTCGGTCTTTTTGACGATCTGGAATATTCGATTTGCTTTTATCTTACAATATATATGATGGCTGTTGCAGTCATTCATCTTTTTGTCTTACGAAAATGGCCCAATTCGCTGGCCACGAGTATTATTGCGCTTCTCGCAATCGATTTCCTTTTGTTTATTTTGACAAATGCATTTATAGCCGTTGAACTGGCGTGGTTTCTGGTGCCTCTTTTGAGTCTCCTTTTTTGCGATTTTAAATTGTATGTTGCGACATCGGTGGTCAATTATCTTTTAATGGCGCTTGCAACATGGATGATTTCTCCCATTTATGTGAGTGTAAGAAGCGATTTTTCCAAGCCGATCGATTATTTTGCAAATACCATGGGCGGATACACGATTGAAATGATTGTTATGTTCATGGCGGGATATGCGATCGGACGTATAGCCATCAGTTATTTTAAGGAACTGATTGAAAAATACAAAACCATCAAACAGCGTGAAGAGCAGATGAAGGAGCAGATGGACATTCTCGAATCGATGGCCGGAATTTACGATAAGGTCAATCTCATCGATTTGAGAAAAATGACCGAAGTATCGCTTCGCGATGAAAAGCTCGAGCCCCATACTATCGATCTGGCAAAAAGCCGCCATACGCTTATGAACCGTCAGATGAAGGACCAGATTGTAAAAGACCAGCTCCCGGGATTCTGGACATTCACGAATATTGCCACGCTTCGCGAAAGAATGGAAGGCAAGAAAATCATTTACGGCGAATTCATCAATATGATTACCGGATGGTTTCGCGCGCAGTATATCAACGTTGACAGCAATAAGGACGGAATTCCCGACAAAATCATTTACACGATACAGAATATCGACAACGAAAAACGCCGCGAAGAGCATCTTATGCGTATTTCGCTGACGGACGAATTAACTCGTCTTTACAACAGAAGATGCTATGAAGAAGACGTAACGATATATAAAACACAGCCCCTTGAGGATGATTTTGTAATTCTTTCGATAGACGTAAACGGCTTAAAGATTGCGAACGATACCAAGGGACATGCGGCCGGCGACGAACTTTTGCGCGGTACCGCGGACTGCCTTGTTTCGACAATCGGTGCGCTCGGAAAAGTTTACCGCGTGGGCGGGGATGAATTCCTTGCGGTTTTGAAAACGGACAGATACAACGAAATCAGGGACGAAATAAACGAAAAAGCGGCTGCTTTCCGCGGAGCGTATATTGAAGGCATTTCACTCGCCGTAGGCTATGCCGCTCACAAGATCCATCCCGATGCCGATGTATCGGAACTCGAGAAACTTGCGGATTCGATGATGTATACCGAAAAAGAAAAATATTATCGCGAAAAGGGCATAGACAGAGCCGGACAGTCAACCGCATTCTCCGCTCTTTGCAGCGATATGATAAAGATTCTGGTCATCAATCTTACGACCGAAGCATATAAGATAATCAGTATCGACGAGAACGACAAGGAAGAAAGGGGTTATTCGGACCGCTTGTCGGAATGGTTCATGGATTTTGCCCAAAGCGACAGACTGCATCCGGACGATAAAAAAGAATTCATGGAAAAAACGGAAGTTGAATTTTTAAAACAACATTTCAAATCCGGAAAGAAATCTTTGAATATTTTCTACAGAAGAAAAATCGGAGACGGGTACTCCAAGGTTATGATGGAATTGCTTCGTGACGAGGATTACAGCGACAACAATCAGAGCCTGTATCTTTCGGTACAGACAATCGAGGAATAATTATTCTTTTTCCATAAAGCGGATAATCGTGTCGCTCACGTGATAGATTCCGTCGGGAGTCGGATGAACGCCGTCCACGAGGTAAGTCTTGTAATTCTTTTCGTCGATGTCCATAAGTTCGAGCGAATCAATCCATCTGACGGAATATTTTTCGGCGATTGCTTCACCCGTATCCCTGTATTCCTGAAGCGGAGATCCCACATCCGACCGGGGATTTTTTCCGAAATAATAACTCTCGCAAAAGATCGGTGAGAGAATACAGATTTCGGCGTCGGGGAAAGCGGATTTGAGTTTCTTTATTCCGTCTTCCATTGCGGATTCATAAGAATTGTAAGAATAATTTTTATAATTGCCGTCTTTTTCGTCTTTCGCCGGAATTCCGAAGAAAAAGTCATTAACGCCGTAATTGATTACAAATGTCAGTTTTTTCGAATCATCGTGTTCGTTCTTGAATCTTTCGAATTCGCTTCGGAAATATTCCGGAGTTTCAAAAGGCGTTTCCGTACCGGTGATAAATTTATTTACGACCGGGTTAAATTCGCCGATGGCTGTGGTTCCGCTTATGCCCAAATTGTAGGTGAGCGCACCCGAAAGACTTTGGATTTCTCCGGGTATCGAGAGCGGAGCCTTGTATTTTCCGAAAATGCTGTCTCCGAAAAAGACGATTTCGCGGTCGGACAAATTCGGATATTTCATGTCTTTTTTGACTGTCTCGGCAATCATTTTTCCGTAATCCTTTACAAGCTCCTTGTCCGTTACGTATTTTTCGTTGCAGGTACAAAGCGTCAAAACATTCAAAGCCACGTTTTCTTCGGGAACTTCGTCGATGTAATTATCCGAACACTCGATAAGCCATAGCTCGTTTCCGGGCCAGTACATTTTTATATTTTCGTTATGCGAAAGTTTCTCGGCAACAAAAGAATAGTTGTCGAGCTTTTTTTTCATTTCGTCCTCACTCATGGATTTCCAGTATTTCGAGGAGGGATAGGAAAGAATGATATGGAAAAGCACCTTGGGGTTTTCCTCAATCATTTTGTCGAGATAAGCGAATTCTTCCTTTCCTTCTTCCGCGCAAAAAGCAATGGGGTCTATTTCGAAAATGGCGGATTTGAGACCGCTTTTAGCAACGGCCTTATCCAAAAGAACGTTTACGTCTTCGAAATCTTTTACGCAAGGATGAATGAATACGGGTTTTCCGCCGTAGAAAACGGGAAAATCGCCGGGGTCTTTTATGGACGAACCGAGGAAACTGTAATAGAAACAGTCGTATTTGGAGGTTTCGAGGCGATAGAGGTTGTCCTGGAAAACGCTATTCTGATAATAATCTATGTTTTTATACGAATAAACCGTATAGTAACCGTCGTCGTAAACTGTCGAGGAGTATCTCAAAGTCAGGGATTCGGAGTAAGTCTTAGCGCTCTTTTTGTCACAGATAAGATAAAAAGGCGCGGATTCGAGGGATACTTTTTCGAAAGGGTTTTCGGGCGAATCTTCGATTGTTTCAACCGGAACGGGGTTTTCGGGCGATTCGATTGCGGCCGTTTCCACCGATTCGTTGCCGATCACGCTCACTTCTTTATTAATATCATCCGTGCAGTAGGCAACTTTTATACCGTTTGATTTAAGGAAATCAATCAGTCCTTCATATTTATATGTAATGTCTTCGGCTTCTTCTTTTGCGGAAAGATCGACATAGAAAAGATCCGTGTTGTCGAAGGAATATTCTTTTTTCATATTATTCATATATAAGAAGATAAAGACAATCGGAACGATTGAAAGAATAATAAGCGTTGCGCGGACAACGCTCGGAAATTTGGAGCGCACGCCGTGAAGCAGAATTCCGAAAACAATGAGAACGGGGCAAAAAAGAGTCAGAAGGTAACTGCAGTCGTAAACGGCATACAGTCCCGCGACGGAAAGGATTACCCCGGGAATCGTCAGTATAATATATGTATAAACTTTTTTTGCGTGGAAAGAAGAAACAAAAAACAGATACGAAACCGAGAAGATTGCGTATACGCACGAAACCGATTTAAGCAGCGCGTCCTGCCAGGATGAATAATCGTTCAGGAAAAATGTCAGGAAATACCTTGTGGAAAAAGGAACAAAGGGCTTTGTGGAGACCCAGCCCTCTGCGAAGGTATGGGAATTGTTGTTTATGAGGTATTTTACGAATACGAGCTCATCGACCATTTTGTCGGTAAGAGCGGGGTTGAAATCGGATTTGAAAATCAGATAGGGAATGAGAAGTCCCAAAAGGGGGATAATAAAAAAGAGTGATACAATCCACGGTTTTATCACTTTTTTCGAATGCTTTTTTTTATGCTTTGAGCCGCTTCTTTTTCTGTATGCGGTTGCTTTTGAGCGGGGTTGATTTTCCATGACTTTATAATATCCGTTTTTTTGACGTATTTCAATATTACATTATTATAATATGAAGATTGACACGGTTAAAATAATAATGTACACTTTAGCGTAGTGAATCACTTTAATTCTAGAATAAAGGGAGAATGAACTATGGATAATCAGAATTTTCAGAATGCAGGAAACGTTCAGACAACGGAAACCGCAACATATTATCAGGGATATCAGGGATATGATGTATCCGCTTCCGCATCGGAGAACAGCCAAACCAATACATTGGGCCTTGTAGGCATGATTCTCGGTATCGTATCTCTTGTAATCGCACTTCTTTGCTGTTGCTGCAGCGGTGGTATCATCGGAATCCTTTTGGGAATACTCAGATTCGGTCTTTCGACCGCAGCACTTATTCTCGGTATCTTGGGAATCAAGAAAATGCCCGAAAAGAAGGGTATGGCTATTGCAGCTGTTGTTCTCGGCGGCGTAGGTCTTTTGGGAGCAATTGTTCGTATCATCCTTTGTATAGTAGCTCTCATTTTCAATACCACAAGCTCTATTCTTAACGGAGTATACGGCAGCGGCGGATCAACCGGAGATTTCGAACAGATGCTTGATGATATTATGAATTCAATCGAATAATTTCAAAACGGCATTATAATATTATAATGAAAGAAGGGTTTCGGTTCTTTATGAACCGGAACCTTTTGCTTGTTTTGGGGTTTTATCCGATACACACTATATATAGAAGGTTTACGACTAAAAGTTGTGCCCGTAGAAATTTCTTGAAAAAATTTGTAAAAAATGCTTGAAATCGGGAAATTATTTTGATAAAATACCCCTTGCTGTGACATTGATAGCTATGAAGTGTAAGGTTGCCGCCCATTCGGCGGGTTTTTACACGGAGCGAATGTCAAGTCGAGATACTGACGACAAGTCACTGTACAAACATTATAGTCTGCTTTAAGCAGAAACGACGTGTGGTCGTTTATTTTTTAGGAAAAGGTACGACACACACGGGAGAGTGTACAGT
>JAGADU010000100.1 GCA_017613435.1 Lachnospiraceae bacterium | reverse complement strand
GGTCAAAACGAACATATAATAGTAGACTGCGCATTTCAGTATGTAGATGAATTCCATGAAAACGTTTTGGGATTCTGTAACAATATTTATAACGCCGAGGGCGGTACGCATGTTACCGGATTTAAGACGATTTTCACGCAGGTAATCAACAATTATGCAAGGTCTCTTGGAATTTTAAAAGACAAGGATCCCAATTTTACCGGTGCCGAGGTAAGAAACGGTCTTGTATGCGTTCTTTCGATCAAACATCCGGAGCCCAGATTCGAAGGTCAGACCAAAACAAAACTCGACAATCAGGATGCTTCAAAAGCCGTATCCAAAGTAATAAACGACGAATCACAGCTTTATTTCGACAGAAATCTTGAAACTTTAAAGACGATAATCGGTTGCGCCGAAAAAGCTGCCAAAATAAGAAAAGCGGAAGAGAAAGCCAAAACAAACATGCTTTCAAAACCCAAATTTTCTTTTGATTCAAACGGAAAACTGGCAAACTGCGAATCCAAAGAAGCGGAAAAATGCGAGATTTTCATTGTGGAGGGTGATTCCGCTGGCGGTTCGGCAAAGACCGCGAGAAACAGAAAATATCAGGCTATTCTTCCTATCAGAGGAAAGATTTTAAATGTCGAAAAAGCAAGTATGGACAAGATTTTGGCAAATGCCGAAATCAAAACGATGATTAATGCCTTCGGCTGCGGATTTTCCGAAGGTTTCGGAAACGATTTCGATATTTCCAAATTAAGATACGATAAAATCATTATAATGGCGGATGCCGATGTTGACGGTGCTCATATCAGTACGCTTCTTTTGACGCTCTTTTATCGCTTTATGCCCGAACTTATCTTTGAGGGTCATGTTTATATAGCGATGCCTCCTTTGTACAAGGCTATTCCTTCGAAGGGTGAAGAGGAATATCTTTACGACGATTCCGCGCTTGCCGCATACAGGAAAAAGCATAAAGGACCTTTTACTCTTCAAAGATACAAGGGTCTGGGCGAAATGGATGCCGAACAGCTTTGGGAAACAACGCTCGATCCCGAAAGAAGAAATCTTAAACAGGTACAGATCGAAGACGCTTCGATGGCTTCCAAACTGACCGAGCTTCTTATGGGCAACGATGTTGCGATAAGAAGGGATTATATTTACAGGCACGCAAACGAAGCGGAGCTTGACGTTTAAAAAAATTTTTTAATTGGAGTTTTTATGGCCGGAAAAATTATAAAAAGCGAATATTCCGAGGTAATGAGCAAATCGTTCGTGGATTATGCCATGAGCGTTATTATTGCAAGAGCATTGCCCGATGTAAGAGACGGTTTAAAGCCCGTACAAAGAAGAGTTTTGTACGATATGCACGAGCTCGGTATAAGACATGACAAACCTTACAGAAAATCTGCGAGAATCGTCGGCGATACAATGGGTAAATATCATCCACACGGCGATTCGTCGATTTACGATTCGCTTGTTGTAATGACGCAGGATTTCAAAAAAGGACTTGCTCTTATCGAAGGACACGGCAATTTCGGTAATATAGAAGGGGATTCGGCAGCTGCGATGCGTTATACCGAAGCCAGACTTCAGAAAATAACCGAAGAAGCTTTTCTTGCGGATCTAGATAAGGATATTGTCGATTTTGTTCCCAATTTCGACGAAACGGAAAAAGAGCCTTCCGTTTTGCCCGTTAAAATTCCCAATATTCTCGTAAACGGTTCCGAAGGCATTGCGGTAGGTATGGTTACCAACATTCCTCCCCATAATCTTTCGGAAGTAATCGATGCGACTTTGGCATTTTTGAACGATCCCTCCATGACTACGAGGGATTTGATGAAATATATCAAAGGACCCGATTTTCCCACCGGCGGTATTGTAATAAACGAGGATGAACTTCTTCAGATTTATGAAACCGGTATGGGTAAAATCAAAATCAGGGGTAAAGTCGAAGTAGAAAAAGGAAAGAACGGCAAAACAAATCTCGTTATTACCGAAATTCCTTATCCTATGATCGGAGCGAATATTTCCAAATTTTTATCCGATATTGCGGCTTTGTACGAATCAAAGAAAGCTCCGGATATAGTAGATATTTCCAATCAGTCTTCAAAAGAGGGTATTCGTATAGTTATCGAGCTTAAAAGAGACGCCGATATCGAAAATTTCAAAAATATGCTCTATAAGAAAACAAGGCTAGAAGATACTTTCGGCGTTAATATGCTTGCTATTTCAAAAGGCAAGCCCGAAACAATGTCTCTTCGGGATATCATTGCGGACTGCGTTGAATTTTCATATGAATTCAACAGAAGAAAATACACGAATCTTTTGGCTAAAGAAGAAGAAAAGAGAGAGATTCAGGAAGGCCTTATCAGGGCCTGCAACGTAATCGATCTGATAATAGAGATTTTAAGAGGCTCTAAAGACAGAGCCATGGCAAAAAAATGCCTGGTCGAAGGTATTACCGACGGTATTCATTTTAAATCCAAAGAATCCAAAATCATGGCCATGCAGCTTATGTTTACCGAAAAACAGGCCAATGCGATACTCGAGATGAGACTTTATAAATTAATAGGTCTCGAACTTCAGGCATTGATTAAGGATCATGACGAAACAATGGCCAATATTTTCAGATACGAAGACATTCTCGAACGCCAGAGTTCTATGACCCAGGTTATAGCGGAAGAATTAAAAGCCATCAAAAAAGAATACGGCATCGAAAGAAGGACCGTTATTACAAACGAAGGCGAAGCCGTTTACGAAGAAAAGAAAATGGAAGAGATGGATGTATATGTTCTTATGGACAGATTCGGATATGTCAAAGCCGTCGATCTTCCCACATACGAAAGAAATCTCGAATCCATTAAAGAAGAAAGCAGATTTGCGGTTTTGTGCAAAAACACCGGCAAAGTATGCTTATTCAGCGATAACGGTATGCTTTATACTGCGAAGGTTTCAGATATTCCGCTTGGCAAAATCAGAGATAAAGGTATTCCCATCGATAATATCACCACGTATACCTCCAATGATTCGTCCATACTTCTTTTATGTTCGCAATCGGATTTGAATCTTTTCAGAATCATTTTCGTAACCAAGATGAGTTTCATGAAAGTTGTGGACGGCGGAGAATTCGATGTAACAAGAAAGACCATCCAGGCAACCAAGCTTATGGACAACGACCGAATCGTATCCGTTGCCGTTTTAAATGAGCAAAAGAATATTATACTTGTATCGGATGACGGATATTTCCTCAAATTCCCGATTGAACAGATTCCCGAAAAGAAAAAGATGGCTGTCGGAGTAAGAGGCATGAAATTAAATAATTCGGCGCTTGTAGATAAAGTATTTTACGCACAGGGTGCCGTTGAAAGCATAATAAATTACAATGATTGCGATATTCCCGTAAGTAAGATTAAACTTACAAACCGCGATTCGAAAGGTACCAAATTAAGACTTTGATAATATTTTTTAAACGAACCCAAACCACGTTCAAAAGTCTCACCCTAAGGAGCAGCAATTGAGAGTTATATCAGGAAGTGCCAGAAGCATCAATTTAATAACGCCCAAAGGTTTCGATACCAGGCCCACAACCGACAAATACAAAGAAACGCTCTTTAATTGTCTTCAGCCCTATGTCGGAAATTCCGTATTTGCGGATCTTTTTTCCGGAAGCGGCGCTATCGGCATAGAGGCATTGAGCAGGGGTGCGAAAACTGCATATTTTTGCGATAATTCAAAAGAAGCGATTGATTGCATCAAACAAAATCTCGCGAAAACAAAATTGGCAGACAAAGCTGTTGTTTATAAAGAAGACGTATCGTTTTTTATAAAAAACAGAATCAAAGAAATTCCCGATATTATTTTTATAGATCCTCCTTTTAAAAAGCATCTCGAAAAAGATGTAATTCCCATTCTTTCCGAGAAAGGACTTATCGGAGAAGATACAATTATAGTTGTTGAATGCGATTATGATGCCGATTTTGAATTTTTAAACGAATATTCACTTGAAATATTCAAAATAAAGGAATATAAAACTAATAAGCATGTATTTATTCGGAAAAATACGGAAAGGAATAATATATGAGCAGTTCGATTATATATCCGGGAAGCTTTGATCCCGTAACTTTCGGGCATATCGATATAATTAAAAGAGCATCGAAGAATTACGATATCGTTTATGTTTCCGTTTTGGATAATAATAAAAAAAGTCCCTTGTTTACAGTTGAGGAACGTGTTAAAATGTTAAAAGATGTGACTAAAGATTATGACAACATAATCATAGACACATTCGGGGGACTTCTAATTGACTACGCAAAAGAAAAAAACGTCCACATGGTGCTTAGAGGATTAAGAGCGCTTACGGATTTCGAATATGAATTGCACATGGCGCAAACCAATTATTTGATATCCGGAGGAACTCTCGAAACGGTATTTCTTCCTACCGATTTGGAATATTCTTATCTTTCATCCACCACTGTGAGAGAAATCGCAAGTTTTCACGGAGATGTATCCAAATTTGTTCCTGAATGCGTTGCGGACTGTTTGTATAAAAAATTCGGATATTAGATTGGAGAAATTCAATGGCAGCTGAAAAAGATAATGTTGATGTTCAGAAGTTAGAGCGTAAAATTTCGGAAATCGAAAGAATTCTTGAAGAAAGCAAGCCTTCTAAATTAAAAAAGGGAATGATTTTGGTCGAAGTTGATTTGATTTTTGAAAAACTCGATGAACTCAAATCAATGATTCCCGATCAGATTAAACTTGCCAACAATGTTCTTTCAAAGAGAGAAAAGCTTTTAAAGAGCGCCGAAGCTCTTGCTCACGACAAGATTGACAAGGCTAATGCAAAAGCATTTGAAATCGAACAGGAAGCAATGGAGAAAGCTGCCGAAACAGAAGAACTTCTCCAGAATAAGCTTTCGGAAAACGAAATCATGCTCGAAGCTCAAAAGCAGGCTGATGCTCTTGTTGAAGAGGCACAGGTTCTTTCTCAAAGAAGCGTTGACGAAGCAGAAGAATACAAAGAAGATATCATTAAGAGCATGAACTTCTATATGGATGACATTCTTGCGGATATGCAAAAAGCAGTCGAAGAAGTTATGCTTAAAAACAATAAAACATTCGAGGATGCTCAGGCGAGACTTGATGCTTTGTATGCGAAGATAGAAGATAACAGAGCGGAAATAGCTCCTTTGGTTGAAGAAGAGCAAAGCAAGCCTGAGGAAGAAGAGGAAAAGCCTACTCAGTACATTCCTGAAGAAGAGGAATATAAAGACGACATTCCCGAAGAAGATGACGAATTTTAATAAAATGACCTCTTAAACGGAGGTCATTTTTTTTGGCAAGAGGAGATTAATATGTTTTCATCCAAGAAAGGACTTTTCGGTTATTTAAAAAAGCAGCCCGTTCGAATAGGCTTATTGACGATTGTTTTACTTATCGGATGCGCTTCTGTCTTTCTTATCGGCTTTTTTACGACCGGCAGTTCAAAGAATATATTAACCGTAATCGCGGTATTGGGAATGCTTCCCGTCGCAAAATTCATAGTATCTTTCATAATGTATGTAAAAGCCGAAAAATATTCCTGCGAAAAATCAATATATGATGAAATCGAGGCGGCTTCATCAAACAGGGATTTTTGCAGGGGTTATGATTTTTATCTTACAAGTTACAGTACAAATTATCCGCTGGCATCGGCATTTGTACATGACGGTTCCGTGATTGCGCTTTCAACAGGCAAAACTGATGCCAAAAGCTGCAGGGAGCATATAGAAAAATATCTTTCCCAAAATTCAATCGAAGGATTTAAGGTTTATATTCTCGATAACAAAGACAAATATTTGGAGCGCATCAAAAGCGTAGACTCCGATTATCAAAAAAGCGAAATCGATCTTAAGGCATATGCTTTATTAAAAAGCATTTCTTTATAAAAATGAAAGAATACATCATCAACAAAACCAACGAAAATCAAAGACTGGACAAATATTTAAAGCGCATTATGCCTTCGGCCTCCAATGCGTTTCTTTATAAAATGTTAAGAAAAAAGAACATCGAACTTAACTCCAAAAGAGCAAAGGGAGATGAAATTTTAAAAAGCCAAGACAGCATTAAAATTTATTTTTCAGATGAAACTTTCCAAAAAATGTCCGGCGAAAGCATAAAAATCGACAAACAATATTATTTGGATGCATTCAATACATTAAAAGGCATAGAAATCATATTCGAATATGAAGATTTTATGATAGTTTACAAACCCGAAGGCGTGCTTTCGCAAAAAGACAATAACAATTCGTATTCGTTAAACGAATGGTGTATCGGTTATCTTTTTTCCAAAAATTTCATTAACGAAGAATCATTTAAGGAATTTAAGCCTTCCGTATTAAACAGACTCGATCGAAATACGAAAGGTCTGGTGTTCTTTGGCAAAACGCTTAACGGTTCGAAAAGATTAAGCGATATGATTCAAAAAAGAGAAGTTAAAAAATATTATATTGCAAAAACAAACGGCAATTGCAATTTATCCGGTACCTACAAGGCATTTCTTCACAAGGACGAGAAAAACAACAAAGTAACGGTTTATGAAGACGAAAAATCTGTTCCGTCTGATATAAAATGTTCGAAAATTATCACTAAAGTTAATGTATTGGAGTCCAATGATACCTTCTCTTATCTTGAAATTGAACTTATTACGGGGAAAAGCCATCAGATCAGAGCGCATTTATCGAAACTTGGTTTCCCTCTTTGCAATGATGCAAAATACGGCGGCCGGATGGATAAAAACAAAAGATTTCAGGATCTTACGGCATATAAAATCGTTTTTCCCCAGATACCCGAAGGCGACGAATGGTATTCGCTTTCGGAAAAAATAATAAAAATACAGGTTGACAAG
>JAGADU010000099.1 GCA_017613435.1 Lachnospiraceae bacterium | reverse complement strand
AAAGTACTTGTACTCTTTCGGGAAATAACGGCCGAGGGTCTGACGAAGTCTCTCTTCGTTTCTGACTAAGCATACAACCTTGACTTTGTTTCTTAAAAGTTCTCGTAAAATATGCGCACCAAGGAAGCCTGTTGCACCTGTTAAGAATACGCATTTATGAGCGTTTTTATAAGTAACGTTCGAATTGTGAAGAATAATAGAGTTAACATCTACCTTCTCTTCCTCGTCATCTAGCACATTGCTTCCTGCCATGAATTTTGCAAGTGATTCAACGGTCGGATATTCGTAAACATCCTGTGCGTTTACTCCTAAAATCGCAGCAAGCTCAAATGCTGCAAGGGAATCACCGCCGAGATCGAAAAAGTCATCGTAGATACCCACACGCTTTGCAAGAATCTGTTCGAAAGCATTGACAAGTTTCTCCTCTGTGGGATTGGTCGGAGCCACGTATTTGACTTCGTTTTTCTCAAGCTGGTTCTTAACCATTTCCATGAGTTCGTGACGTTTGATCTTCATGGTAGTGGTCTTCGGGAACTCTCTGTGAGTAAAGCTTATAAAAGTAATCTTCTTGTAACCCGGAAGGGCTTCGTTTATCTTCTTGATGGCAGTTTCGATTGCCTTCTTTTTCTCTTTGTCGCCGGGGTTTGCGGGAAGAACAAGCGCACAGAGTCTGCCCTTGTCGCCGTATACGAATACGTCCTTAACTCCGTCGATAACCATTATCTTCTCTTCAAGTTCTTCGGGATAAATATTTTTTCCGTTATCAAGAATAATTACATTTTTGCTTCGGCCTGTGATAAAGAGATATCCGTCCTCGTCAAAGTATCCGAGGTCACCGGTATAAAACCATCCGTCTTTTAAGACTTCGCCGGTGGCTTCCTCGTTTTTGTAATAGCCGAGCATGACATTATCACCCTTAACGACTATCTCTCCGTCAACGATTTTAACTTCGCAGTAATAAGGCTTTCCGACGGAACCGATTTTGTTTCCCGTAGGAGAGTTTGCACATACAATCGGAGCGCATTCGGTTAAACCGTAACCCTGGAAAACATTGATTCCGAACTGGGCAAAACATTCGCAGATTTCAGGACGAAGAGCAGCACCGCCGACAACTATGTTGGTTAAGTTTCCGCCGAACTTGTCGAGGAGCTGTTTATAGATTGAACGGCGTACATCCATACCGACAACGTCGGCCATCTTAACGATACGTTTGCCGTTATTTATTTTACGAGCCGTCTTTGAATCGGACATCGCATCTTTTATTTTTTTGTACAAAGCCTCCGCAATTGCAGGAACGATTAACATTACCGCAGGCTTGAAAGTATTTATGTTTGCCGCAATATGTTCAATGCTGTCATTAATGCAGATGGTTGCACCGTAACACATAATACCGAGGTTGTCCACGGTCAGTTCGAATGTATGATGCACGGGAAGTACACTTAAAACAACCCTGGGGCCGGAAACGTTTGAAGCAAAATCCAGCCTGTGGATTTCCTTAAGATTAACAATGATGTTTGTCTGGGAAATCATTACACCCTTGCTGACTCCGGTAGTACCGGAAGTGAAAAGAATTTCACATACTTTATCGGGATCGGTTTCTGGCATTTCGACTTCCTTAGTTTTCATAAAGCCTTGGAAATCTTCTCCTAAAAGATTGTAAATCTTTTTAACTTTTTTGATTGTCTTTTTAGCTTCTAAAGCGGTTTCTTCAAATTCTTCGTCGTATAGAATTACATCCACATCGCCTGCTTCGAAAAGATAAAGCATTTCTTTTTTAAGAAGCATTTTGTCGATGGGAATAACTACGTTTCCGCTTATGATTACAGCAAGAAAAGACACAATCCATTCATAGCTTGTGCCGCCTAAAATTGCTATATGTTTGGAAGAAAAACCTTTGCCGACAAAGGCTGAAGCCAATGCGTATACATCTCTCTTCAAATCAGAATACGTTCTGTTTTCGATTATTTCCTCCCGATAAAAACGATATGCTATATTATCGGGATATGATTCTGCGATGCTGTCGACAAATTGTTTTAGCGTTACAAAATTATCTTCCATATTACGTCTCTTTCAACCAAAAAGGTAATCAATCTTTCAAATCAAAAACACGTTCAAAATTCTCGTGAAGAATCATCTCTCTGACTTCTTCAGAAAGGTTCAGTTTATTAAAACGTTCAAACTCACCTTTGGGATTCCACATAGGGAAATCACTTCCGAAAAAAAATCTGTCAGGTCCGAAATGATCTATAAATCTTTCCGCTGTACTTTTTTCAAGCATAAAAAGCGAACTTGATGTATCGTAGTAAACATTTTGAAGTTTGGGATTATGAATGGAATCGCTCCATCTTCTGTATCCGCCGAAATGCGCTCCTATAATGGTCATTTCAGGAAACTCTCTTGCCACTTTAACCATTTTGTCAGGTGCGCTGAAATCATATCTGTCATCACCCATATGGAAAAGGACAACCATTCCCGCATCCGATATCGCCTTGTAAATCGGAAACATTTTAGGATCGTCTATATCAAAACGCTGCATGTCATTATGAAATTTAAAACCTCTTAATCCCAATGACTTTGCACGAAGTATTTCTTCTTCAAAATTCTCATAATCTTTATGCATTGCTGCAAGTCCGATTAATGAAGGATGGGCACTTACCTCAGTTGCGATGAAATTGTTTATGCTTTCAACCTGCGCAGGAGAAAGTGCTGATGAGCATACCAATGCATGCGATGTACCAAGTTCTTCTTCGCAGGCAATCAAGCTGTCAACCGAAGCATCCGAATCCATCGCAAGGCCATAAAAATCGCCTATCGAAGCCGAAGCCTTCACAGCGATTTTCTTGGGGAATATATGTGCATGTGCATCTATAATTTTCATTTTAATCCTGATTTCTATTTATATTTTTGACTTAAGTTTCTTCTTTATTGTCGTCAGATTCTGCTTTTTCTGTCTCTTCCGAATTTTTTTCTTCTTTGCTCTCGTCAATTATTTCTTCTACGTTGTCTGTTTCGCTTTTTTCTTCATTGCCTGCATTAGCATCTGCTTCTTTATTTTCAGCATTTTCATCTGCAGTGTTCTCATTTGTTTCTTCGATGTTTTCGCTTTCTTCGATTGAATCAGCGGATTTCTTCTTGAAGATTATGTCAAAGTCCTTCTCTTTATATACAAAGAGAATTGAGAAGATAAGTACAGCAAATCCGACCGTAATAAAACTGTCCGCTATGTTAAATACCGGGAAGTTAATTATTTCAACATAAATCATATCGACAACATATCCATGGAACAATTCGCCTCTGAATACTCTGTCGATTAAGTTTCCTATCGCACCGCCTGCCAAAAATAAAACGCACACTCTCATTAAAGAGTACTTTTT
>JAGADU010000098.1 GCA_017613435.1 Lachnospiraceae bacterium | reverse complement strand
TTGCTATTTTTGCAAGCAAAAGATTTTTACGCTTATAAAGCAACAGGCCGCAAAAGACGGATTCGAAGTCCTTTTGGACGGAAGCAACGCATCGGATGACGATGCCGACAGACCCGGAATGAAAGCGCTTTCTGAATTATCGGTGCTCTCGCCGCTTCGTCTTTGCGAACTGACAAAAAGCGATATCAGAAGACTGTCAAAGGAAGCGGGACTTTTCACGTGGGATAAACCCGCATATGCGTGCCTTGCAACAAGAGTGCCCGCGGGGGAGAGAATCACCGGGGAAATACTTTGTAAGACGGAAAGGGCGGAGGAATATCTGTTTACGATAGGATTTCGCGATTTCAGGGTTCGTTACAGGGAGGGCAAAGCGCTTTTGCAGATCACGGAGGATCAGTTTGAACTGTACGAAAAAGAGAAGGACAATATAAATAAAAAACTCGGCGAATCATACGAAGAAGTTACGATCGACCGAAAGGCGAGAACAAAATCCGTTTGACGAAACAAAGGAACAAAGAATGAACGAAGATTTGTACAGAATTCTCGAAGATGTAAGAGACAAAAAAATATCCGTAAGCGAGGCGGAGACCTTAATTAAAACCGAACCCTTCGCCGACCTTGATTTTGCCAAAATAGATTTGCAAAGAAAGAACAGACAGGGCACGGGAGAAGTGATTTACGGCGCGGGGAAAACCGTCGGACAAATAAAAATCATCATCGAAAAGATGAGAGAAAAATCCGATGACGGAATTCTGATTACGAGGCTTTCCGCGGAAAGCGCCGACGGGCTCAAAAAGAACCTAAGCGATGAATTCACTTATTTCGAAGCTCCCAAAATCGGAATTGTCGGCAGCATGAAAAAAGCCGACGGAGGCGGAAAGATTCTGGTTTTAACCGGCGGAACGAGCGATATTCCGGTGGCAGAGGAAGCTGCGGTTACCGCGGAATTTCTCGGAAACAGGGTAGAGAGAATATATGATGTGGGTGTTGCGGGGATACACAGGTTGTTTGCACACATGGATTCCCTGACAAAAGCGAGCGTGATAATAGTCGTGGCGGGAATGGAAGGCGCACTTGCAAGCGTCGTGGGAGGCCTGGCTTCATGCCCCGTTGTGGCGGTACCCACAAGTGTCGGATACGGTGCTTCGTTTGAAGGTTTATCCGCACTTCTTTCGATGCTTAATTCGTGTGCGGCCGGAGTGACGGTCGTAAATATCGACAACGGATTCGGTGCGGGATTTTTTGCCAACCGAATCAATCATATGGGAGGTATGAATGAAAACACTTTATCTTGATTGTTCAATGGGTGCCGCCGGCGATATGCTTTCGGCAGCTTTGTACGAACTTGTCGATGACAAAAAAGAATTCATGCAAAAAGTCGAAGCCATGGGACTTAATAAGGTTTCAATCGTGCCCAAACCCATGAGCAAATGCGGAATTCTCGGAACACATATGGATGTTTTTGTCGATGGTGTAAGCGAAGAGGAGCTTATTAAAGAGCATGAGCATCATCACGAACATGAAAGCGAGCATCATCATGAACATGTTCATAGCCATGACAGCGAAGAAACCGGACATACGCACGCGCATCATCATTCTTCCCTCAGGGATATAGAGAAAATAATTGACGGTTTGAATGTAAGCGAAAAAGTTAAAAACGATGCGAAAAACGTTTATGCTCTTATAGCAAATGCCGAGAGTGCGGCACACGGCGTACCCGTGGCAGACATTCATTTTCATGAAGTCGGAACCATGGATGCGGTTTGCGATATAACTTTGGTTTGCATGCTGATGGAGGAAATAGCTCCCGCGAAAGTGGCAGCAGGCGCAATTCATTTAGGAAGCGGACATGTTCACTGCGCACACGGTATTTTACCCGTACCCGCACCGGCGACCGCTTATATTTTAAAAGGCGTACCGGTTTATTCCGGAAGTGTCAAAGGAGAACTTTGCACACCCACGGGGGCTGCGCTTCTTAAATATTTTGTATCGGATTTCGGTCCCATGCCCGTGATGAGCGTGGACAAAATCGGCTACGGAATGGGATTTAAGGATTTCGAACAGGCAAACTGCGTGAGAGCATTCCTCGGAGATACTGCGGATTCGAGCGAAACCGTCACGGAACTCAGCTTTAATGTGGATGACATGACAGCCGAAAGAATCGCCTTCGCGACGGAAATATTTATGCAAAACGGTGCGCTTGAAACATATACCGTTCCCGTCGGAATGAAAAAATCCAGACCGGGAATCCTTATTTGCGTAATGTGCAAAGAAAGCAAAAAAGAAGAGATGTTAAATCTCATTTTCAAACATACCGCAACACTCGGCGTAAGAGAGAATATCAGCCGCCGTTATACTTTGCAAAGAAGCATTGTCACAAAGGAGACCGAATACGGAACAATCAGAATCAAACAATCCGAAGGCTTCGGGGTTAAAAGAGAAAAAATCGAATACGAAGATCTTGCAAGAATAGCCAGGGAAAGAAACATATCGATCGAAGAAGCACAAAATCTGATAAAGGACGGCATAAGAGACTGAAAGACAGGGAAAATACGCCGCAGGTAACGCATAACGAAAGGAAAAAGGCATGGAAAACAAAATCACAAACAAATTAAAAAGCGTGGGTTTAATTGTATATTTTTCGGTTATATTTATCGAGAGACTTTTGGCCGTGATTTTCAGTATCGGGCACGGAGGAGAGTATGCGGTAATGACGGGCAATTATTTTAATATCATTGCTTATTCGGTTACGGTTTTGGGTCTCCTGGCCGGAAGCGTTTTGTCTGCAAAGCCGTTTTTCGGAATGTTTGGCAAACTTTTTTCCAAAGAAACATATCCCTTTGAGGACAATTACAAATCAATCGTTATCGGAGCGATGGCATTTCTTTATGCCGGAATGATGCACACGGGCTTTACCCTTGCACCCGTTCAGTTTGTTGCATACGGATTTCTGATTGCGGCAATGGTTGTCAAAACGGTTGAAAAATGCATGGGCGACAAAAGCAAAAAATTTGCTTCGATCGTGTCCGTTATATACCTTACGCTTTTTTCGATGACGGTGCCGGTTTGCTATATAGCGCTTAAACTCGGCGCGCTGACGATTCCTTTTTATGCGGCCGAATTTGCGGCGGCTTTCGTTCTCATTCCCTTATTCGGAAGGATGCTTTTAAAATTCTTCAAGGAAGGCATTACCGATTTTTCGTTTGTCAATCCGCTTGTAATGCTCATTCTCTCGGGTTCGGCGGTGGCTTTGAAATGGAGCGAGGAAATCAATATGTTCGTTTTGATTTTCGTGGTTCTTACGATAATCTTTTATTTGGCATTCGGAATTGTTGCGTCAAAAAAGGCGAAATAAAAGGCAAAAGAAGGGGTTAAAATGGATTCTCGGATTCCTGTCAGAGAAAAAAATGACAGATGGACATATAAAGACGGATTCAAAACGGTTATTCGTTCCGAAACGGTCTTTGAAGACCTTGGGAAAATAACCGGACTGACGG
>JAGADU010000097.1 GCA_017613435.1 Lachnospiraceae bacterium | reverse complement strand
GCTTCGTAAAGCTGCTACTCTTGCCGTATGTAAGATCAATATCGACTCCGATATCCGTCTTGCCATGACAGGTAACATCAGAAAGTACTTCGCAGAGCATCCCGATCACTTCGATCCCCGTCAGTACTTAAAGCCCGCTCGTCAGGCTGTTAAGGACATGGTTGCTCACAAGATTACAGACGTTCTTGGTTCCAACGGCAAGGCTTAATCAAAAGCTAAAGCAAACCATATATAAATAATCAAACCGAGGTCTTTCGGGCCTCGGTTTTTTATTGTTTTTTTGCTTTGAAAATTTTTACCCATCAATTTGATAGGTTTTTCTTTATTTTTTCAAAATTATGTTTTATAATTTTTTTGTCCCAAGTATTTGAATTCGGAAAGAAGGTATAAAAAATGATTTCAACAAAGGGAAGATATGCTTTAAGAATTATGATAGATTTGGCATCACAGGACAGCGACGCTTTCATTCCTTTGAAAGACATAGCCGAAAGGCAGGGAATCTCCAAAAAATATCTGGAAATAATCATAAAAGATCTGGTTGAGGGAAATCTGCTCACAAGTCTTTCCGGAAAAGGCGGCGGATACAAATTAAAAAGAAAACCCGAGGAATATTCGGTCGGCGAAATAATCGAACTTACCGAAGGTTCGCTCGCACCGGTCGCCTGTCTTGCGGCAAAAGCCGAGGACTGTCCCAGAGCATCGGGCTGCATCACCCTTCCCCTCTGGAAGGAATACGGCGAACTGGTTCACAATTTCTTTTACAACAAAAAACTCTCGGATTTATTAAACGATTAATCAAAACACAACAGAGCCCCGACGGATTGTATACCGCCGGGGCTCTTAGAAAAATGAAAATGAATTTTCGGATCCGCTTATTCATTCCACGGATAAATTATTCATCTATCCTCATCAATGTTTTTCCCTCTTTTGCATAAACACCTTTTACCGCGCTTCCGTCTTCGTTAAGAAATACTACCGAAGACTTTGCTCTTCTTTGGAAATTGCCCAAAATCGAGGTTCTTGCCTTTACTGCCAATACCTTTTCCCTTCCAGCCATGTCAGTTTTGTATGAATAGCCCCTGATGGGTTTGTTGCTTTGTATTTCCACGGCACACATGCCTTCAACCGTATTCAGCGAGTCCGTATAGATATGAACGTCATTGGCAAAGCTTTTTCCGTATTCTATGAATTCAACCTCATAAAACGTTCTGTCTTCAAGCTTTTTATCGTTTTTATCGTCGTAAACAATGATACCGTTTTCGGACATTTTGTTTCCGTATTCAAGGTTGTATCCGTAAACCACATCGTCTATCATGGAAGCTTTTTCCGTATGCGCTGTCAAATCGGAGGCCTTGATCGGAATTATCGGAAGGTTGATGAAGATGAAAATCAGTAATGCGAGCGCGATAATGCCGATTGTGACAAATCTGGTTTTATTGGCTTTTCTTTTAACCTGACTGCTGACCTTTTTCATCAATTCGCGGTCGTATTCAAGGGTATTTTTGTTTTCGTCCAAACCTTTTATTTCACTGACCATGTCTTCGTAGGTCTTAAGGCAGTAGGAACATTCTTTCAGATGATCCTTGATTATTTCGTTTGTTTCATCCGAGCAAAGCTCGTCTATGTATAACGGAATCAAATCTTTAATAAGATGACATTTTTCATTCTTCATCGTTCATCATTCCTTTCAGTTTCTCTTTGCAGCGGTAAAAAGTGACTCTTGCCCAGTTCTCGCTTTTGTGAAGTACGTCTCCGATTTCCTTAAACGAAAGTCCCGTATTGATTCGGTAATTGACCACTTCTCTTTCGATGTCGCTTAACCGGCCGATACATTCGGATAGTTTTCTTTGTTCCTCACGTTTCATCACCTCGGCTTCAACATCGTCTCCTCCCGCAACCTCGCGGAAATTCTCGTCGTCAATCGAGTCATGTAAATTGTCTTTTTTCTTCAGATGGTTGAAATAAGTGTTCTTGGCTATTGTACAAAGCCACGCGAACAAATTGCCTTCCCTGTAATTATCGAAATTCTTAATCGCCCTGTAAAACGTCTCCGAAACTATGTCGTCTGCGAGATCTTCGTTTCTGCAAAGCGTAAAAGCAAATTTCTTCAGCGGTATACAATATTTCAAATAAATTTCTTCCATCTGTGCGGAAGAGTTTTTCATTTTTCACCCTGCTTTCTGACTAATAAACAGATAGAAACAAAAAAACGTTACAAAAAAAATCAAAAAAATCGGGAACGCCCGGCGAACCCGATATTTACGGATGTTTTTAATTTCCCGAAACGATTATTCCGCCGCCGATAACGCAGTCGGAGTCATCGTAAAAGACTGCGGACTGTCCCGCTGTGGCCGCTCTTTGGGGTTTGTCAAAAACTATCTTGATTGTTTCTTTGTCAACCCTTGTGAGAATCGCCCTGCCGCCTTCGTGGCGATAACGGATTTTAACGGAAGCGTTAATTTCTTCGCCTTCCTTAATATCTTCCAAACTCATGAAATTCAAATCCCTGCAAAAAACGGTGTCCGAAAACAAAGCGTCTTCTTCGCTTAAAACTACCTCATTCGTTTCGGGACGAATCTCTTTGACAAATACGGGATACCCCATGGCTATTCCGAGACCTTTTCTCTGGCCTATGGTGTAATGATAGATGCCCTTATGGCGTCCGAGGATTTTGCCGGATTCATCGACGAAATTGCCCTCGCCTTTCAACAAATCCGAGAAACCGAATTTTTCGGCATTTGTTTCGACATAATCGGCATAATGTCCGTCTTCCACAAAACAGATTTCCTGCGAATCGGGTTTTTGCGCTACGGGAATTCCTGCCTTTTTTGCAATTTGGCGTACTTCATCCTTTGACATGTTGCCAAGAGGCATAAGGGTCTTCTCAAGCTGTTCCTGGGTCAGACGGTAAAGCATATAGGCCTGATCTTTGCCGCCCGAGGATTTTTTGACGGTCAAACGGCCGTTCGGAAGTCTTATTATATTTGCGTAATGCCCCGTAGACACATAATCGGCATTATGAATATCGGCAAGATTCATCATGCCTTCCCATTTGACTCTTCTGTTACATATTACACAGGGGCTCGGAGTAAGTCCGTGAAGATAGTCCGACACGAAAGGTGCGGTTACAAAATGACAAAAAAGACTTCCCACATTATGAATATAGAAAGGAATGTCTAAAGCCTTGGCTATGTCGGCCGCATCATCAAGCTCGCAGCATTTGCTCACCTCGCTGCTCGAATCGAGCCATGTACGAAGTGTAACACCCAAGACATCATATCCTTTTTCTTTTAAAAGATAAGCGCATACCGCGCTGTCTACACCGCCGGATAAACCGACCAAAACCTTGGACATATTTCTTCCTTTTTCAAAAAAAGTCCGATGAACACCGAATCTACATCTTGTGTCCAAAGACTTTTTTCGTAAATATCATTTGTTATATCGAAAAATAACAGTTTTTCGAAGAATCATCTTCTCTTTCAAAAAATTAAATCGAAAAAACCGTTAAAATAAATATTAAATCCTAATTTAACTTTTAGGGGTATTTTACTGTTTTAAAACCTTTGATTTATCCGTCCCCTCAAAAATCGCCAAAAACGCATTTTTGATGTTTTATCCCGAAAACCGGGAGCGTTTTTCGTCGCATCCGCCGCTTCAGATTAATTTATCGGAAAAAACCATATCTATATATTGCGGTTTGAATTTCAAACAGTCGGTTGCTCTGCTTCGAAAATTTTTTCGACTTACGATTCCGAAGATTTTTCGTTTGCGCTTTCTTCTGCGGTTTCAGATGCAGGTTCACTTTCTGCTTCCGTTTTATTTTCAGCCTCAGCTGCAGGAACACTTTCAACTGCTGTTTCTTCTTCGGTCTCAGCCTCGGGTGCATTCTCTCCTGAAGTTTCTGTTTTATTTTCAACAGCCGCCTCGGGTGCGTTCTCTCCCGAAGTTTCCGTTTTATTTTCAACAGTTGCCTCGGGTGCGGTTTCGGCTGCGGTTTCCTCTTCTGCGTTTTCCTCTTCGGCTTTTCTGCCTTCGAGATCTGCCATAACGTCAAAGCCCTTTTGCATTCTTAAGGCGAATTTGTCGGCGGGCATGGGTTTTGCGTAATAATAACCCTGAATCATGTCGCAGCCCTGCTTTGCAAGGAAATCAACCTGCTCTTTGGCTTCAACGCCTTCGGCAACCGTAAGCATGTCGAGGCATTTGGCAAGTTTAATGGCTTCGGATACAACTATCTCGCCGCGGTTGTCGTTCAAATCGCCTCCAAAGAAGCCGGCATCGAGTTTGAGAATATCCAGGGGCATATCTTTCAGGGAATTAAGCGATGAATAACCTGAACCGAAATCATCCATCGATACCTTGAATCCTAAGTCTTTAAGCTGTGTGATTGTATCAATCATGGCTCTCTTGTCATCAAAGAATGCGCTTTCAGTAAGCTCTATTTCGATCAAATCGTGAGGAGCGCCTTCTTTATCGACTATGTCTCTTATCTGCTTTGCTAGGTCTTTTTCCATGAAATGAGCCCTTGAAACGTTAACCGAAGCAGGTACGCAATCAAGACCGGCATCAAGCCATGCTTTCTGATCTCTTGCCACATGGGTAATCATGTAATTGTCTATCTCGGGAATAAGACCGTTCTTTTCGAGAATGGGAATAAATGTCGCGGGCGGCTTGAATCCGAGTTGCGGCGAATTCCATCTGATAAGAGCTTCCACGCCCTTTAATTCGTTGGTTTTGGGATCGTATTTGGGCTGATAATAAACCACGAACTCTTCATTCTTTATGGCTTCGTCGTATTTATCCATTACGAGATTAATCCATTTTTGCTCTTCAACGAGGTTTTCGTCAAAGAAAGCATAGCCTGAATCGTCGCATTCTTCAAGCGAAGTTCTGGCGGTACATGCATTGTTGTATTCTCTTTCGATATCGAAATCTTTTCTCTTAACAGTTCTGCCGTTTTTGTCTTTTTCGGGCAGAATTATATATGCACCGATATGGAAACTGAATTTGTGCTCAAGGTCGATGGACTCGAGTTTTTTCAAAATATCCTTGATTCTGTCTTCAAGTTCGTCCTTGTCCTTAACTTTAAGCAAAAGCGCAAAATTTGCCGAAGCATAATGAGCGGCCACTTCTTTTTTGTTTACGCTGTCTCTTAATATTTTATCCACTCTGCAAAGCATTTCTTCGCCTTCGCGAATCGAATGGCATACGCAGTAATTTCTGTATTTTACAAATACAATGTCCAAGACGGCGAATGTCTGCGAAGCGTTTATTCTTTTCTTAAGAATATGTTCCGCACGATAGGACATCCACATCCAGTTGCGTCCTCTGGTTACGGGATCCGAAAAGAATACTTTGCTCATTCTTCTTTGTCCGAGGAGCGTGGATATCATATTCACAACCATAAGAATTATGATACAGCCGACAAGAACAACTCCCGCAAGAACAAAAGATACTATGAATGCAACATCGGACAAAGATATTACGAAACTTGCTTTTCCGTAGAATACCTGTGTTCCGCCCTTAACCTCTATTGCCACCCAAAGAGGCAAATCTATCGAAGATCTCGGTACGTCAGCCGAAAGGTTGGAGTCTTCTCCGACTTTGTTTGCAAATTTGATGAGGGACTTCGGATCGAATATGATATTTCCTTCATCATCGGTGGAGAAGAAACCTTCTATTGTTTTGTCAAGATAGATACGCGCCTTGGTTTCACCGTCCGATAAAACATCTCCGGTACCGGGAAGTTCAACTGTACCGTTGGTCGTACCTATGGTATTGCTTCCGTTCTGATGGATTACCTTTCCGTGCTTGTCACAGATGAAATAAACACGTCCGTCTTCGTCAAGAAGGTTGTAAATATTCTCGCCTTCCTCAACGCTGTTTTTGTCATAAATCTTTGCCATGTAGGCAACGGATTCGTATTCGTCCACGATTTTGGTATCGACTATGTACGTAGCAAAAGAGCTGGCAAAGAACGCGATAAAAATATCAACGACCAATGCGATAAAAAGACACAGAACAAGTGTGGGCCAAATATGATTTTTTCTGACGGTTTTAATAACTTTTTTCCTGGACATCCTATACGACGCCTCCTTGCATTTATCTTTTAAATGACTTCAATCTGGCACATTTTCATGGTTTCAAGCGCGGCCTTGTGACTTTCGGGCGTTACTCCCGCGCAACAGGACGAATCGACGGATATTTTAATCTCCGGAAACATTGCCTTTAATATAAGTGCATTCGAAACCACGCAGATGTCGGTGCAAAGACCGACGATTTCGATTTCCTCGAATTTGAAATCGCCCCAGCCCATATATCCGAAAGTGGGCTTATTGATAATGCGTGCGCCTTCAAATGCCAATCCTTCCTTTATCTCCCAGCCCTCGGTATTCTCAATGCAGTGAACCACGGGAAGATAATGACCTTCATTTGTTTCAAGGTAATTCTCCTGATGCGTATCCCTTGTAAAAATCACTTCGTCGCCGGCTTTGACATATTTGTCAATCTTTGCGGCAACCGCGGGAACAATCGCCTCGGCCTCTTTGGTTCCGAGAGCCTTGTCTATAAAATCGTTTTGCATGTCAACGACTATTAAAGTTTTCATATCAATCTCCTTAACGAAATCGGTTTTACCGATAATTCATCAGCATACTATAATTATATATCAAAATGCGTAAATATATATAAAAACATTTATAAAATACGGCCTTTATTTTGCCTTTTCATGCTTTTTTAAAAGCATTTCCCGTTATGAAGCTGTTTGCAGTCTTCAACCTTCGGACATTTGTAACATACCTCATTGACGCTGTATTCGTTTTCGAAGAATTCTTTTACGTTTTCAAGCGTTGTATCAGCTATGTTCGAAAGCGCTTCCTCGGTCAAAAATGCCTGATGGGAGCTTACTATGACATTGGGCATGGAGATTAACCTTGCAAGCGTATCGTCGTCAACGATATGGTTCGAATAATCGTGGAAGAAGATGTTTGATTCCTCTTCGTACACATCAAGGCAGGCGGCTCCGATTTTGCGCTGCTTAATGCCTTCGACAAGGCTTTCGGTATCAATCAGACCGCCTCTTGAAGTATTGATAAGAACAACGCCTTTTTTCATCCTTGCGATGGACTCTTCATTGACCATATGCCTGTTCTCGTCGGTTAAGGGGCAATGGAACGAAATAATATCGCTTTGCTCCCAGATTTCATCAAGCGTGACATATTTGATGTCGCTGTCCTTGGCGGGAAATTTGTCATATGCAATGACATTCATTCCGAAGCCGCGGCAGATATCGATAAATATCCTTCCGATTTTGCCGGTTCCGACTATACCCACTGTTTTGCCGTGAAGATCGAAGCCCGTAAGGCCGCTTAAGCTGAAATTAAAATCCCTTGTTCTTATATATGCTTTGTGGATTCTTCGAATCGATGTCAAAAGAAGCGCCATGGCATGCTCGGCAACCGCGTAGGGCGAATATGCGGGAACCCTGACGATGTGAATCTTTTCATATGCGTATTCGACATCGACATTGTTGTATCCGGCGCATCTTAAGGCTACGAGTTTAACGTTCATCTCAACGAGCGCATCGATGACGTCTTTGTCGACATCGTCATTTACAAAAACGCATACAACGTCATGCCCCTCTGCCAGTCGGACCGTATCCTTTGTAAGTCTGGTATCAAAATAATCTATTTCGTAATCTATGTTTTCGTTCGCTTTGATAAAAGAATTCTTATCATAATCCTTAGCGTCAAAAAAAGCTATTTTTATCCTGTTCATAAGGTTTCACCCTCCCTCTTTATCCCTATTATTGTACTATGTCAAAGGGTTTTATTCAAACAAAAGAGTAATAAAAAAGACCGATACAAATCATACCGGCCTATTTTATATTCGGAAAGGTCTTTAGCCTAAAGCCACATCCAGTGCCATCATGAGCACAAAGCCGACGGAAAACATTACGACACCGATATTCGAATGCTCACCCGAAGACATTTCGGGTATCAGTTCCTCAACCACGACATAAATCATGGCGCCTGCCGCAAAACTTAAAAGATAAGGCATCGCAGGTACAACCAGGGACGCGGCAAATATCGTAAGGAGCGCGCCGACGGGTTCGACCGCGCCCGATAAAATACCGCTTAAGAAAGCCTTTCCCCTGCTCTTTCCCTGCGCACAAAGAGGAAGCGATATAATGGCGCCTTCGGGAAAGTTTTGAATGGCAATACCTATTGCAAGAGCAAGCGCACCGCCTGCAGTGATGGCAGTGTTTTGGGACAAAAGTCCCGCATATACGACACCTACGGCCATTCCTTCCGGAATATTATGGAGAGTAACCGCCAGTACCATCATTGTGGTCTTTTTCAATTTGCTCTTAATGCCTTCGGCTTTGTCCGTATTCAAGTGAAGATGCGGTATAACCGAGTCGAGTATCAAAAGAAAGAATATTCCGAGCGTAAAACCTGTCGCAGAAGGCAGGAAAGACAGTTTCCCGAGATTTTGGGACTGCTCGATGGCGGGAATTATAAGACTCCATATCGATGCCGCAACCATCACTCCGCTCGCAAAACCCGTGAGTCCTTTTTGAACCTTATCGCCAAGTTTATCCTTCATGAAAAATACGCATGCTGCTCCTGCGGATGTTCCGACAAAAGGAATTAACAATCCCCATAAAACATTTATATTCATATGCATAAGCTCATCTCCTTTCGAAAATAGTTAGTTATTTCTAACTTCATTGATGATAACACCCTTTTCCCCCAAAGTCAACGCATCAAAAAACGGCGGTTTTTGCCGACCGCCGTTTTCTTTTATTGTATGAGTTTTGCGTTTCTTAAAGTGCAATAAGTATAACCGCCCTCCTGGTATGTCTCAAAGACCCCGAAGACGGTTATTTCGTCTCCCTCCGAGGGATAATCATCGGGTTTGACATAATCGTCCGTCAGATTGAATTCTATTCCGTTCGCACAGCATGCCGTAGCATCCTGCACTATGCAATAATCGTAATATTGATCGTAGCGATCGTCGTATGCGACGGCGTAAAGCCCCCTCATTTTGACGGTTTTTCCGATATAATCACCGGGTCTTGTCATCATATTGCTGACTTCGGAATAAACCAAAAGACCGGAAATCGCCGTAAGATCGACATCGATTTGTTCATCGCCTTTGTCGGCTTCTTCCTTCATCTCATCGATTTCATCGTTATCCGAAGAATCGGAATCCTCTTCTATTTTTTCTTCTTCGTTTTTTCCCTCATTCGGATTTATCGAATCGTCAATATCGTTTGCGGAATAATCCTCGTTTACGGAATTAAACGAATCCTCTTCGGATTCCCGATCTGAATTTTCGTCATCCGATATTTTTACGCCGTCGGATTTTCCGGCACCGGACGTATTCGGATGAATGTTTGAGCCCGCGCCGTGCAGGCACGCAACCAAAACACCCAATATCAAGGCGCCCGTAAAAATACTTATCCACTTTTTCATAACCGAGTCCTCTTATTGAAGCGCTTCTTTTAAAACTTCAAGATTCTTTTCCATTATCGAAAGATATGTTGCGCCTTCTTTGATATCTCCCGCAGTAACGGACTGCATGGAATTAAGAGTCAGAACTTTTTGATCTTTTGACTCGGTGTTTTGAATAATGGTTTCTGCAATTTTGTGGTCGTTTCCTTCGATGGTCATAACGGCTTTAAGTGAATTTTCATCCATCTTTTCCGCAAGGAAAGTAACCGTCTTAAAGCTTGCCTCGGTCTCCGTGGAACAGCCTACGAAAGCCGCATAATATGACAGATTGTAATCGTCAACCATGTATCTGAAAGGAAATCTGTCGCCGAAAAGAAGCATCTTTGTCTCTGCTTCGGATACCGCCTTTTCGTAATCCGCATCCAGATTGTTGATTTTTTCGATATATTCCGAAGCATTTGCCCTGTAAGCTGTGGCATTTGCTTCATCAATGGTTTCAAGGGCGATTTCTATTTCGTTTACGAACAGCGAAGCGTTCTTTAAAGAAAGCCATACATGCTCGTCATATTCGATTTCTTCGCCTTCTTCACCTTCTTCTTCCTCTTCCTCGCATTCCATGCCTTCGATTACTTCTTCCTCTTTGGCTGCGTCTCCGAGAACATCCATAAGGTTGATGACAATCATTTTGTCGTTAACGGATCCTTTTAATACATCCTCAACCCATTCGTCCGATTCGCCTCCGACATAAATAAACAAATCGGCTTCGGAAATCTTTACGATGTCTTCGACGGTGGGCTGATAATTGTGAAGGTCCACTCCGTTGTCAAGAAGGATGGTTACATCCGCATCCGCTTTTTTGTCGCCGAGTACATTCATTACCCAGTCGTATTCGGGGAAAATCGTAGTTACTATTTTGATCCTGCCGTCATCCGCTTTGGGAGCTTTTGCGCTCTCGCACGCCGTAAGCGCTCCCATGCAAAGAAGTGCCGCAAGTAATAAAGATATTATTTTTTTCATGTTAAAAAACCTCCGTGTGTGTAAAATAATGCTTTTGAAGCATGGCTTCAACACAGATTTTTCAATCATTCATGCGGACTTTTCTCGAAACCGGCGTATCGTTGACATATACAAAACCGGTCGCAATCTTTGCAAAAACAATCAAAAGAACGGGCAATACGCTTACAGCGCAAAGCACGCTCAAATCTCCCAATTCATGCAGTGTTCTGACACAGTGTTCGATGCAGATACATATCGGACAATCTTCGCCCGAACAGTCATGATGCATCTCAAGAGCGATAAAAAGAGAGGAAAAAAGAATTGCAGCAAGCATAAAAGCTGCCAAAACAACGCTCAGGGCTCTGACTTTTTCGGAATTAATCATTCTGCTCATTTTTCCTCCTTTGATATTTTAAAAACATTCTTTACAGGATTTCAAAGACTTATCTTTCCTTCTTTGAAAACCCTCATCATTTCGTTTGTAAGGCTTAAATTGTTGGGCTGAAGCACGATGTCTTTTCTCTCAACCCACTCTGCGTATTTAAGTTCGTTTTCATCCATTACGATTCTGCCCTCACCGTCGGCCTCGCAAAAGAAGCCCGTCAGGATATCCTCTGCCATTCCCCAGGGCTGGGATTTGTAATAACGGATGTTTTTGACCTTAACACCCGTCTCTTCCATTACTTCCCTTGCAACCGTTTCCTCGAGAGTTTCGCCTATTTCGGCAAAGCCCGCAACGAGCGCGTTATGCGCGTATCCGCGGTTGTATCTGGTAATTAAAATCTTATCGCCTTTTATGACTCCGACAATAACCGCGGGATTGATTCGAGGATAAATTACATTACCGCATCCGGGGCATTTAAGCGCTCTCTCCTTTTCGGAAGGAACCGTTTTACTGCCGCATCTGCCGCAAAAAACATTGTCAGTATACCACTTATTCAAATGATATGCAGTAAAAGTCGCAAAAATCTCTTTTCCGCCGAAATTATCGCGCGCTTCCCTTATCGTATAATACGAAAAGCCTTCTTTTTCGAAATCTTTTACGTCAGTCGCAAGAAAGAACCTTTTTTCGTCCATGGAAAAAAGATATACGGCATTGCAACCGCCCAGATCCCTGCCTGTCAGGAAGCGGGCTTTTTTTGATTTCTTCGTTTCATTGTCCAAATCCGGCTCATTTTCCCCGTTCTCGCCAAGAAGAACCCTTCCCTCGCGGTCAAAGACAAAAACAAAATCATCGTCGCTTAATACGGCGCATTCAAATTGATTATTCAGTTTGCTCGGAAAAATGTCCTGTATCATAATAAAACCTATTTCAAAACTTCAAAAAGCAAGAGCGTGCCGATTATATTAATCGCTACATTCGCACTCGCATGCACAAGCCAGTCTGCGACAAGACTCTTGTAGCGTTCACAGAGCCATTGCAAAAAAAGTGCGACGAGCACGAGTCCGAAAACACATATGAGGAAAATCGGTATGTTAAACCAGCCGCCTACTATGCCTATGTGATAAACGGAGAAAAAGACCGCGCTTATAATGTATCCGGGCATTTTTTTCGTAAAAAGTTTCGGGAAAAATCCGCGGTAAAAAGCCTCTTCCAAAAAAGAATTAAAGATAATTATATATGCAAAAGCGATTAAGCAGTTCTTTCTGGTCAGGCCTTCTTTTTCGATTAAGCTCCCGCGTATTGTGCTCCATTCAATCTGATTTTTGAATATGAAGAAAAGAATACCCATTCCGACAAAGAACAAAAGAATGCATCCTGCCAGAACACCGATTTTTTCGGGTTTTTTGAGGTTTATGACCTCTTTTATCTTATTTTTGGTCAAAACGCAGTAGAGCACTATTATTCCGCCGAAAGTGCCGACTTTGATTATGCTTTTGATCAAATATCCGGGCTGAACCACGACTTCCATGATGTATGCAAGCACGAGCGCGAGCACGGTTAAAATCACACAAAGAATTCTGCATTTTTTTTCGTTCATGAGAATACCTCCGCATCCGAAAAACAGATTAATGTACATCATGATAAAAGAGTGAAGCGTAAAAACGATTCACTCTTTTTTGCGTTAAATCCAGGTATAATCGCCGCCCGTTACCGCGAGGGATAAAAGCGTGTCATACTTCTCCACATCCTCGCCCTCAAGCACCTCCAAGAGCACGGCGCTTTCGCATGATTCGGGTATTTCGTCATCGGGTCCGATTTCCATGTCAACATCTTCTCCGCAATACGGACAAACAACCTTGGGCGCTATCCTTATATCCAAAAATCTGTTTTGACATTCGCTGCATTCGTAAAAGCCTGCGCGAATTGTTCCGTCAGGTACGTAAAACATTTTTTATCCCTGCAGTCCGTCCGACTGTCTTATCATGTCTTCCACAACAATATCGTAAATCTCTCCCACGGTATTGCAGTACTCAAGTACTTTCCAGGGCTCATTGGTATGGAAATGAATCTTTATAAGATCCTCATCTCCCGCAGCGATTAACGAATTGCCTTCAAAATGTGCGGTAATGTAATCCGAAATCTCGTCTTCGTCGAGATCCTTGTCTCTTCTGTCGATAAGAAGCTGTGTGTCGTAACGATAAGCGAACTGATCGTCTTCGGCATCGATGCTCTGAATGGGTTCCATGTTTGATTCTCCTTTCAACTTCCCTGTGAAATTATATTCAAGCAATTATATTCAAGTAACTATTATACAGATTTTTCGATTAAACTCAAATATATTTAAGATAGTTCTTGTTCTCGACCATCTTGGCTTTGGCTCTTTCGTAAACTTCCGCAAGATTATTGTCCCTGCCCGATTCGTATTCCGAAATGCCGCTCGCTATTACGATGGCATCGGGATTATGCACATTATTTAATACCTTTGCACGAAGCTTCTTTAAAAGTTTTTCCCTGTTAAGATAATCTTCGCCGCAAAGAACTGCCACGAATTCGTCTCCGTCAACACGGAAAACGGGGCTGTGGGCATATATCTCGCATATCATGCGGCATGCCGAAACAATGTATTCGTCTCCGGCGGATAAGCCCTTTTGATCGTTTACAAAGGTCAGATTGTTGATGTCGCAAACCACAATCGCAAAAGGAAGCGAAGTTTTACTTTCGATTTTCTTTCGCGTTGATTCCTCATATTCAAGAAATGCGGTTTTGTTTCTGACGCCTGTCAGGGAATCTTTTCTTAAGTATTCTCTTTCGTATGCCAGTTCGCGAACGTGTTCCTCTTCTTTTCGAAGCTGCTCGTCGATATTTTCTATGCCGATAACGAAATGAACCCTGTCGCCCGACCACAAAACGGTCAGTCTCCTGTTCTTAACTTCGTTGTTAATAACCATTCTGTAATCTATTCCGAATCTGCTTCTGCCGTTTAAAAATTCGATGAGCTTTTCGTTGTTTAATACGGCCAAAACCTTGTTTCTGTCATCGGGGAAAAGACGGAATTCCGATTCTTTTTTGAAATCGTCAAAGAAATTTCCGCCGCTTTCTTTCACTTCGAGTTTGCCCGTTTTGGCATCTATTCTGTATTCGGTATATTCGCAATTGCCCGAATTCACATAGTAAATCGTATCGTAATTGGCCGCAAGGCTTTCGGCGATACTGTTGTATGTGATTTTTTCTTTTTCGGTATTTTCCGATTCCTGGGTATGCGAAATGTAAATCGTTCTGCCGAGCTGTCCCGCGATATATTCGCCCTTGTCCGCAATATCGGCGGATAAAACGCATACGAGAATACCGTAAATATAGTCCTTAAAAGTCATCGGAAAAGCGATAAAGCCTCTCTTTTTGGAAGAGACTTCATCTCTTTTGAAAATATCTCCGATAAGACTCTTTTGTCTTTCCTCGGGCAAAACGAAGAGTTCTCCGCTCTTTGTGTAACAGCAGAGTTTAACCTCGTCGGGATAAAGATACGCGCTGTTGCTTTCGTATACGACGGGCTTGTCAAACATGAAAAGGGCCGCATCCTTGAGTCCGAGTCTGTCGAATTTTCTGACAAGCGAATCGATTAAATCCTTACTGTTTTTGGAAAAATCCGTGCATTCGGTAAGGAAGTTTTCAAGAGATATTCTGTCCGCCGCAAAACCGTTGTTTTCGTTTATCATGCGTTTGGAGAGCGCCAGGATGGCGCAGTTGCGCATGTACTGGAAAAGACGGTTGATGTTTACGTTCGCAGAGGCATTTCTCTGAAGGGTGTTAATCGAGCCCTGAAGCCTATCCATGCTGCTTAAAAGCTTGGTGGCGTCGGTATAGTTCATGGCTCCTTTTTCAAAGAAAATCCTTATGAGTTCTCTTTCTTCTTCGAAATCCTCATTTCTTAAATATTTGTTTTTCATCGCCATAAGGATTTTGGAAATGAATTCAAAGAAAAGTCTCTTTAAATCGACCGAATCTTCATCGATGATTTCATATCTGTATCTGTAAAAACATTCATCAAACATTCTGTAGATAAACTGCTCATCGACGTTGAGCATCTCGACTGTCGTATATTGATACATTTCGTAATCGCACGATTCCCTTCCGTAGAGTCTCGTGGGAATGGATACGGATTCGACCTTCTCGCCGTTCATCATCATCAAAAGAAGCTCGAGCGCTTTCTGTCCGAGAGTTATGTTCTCGGCACCGATGGTCGCAAGGGAGGGAATCATGTTTCCGGCTTTTCTCGTATTGTCAAAACCGAATACCTTGATGTCCTTTCCGGGTACGAGTCTTCTCTTTTTCATCGCTTCGTAAAGTCCCGAAGCAACGGCATCGTTAACGCAGAATATCGCTTCGATGTTGGGGTTTCTGTTCAAAAGCCTTTCGGCTTCGGCTACGGTATTAACAGACATATCGGTGGCTTCGTAGCAGTCATCGTTGAATTCGATGCGGTTTTCTTTGAGGCATTGCGCAAAAATCTGTTTTCTTCTGCACGAATCGACATTGTCCTCTCTGCCGCCCAACATTCCGAATTTGCTCAAATTACAGATATTTACAAGATAGTTGACGGCTTCCCTGATGCCCGGTTCGTTGTCGTAATTGATGTTGACCATGCCTTCGATTTCGGCGGCAACAATGACTTTGGGCGTATCGGCAAGATTTTTGAAAAATCTTCTGTTGATAATCTGTCTCTTTATCTTGGCCATGCTTCCGAGCGCAATGATAAGACCGTCAAATTTACAGATTTCCTCGAGTCTGTATATTGAATTGTAAACACTCTTGTATCGTTTCTGTGAGTCTTCCGGAGCATCGTAATCGACGAATTTGCCCGCGATAACGACTATCTCGATGTTTTTGTTTTTGGGGATTGCATTGACAACGTTTTGGATAACGTCCTTGGCAAACTCGGTAAAAACATCTTCGACTATCAGACCGATTGTAAGTTTTTTCTCTTTGTTATTTAACATTCCTTTTTCCCCATGAAATGTCCGGCATTAATTATTCTTAACGATTTCGACTTCCTGCGAAGGTTTTGAGAACAGATAACCCTGCGAATAATCGATTCCGAATCTTGTCATTTTCTCCTGAATTCCCTTATTCTCGACGTATTCGGCCACAATCGAAACTTCTCTCGAGCTGATGTCCTTCCAGCCCGCGATAAGAGCTACGAGTCTTTCGGATTCATCGCTTTCGCAGCACTGTCTTATGATGGAGCCGTCAATCTTGATAAAGTCGGAATGGATACTCATCAAATGCTGAAGATTCGAATAACCGCTTCCGAAATCGTCGATTGAAATCATTCCGCCGAGAGCATGAATTCTGTCAACAAACGCAACGAGCACGTCATATCCGTCGATGTCTTCGTTTTCGAGAATCTCGAACACAAAGTTCTCGGGATGTTTTACCGAAGCCATAAAATCATAAATAAATTCGGTAATCTCGGGATTTTTGATATCTCTGATACCCATGTTGATGCTGACGCTCGTTTCCTTAGAGTCTTTAAAAATCTCAAACACTTTCGAAATCATAGTCTTCGAAAGCGAATCGTAAAGGTGTCCGAAGGATCTTGCGACATCGAGGAATCCGTCGGGATAATAAATCTTTCCTTCCTCGTCCTCAAGTCTCATCAAAGATTCGTAATGTGTGATTTTGTTTTTCTTATTATCGTAAATTCCCTGGAAATAAGGGATTACCTTGTCATGTGCAATCGCATAGTTTACAACGTTAACCATGTGATATTTTTCACGGATGCTTTCTTCGTCAAGCTGGTTAAGAAGCGGCGAAGTTACATAGAACTGAATGTTTTTCTTCATCATCTCGACTCTTGCGGAATAATACGAAGAATCGATGTTTCCGAGCGTACATCCGTCGATAAGACAGAAAAGCGGAACTATCGCAATATATTCTCTCGAAGATTCGAAAAGTATCTGCTGAAGCGCTCTCATCTCTTCTTCGAATTCGTTAAGCGAAGTTTTGTACGAAGGCGTTCCGATTGCGATATGCCATCCGTCGATAAGATAGATTCTGTAATTCTTTTCAAGACAGAAACTCTTGCAGTTCGAAATATAATTTCTGTACGTGAGTTCGATGAGCTGTTTGGAGAAAACGCTCTTCATACCCGAGCTGTCCGTAATGTCTATCATACAGATTCTGTCGTAGCCTTTGATAGAAATATCTGTATTTAAGGCAACTTCGTTGGCAATGCCCTCGCCTTCGTCGAGGAAGAGTTTGGCTTCGCATTCTCTCGCAAATTCCCTGATATCCGAAAGCGATTCGTCGTCTTTTTCTCTTTCGATTTCACTCTCGATATTGATCAAATAATCGATAAGATCGCGGTTGTCGGTTGCAAGCGAATCGGTATGCTGGAATACAAAAGGATTGTAAATCTGAGTCTCCGCTTTTTCACCGAATACCGAAACGACAAACGCGCAGTTTACAAACGTGCTCGTATTGTTGTGAGTCATGATTTCGCCGTCGGTAACGCATCCGCACATATTGGTTTCCTCGTATGCGGAAAGCTCCCATCTCGTACAGTTGGGATAAAGTCTCGCACGCATCAGACACGAGTAACCGAAAATGGTCTCGGCCTTTTCGAAATTTTCGATACGACGGAAAAGCGCACGGTTGTCCGAAACGATCTTTTTGTCGTATATAAAAGCTCTTTTTATTTTTTGTCCTTTGCGGAAATAGTGGTTTCCTCTGATGAGTTTTCTCTTGCTGTCGACATCTTCCGAAGGATGCTCGTCGAAAGCTTTTTTGAAATCGGGAATTTCTCTCGGGAAAATCTCCGATAAACTCAAATCATCGCGGAATCCCACGAAGAAAGGCGCATTTTCCTTGTCGGAATATGCGTAAGGGAAGAGTTTGATAATCGTATTGTCATGATCGAGAAGTTCTCCGACCTGCATTCTGTATTCTTCGCCCGCGTCTTTGCCGTCGAGTTTCAAAATGCAGTTTGCAAAAGTATCCGTTATCTCGAGATCTTTGCCGACGGTTTCGACACCGGTAGCGCACGATGTGTAGCTCTCAACGGTATCTCCGCTTATCGAAGCCAAAAGAATCGCATCGTCATAACATCCGGTCTCATCGAAAACAAAACCGATTTCACGGTCGTTTTTGATTGCGGCTTCGGGAGATATTGCCACGCCGCCTATCATCTGGATGTTCGGATATGCATCGTTAAAGCTGTTAACAAAGCCCGAAATCTCAAGATATTTGCCTGTCGTAAAAGCCAAAAGGAGTTTGGTGTCTTTAACGGGCAGGCATTCGGCAACTTTATTTGTGAGTTCTTCGCCGGGAATCATCATAAAAGTATTCGGATCGAATACGGGAATCATCGCAGTCGTAACCTTGGCATCATTCATCATCGTAACGGAGATGACGCACTGGTTTCTGAAAAGTTTTCCGCGATAAATGACGGCCGTGGTGCTTGTTCCGTAAATATGGGCACCCGGCACAATATTCTTTACGAATTTCGCCAGTTCCACGGCTTCGTCCTTAAGATGGATAGCCGTATGGATTCTGATCAAAACATCAGTTTTTTCGGTATTGAGCATAAGCTGAGTAAGCGTTTCCTCAAGCCTTGCTTTGGATACATATTGGAAATTCCATGTAAACATGTTTATTCCTCCGACTTTTACACAAATACTGTTGCAACTTTTTATTATATCACTTCTTCAGTGTTATATACACTACCTACAATTCTTCTGCCGCTTTGATTATTTCCGTCAGTTTGGATATCGGAACCGAAAGGCTGTCATAACCCATTTCATATAAGGTTTTAACCATATCCGCTTCCGCGCAAAGTTCCCCGCAGATTCCGGCTTTTATGCCGTTTTTACGTGCCTCGGCAGCTATGTTTTCAAGCATTTTCAAAACGGCCGGATGGCGCGAATCGAAAATTTTTTCAACCGCAGCGTTACATCGGTCCGCCGCAAGCGTATACTGCGTCAGATCATTGCTTCCTACCGAAAAGAAATCGACTTCCTTTGCTATTTCTCCCGCCGTGAGAGCGGCCGCGGGCGTTTCTATCATCGCACCGATTTTTATTTCGCCGTCATACGGTATGTTGTTTTCTTTTAATTCAACGCAGATCGCGTCAATGTATTCCCTGCATTTTCTTATCTCATCGACCGAGACAATCATCGGAAACATGAGGGATATTTTGCCGTAGGCACCCGCCATGAGAATCGCCTTAAGCTGAGTCTTAAACATTC
>JAGADU010000096.1 GCA_017613435.1 Lachnospiraceae bacterium | reverse complement strand
CTTATGTATTTCTCGTCTCCCTTTTTGCCGGCCAGTTCAAGCTGATAAGCCAGATCCGCGATATCGTCGGCACCGATGTTTCTGCATGCCCCCTTGATGGAATGGGCAATAACTTCGTAATTGTTCCAGTCGGATGCCTCGTAATACGTTTCGAGTCCAGAAGAAAGGTTCGACGATGAAAATGTCTGTAAAATCCGCAGATAAACGCTTCTGTTTCCGCCGCAGTTTCTGATACCGGTTTCTACATTAACACCCTTTAAAGCCATAAGAAGATCTTCTTCTCTTTGCTCTCTTGTCTGAGTAATCGCCGAAGACATGGGTTTCATTTCTTCACCGTCCACAACTCTTATCTGCTTTTCGATCGGAAGCCATCTCTTTAATATTTCATTTAACTGATCGACATGAATCGGCTTCGAAAGATAATCATTCATACCGGCTTCCTTGAACTGTCTTTCCACACCTTTTATGGCATTGGCCGTAAGGGCGACAATGGGGATTTCCTTGGCGTACTGCGAAGGAAGCGCCCTGATTTTTTCGGTAGTTTCAACACCGTCCATAAAAGGCATCATGTGATCCATGAAAATCATATCGTATGTAATCAGATGTTCCTCGATTCTGTTTAAAGCCTCGGAACCGTTATCGATTGTGGTCGCTTCGAAGCCGAAACGTTTCATGATTTCACAGGCAACAAGCAAATTGACTTTGTTGTCGTCGACAATCATGACTCTGGCATTGGGAGCCTTGAAAGTAACCTTAAATTCGTCATTCTGTCTGACAACGATACTGTGATCGTTTTTGTAGTTGGAAGGACGTTTGTCCTTAACTTTTTGCGGGAGCGAAAAACTGAATGTCGAACCGAAATCCGGCGTACTCGAAGCCCAGATTCCGCCGCCCATCAGTTCAAGCAAATTCTTTGAAATCGCAAGTCCGAGGCCGGTACCTTCTACGTTTCTGTTCTTTCTTGTATCAATCTGTCCGAAGGCTTTGAAGAGTTTTCCCATGTTTTCTTCGGAAATACCGATACCCGTATCCTTAACTTCGACTTCCAAAACACCCTTTTCCTCGTTCTGGGGAACCCATGCGATTTTAAGAGTGATGCTACCTCTGTGAGTAAAGTTGACGGCATTGTTCAAAAGATTGATTAAAATCTGTCTGATACGAAGTTCGTCACCTATGAGAATTCTCGGAATATTGGGGTTTATTTCGGTAATAAGCTTAACCGATTTGCCCTTCAGCCTGAATTCGATGATACTCAAAACATCGTGAATAAGCGAATTGAAATGATATTCTTCCTCATTGATTTCCATTTTGCCGGAATCGATTTTCGAAAAGTCGAGGATTTCGTTTATAATCGACAGAAGGCTTTCGCTGGATTTTTGAATAGTCTCGATATATTCGCTTTCTTCGGCGCCGAGTTCTCTCTCCGAAAGAAGCTGAGCCATACCGCAGATGGCATTCATGGGAGTTCTGATTTCGTGAGACATATTTGCAAGGAAATTGCTCTTTGCTTCAAGAGCGTTTTGCGCTTCCTCGTTCTTTTCCTCCATCTTCTGTTGATAGTTCTTTATGCCGTTGGCCATGAAAATAAGCGTTACCATACCGAATGCATAAAGGATTAAATAGATGTAATAAAGCTGCGAAGGGCAGACTTTATCGATTTTATCCATCTGGAAAATCGCCATAAGAACAAGTATTGCGGCAGATACGATGGAATATTCAAGCATCAGGTTTTTGTTCGAATGAAGTGCAATCATCAAGGCTCCCGCAAAATAAACCATGATAAGCATTCCGAGAGTCTGGATTTTAAACGATATAAAATAACTGGCAACAAGCATCGAAATGTAAAAAACTCTGACGATAACTGCTTCGTTCTTTTGAATTCTGAAAAGCAAAACCGTCAAAAGAATCGGAATAAAGCCGAGCGATGCCCAAAGCGTTTCCTCGATTCCGAAATGGCCGAACGCATATACGACATGCAAAACGATAACACAGAAATATTCGATTAAACTAAGTACAATTGTGGTTGAAAACGGTAACATTTTTTCTCCGATTCTATCTTCTTACATACATTCTCAGTTTATTGATTGTTTCCGCAAGACAACCTGCGGTATATTCGATTTCTTCTTTTGTTGTCATAACGCTTAAGCTGAATCTGACGGTTGAATCAAGCAGTTCTTTCGGCAGACCTATCGCTTTTAAGGTCTCCGAAACCGCGGGCTTGTTGGATGCGCAGGCACTTCCCGAAGAAATAAAAATCCCTTTTTCTTCAAGTGCGTGAAGCAACACTTCCGCTCTTACGCCGTTTACCGAAGCGCTGACGATATGGGGTGCGGCTTCGGCGTCGTTTCCTCCGTTAATTCTGATTCCTTCAATCTGCAAAAGAGCCTTTATAAGCATTTCTCGAAGCTCTCTCATGCGTGCGGTATCTTCGTCAAAAGATGCGAAAATCTTTTCTGTCGCAGCCGAGAGACCCATTATTCCGCACACGTTCTCGGTGCCCGATCTTAAAGCCTTTTGCTGTCCTCCGCCGAAAATAATCGGTTTGATTTTAATCTTGTAAGACACATACAAAAATCCAACGCCCTTAGGTCCGTGAATCTTGTGACCGCTGACACTCATCAGATCGATTCCCATTTTTTTCGGAACAATTTTAATTTTTCCGTAAGCCTGGACGGCATCAACGTGAAAAAGAGTCGATGGATTTTTCTTTTTGATTATCGATGATATTTTTTCAATGGGCTGAACGGTTCCGATTTCGTTGTTTACACCCATAATCGAAACAAGAATCGTATCCTCCCTGATTGACTTTTCAAGTTCTTCGAGACTTACGATACCTTTTTCGTCAGTGGGAAGACAGGTAATCTCGTACCCTTCTTCTTTGAGAAATTCCGCGCACTGAAGTATGGCTGCATGTTCTATCGAGGAAGTGATGATATGTTTTCCCTGTCTTTTGTAAGCCCTCGCAATACCGATCAAAGCCATATTGTCAGCTTCGGTACCGCCGGAAGTATATATGATTTCGCTCTCGTCGCATTTAAGCGTGGAAGCGATAATTTTTGTGGCTTCTTTAATTTTTTTCTCGGCTTCGAATCCCTTCGAATGCATGCTCGAAGGATTGCCGTAAAAAGTTTTCATCTCGTCTTCCACGGCTTTGATTACTTCGTCAAAACATTTTGTGGTAGCCGAATTGTCCAGATAACATTCCATGATCTTTCTTTTGTGCAAAGCACCTTTTCTTTCTGTTATTGCTAACCCTATTTTTATGGGGTTTTTTATGACTGCACTTCCAAAACAAAGGATATCCACGAAATCACGGTCATACCCGCCGTCTCCGTCCGAAGTATCCTCTTACCGAGTGAAACGGGCAATATGCCGCATTTTACGGCTTCTTTAATCTCACTCTCGTCAAAACCGCCTTCAGGTCCTATGAATATCGCGATTGTCTGACCTTCTTTGATATTTTCGAAAACCTTTTTTGTCTCATTCATTCCTTCGCAAAGTTCGTAAGGAATAAGTTTTACATCGGCTCTTTGGGCATCCTCAAGCGCTTCGGAAAATCTTTTTACCTGTCCGATAAGCGGGACAATTGCTCTCTTGCTCTGCTTTCCCGCAGCTTCGGCAATCGCCTGCCATCTGGTGATTTTTCCGGCTGCTTTTTTGTCATCGAGTTTGACCACGCAGCGTTTGGATGCGACGGGAATAATCTCGCTTACACCGAGTTCGACGCACTTTTGGATTATCATTTCCATCTTATCCGCTTTGGGAAGGCATTGATATAAAATCACTTTCGAAGGAAGTTCGACATTGGCTTCTTTTACGAAAAGCAGTTTGCAGATTACCCTGTCTTCTTCAAACTCTTCGATCACGCATCGGTATTCGTTCTCGTCTTCTCCGTTTCCTACGGAGATTTCTTCGCCTTCACGCATACGAAGAACGTTTTTGATATGATTATAATCATTTCCTTCGATTATAATCGTGTGCCCCGAAATATTCTTTTTATCAACAAAAAAATGATACATTTTACTCCGGCTTTCTCGCTGTGATGCTTACCCATTCGCCCTGTCTCGTAACCTCGAGTACCTCAAGGCCGTCACGCTTCATTACATCAAGCATAAAGCCCTCTTTTTCGTCGATAATGCCCGATGTGATATAAATCCCGCCCGGCTTCAATTGATGCAAAATTACGGGCGTTAAAACGTCTAAAACGTTATGAAGAATATTTGCCGCAACTATGTCGTATTTTTCATAACCCGCCCAATCCCGGACAGATTTATCGTCAATAATGTTTCCGATGATGATTTCAAAATCGTCGGCCGAAATATTGTTGTTGGCAAGGTTTTCAGCAGATGCGTCTATTGCACAGGGATCGAGGTCGGTGCCCTTGGCGTGTTTCGCACCATACATCAGCGCAACTATACCGAGTATTCCGCTTCCGCATCCCACATCCAGAATTTCGGTTTCGGAATTGACATATTTTTTAATCTGTCTTATGCAAAGCTGCGTTGTCTCGTGCGCTCCGGTACCGAAAGCCGTACCCGGATCGATATGCAGAACCTTTCCCTCATGAGCGGGATTTTCGATTTCTTCCCACGAAGGAATCACAAGCAGATCGTCGATGTAAAACTGATGGAAATATTTTTTCCAGTTGTTTATCCAGTCCAGATCCTCGGTTTCGGAAAGCATCACGCTTCCTTCGCCGATATCGGTAAATTCCTTAATCGTTTCAAGTTCGGTTTTGACGTTTGCAACGATCTCGTCAATATCAAGTCCTTCTTCGTCTTCCACAAAGAAATTAAGATATGCGATACCGTCATCCTCTTCGCTTACGGGAGGAATATCCACAAACATCTGCTCTTTTTCAAGCGGCGTAAGAGGTATTTTGTCTTCTATCTGAGCGCCTTCAAGACCTATGTCTTCCATGTAGCAGATGATGATGTCTTCCGCTTCCGTAATTGTTTTGATTGTTATTTTATGCCATTTCATATTTATATCCTTTATTCGCGATCCGCAAGATCGATTTTTAATGTTTCAAGATAGGGAACAAATACATCGGAGTCCCTGGGTATTACATATGCGGGGTTTAATTCGTCGTGTCTGAAGCTTTTTCTTCCGCCTTCTTTGGCTCGCTGCCAGAATATTTTTAGATATTCGAAAGGAAGGTAATAAAGTTCGTCGATTGACGTGTAATAAATCAAAAAGAATGCAATGCCGCCCTGCGCTTCGAAATCCTCCATGAACTTATATTGGTGCTCATGAATATTCTGTAGCGAGAAAGTCTCCGAGGCACTTTCCTTGGCATCAAAACATACGGGAATTCCCTGCACGGCACCGATGTAGTCCACGGTACTTTTCTGATCGAAATACGCGAGAGTAATATGTCTTGAGCTTTGATCGATTTCGATCGGAGTAATCGGTGTCGGTATTTTTTGAATCAGGGCAAGTCCTTCTTCTCTGTATTTATCATTTGTACGGTTGATGAGTTCCTCAAGCGCGGAACCTCTCAAACCTCTCGATTTCCAGGTAGCCATTTCTCACCTTTTCCTGTTTTCCCCACAAAGTGTATTATATCATACGGCATTGAAATCATAAAGATTGATAATCAAAAAGCATCGGAAATATCGCATTTCCGACGCTTTTTGTTTACTTAAAAAGGCCTTTTTTCTTCTTTTCTTTGGGTATGCCGTCTTTGGATGCATTCTTGGTTGCATTGAGATAATCTCCGCTTAAAGCATCGAATGATTT
>JAGADU010000095.1 GCA_017613435.1 Lachnospiraceae bacterium | reverse complement strand
TGTTAATCGTTTCTCGGATAATATATAGTCAGTTTATTTGTATGGCAGAAAGGAAGAACGTATGGAAAATTTTGAATTTTATTCACCTACCTGTTTTGTTTTCGGAAAGGAAACGGAGAATAAGGCGGGAGAACTTGTCAAAAGATTCGGGGGTAAAAAGGTTTTAATTCATTACGGAGGCGGAAGCGTTGTTCGTTCGGGGCTTCTTGACAGAGTAAAAGCATCGCTTGACAAAGAAGGAATCGACTTTGTCGAACTCGGCGGAGTAAAACCCAATCCCAGAAGCGGCCTTGTTTATGAAGGCATCGATCTTTGTAAAAAAGAAAATGTGGATTTCGTGCTTGCCCTCGGCGGCGGAAGCGTCATCGATTCATCGAAAGCCATTGCGGCAGGTGTTTTGTATGACGGGGATTTTTGGGATTTCTATCAGGGAAAGAGAATAGAAAAAGCTCTTAACATCGGAACGATTCTTACAATCGCAGCCGCAGGAAGCGAAGGAAGTCCCGATTCCGTTATTACCAAGGAAGAAGGTATGTATAAAAGAGGTGCGAGCGGAGATGCAATCCGTCCGAAATTCAGCATTTTAAACCCGACACTCACACAAACACTTCCTGCTTTTCAGTCCGCAGCAGGTATTACGGATATAATGGCTCATCTTTATGAAAGATATCTTACCAATTCGACCGAAGTCGAAGTTACGGACAGACTTATCGAAGCCCTGCTTCTCACAATGAAGCATGAAGGACCCAGAGTCATAGCAAATCCCGATAATTACGAAGCGAGAGCAAATATCATGTGGGCCGGAATGATGGCACATAACAATTCATGCGGCGTCGGAAGAAGCCAGGACTGGAACAGCCACAATATCGAGCATGAACTCTCGGCAGAGTATGATTGCGCTCACGGTGCGGGACTTGCGGTTACAATGCCTGCAGTATTCAACTATGTTTATAAACATAATGTTATGCGCTTCGCTCAGGTTGCGGTAAGGGTATGGGGCTGTCAGATGGATTTCGAACATCCCGAAGTGACCGCAAAAGAAGGAATTGAAGCATTCAGAAAATATCTTATTTCAATCGGAATGCCAAAGAATTTCGAAGAACTTGGAGCAAAGGAAGAAGATATTCCCAAACTTGTTAACGTACTTTGCTACGGAGACGGAAGAAACGGCTCCATTTCAGGTTTTGTAACATTAAATGAAGACGACTGTACAAAGATATACAAAATGATGGTTTAGACCAAATATCGGGAGGTTATCAATGAAAAAAAGAGCTTTGTTTATCGGAGGTACCGGAACAATCAGTACGGCAATTGTTAAAAGACTTGCAGAGGAACTTGACTGGGAAGTATATGTTTTAAACAGAGGAATCCGTACAAAAGTACTTCCCGAAGGCGTTAAGCTTATAAAAGCCGATATAAACGACGAAGCGGATGTACTTGCTAAAATCGGAGATCTCACATTTGATTCGGTATGCGAATTCATCGGTTTTACAGTATCTCAGATCGAAAGAGACGTAAGACTTTTCAAGGGGAAAACTAAACAATATATTTTTACTAGTTCAGCTTCGGCATATCATAAGCCGTCTGCAGGATACGTAATTACTGAAGGAACGGCACTTTCAAATCCTTACTGGCAGTATTCCAGAGATAAAATTGCCTGCGAAGAATATCTTATGAAACAATACAGGGAAGAAGGTTTCCCCGTAACCATAGTACGCCCGAGTCACACTTACGATGAAAGAAACATTCCTCTGGGTGTTCACGGCAAGAAGGGTTTCTGGCAGGTTATCAAAAGAATGCAGGAAGGAAAACCCGTTATAATACAGGGTGACGGTTCGAGTCTTTGGACATTGACGTGGAATTCCGATTTTGCAGTCGGTTATACAGGTCTTATGGGCAACCGTCATGCAATAGGAGAAGCTTTTCAGATTACCGGAGACGAAACTCTTACATGGGATCAGATTTATTCGACGATTGCGGACGCACTTGACGTAAAACTCAATGCATATCATGTTTCAACCGATTTTTTAAGAGCGGTGGGAGACAAATACGGATATGATTTTACCGGATCCCTTTTGGGAGACAAATCCGTTTCGGTTGTATTTGACAATACCAAATTAAAAAGAATTGTTCCCGAAATGTGTACGAAAATCAGATTCGATACCGGAGTTAAAATTGCGCTTGAATATGTATTGGCGCATCCCGATGAATGCCAGATTGAAGACCCCGAATTTGACGAATGGTGCGATAAAGTAATAGATACATTGGAAAAAGCAAAACAAAGCATGTAAAAAAATCTCCCCGAGAGGGGAGATTTTTTTTGAAACACTAAGGTTTCATAAATTTGAAAAAAGAAAAAAATTGGGAGACATTAAATAAGTTGCTTTATTTATGCAATTATAATATCATTGAAATTGGTATAATCAAATCTCCAGAATCGAATAAAAATATAGGACCAGAATTATGAAAAAATATATGAGCGTTTACGAAAAAATGAAGAAGGAAATAGTGGAGGGAGTATATAAGAAAAACATGAAACTTCCTTCAAAAAGAACACTTTCCGATGAACTTGGCGTCAGTCTTGTTACCGTGGAACACGCATACGATCTTTTAAACGAAGAGGGCTATATCGACAGTAAGGAAAAAAGCGGATATTTTGTGGCTTACGAACACGGAAATTATTTCGGAGACGTTTTTTCCGAAGACGAAGAATCCGATTTTTCGAATAATACGGGAAAAATAGATAAAAACGAAAAATATAAATTTGATTCCGAAAATTATCTCTCATCTGATATTTATGCCAAAACCGTAAGAAGAGTGCTTTCTTTTTGTCCCGAAGAGGTGCTGATAAAATCACCTTCTTTCGGCAATGAAAAATTACGTAAATCGATAAGGGATTATCTTAAAAGAAGCAGGGGTATAAATGTCGATACCAAACAGATTATTATCGGTGCCGGCGCTGAATATCTTTACGGACTGATAGTAAAGACATTGGGAAATGAAACGGTATTCGGTATAGAAACGCCAGGTTACAGAAAAATAAAAGAAGTTTACGAAACGGAGGGCGGAAAAACAGAGACCCTCACTCTCGGAAAAGACGGTATAAAAAGCACGGAGCTTGCCAATACAAAAGCAAAAGTGCTTCATGTTACGCCTTTCAGAAGTTTCCCTACGGGTGTCAGTGCTTCCGCGGGCAAAAAAATGGAATATATTTTATGGGCGAAAAAGAATGACGGAATCATAGTCGAGGACGATTACGAATCCGAATATACTCCTTCGAAAAAGAACGTGGATACCATTTTTTCCATGGATAAAGAAGGAAGGGTTATATATATAAATACATTCACGAGAACGATTGCTCCTTCGGTCAGAATGGCTTATATGCTTATTCCCGAAAACATGATTGATTTGTTTAAGAAGAAAATCGGTATTTATTCATGTCCCGTTGCAACGCTTGAACAGCTTACCGTTTCGTTTTTGCTTGACGGCGGAGATTTCGAAAGACATATAAACAAAGTCAGGCGCAAGATACGAAATAACTAATAAATGACACCTGCAAGACAAATATCGGACAGACGCGTAAAATACGCAAAAAAAGCGTTAAAACAGCAAAAAAACCCATTTATTTTTTACGATTCATAGATATAATAATTATTGTGTAAAAGTAAAAGGGGAATTAAAAATGAGTGATGACTTTAAATACAGTAAGGGATTTAAGAGATTCCTTCATCTTGCGGTTTTTTATTTTCTTTTTGTAATGATAAATATCGCATTAAACAGACTTTGCGGTGTTCTTCATTTACCATTGTTTTTGGATAATGTCGGTACGCTTCTTGCGGCGGCTTTGGGAGGCTATCTCCCCGGCATTATTGTCGGTTATTCATCCAATATAATCAATTCAACATCCGATCCGTCAAACGCTTATTATGCAATGTTAAGCGTTCTTATTGCCGTGTCCGGCAGGTATTTCTTTGACCGTGGTTATTTCGATAAATTTTATAAAACGATTTTGACGATTCCGGTATTTGCTTTTATCGGAGGAGTGCTCGGCTCTTTGCTTACGTATTTTATGTACGGCTTCGGAATCGGAGAAGGTATTTCGGCGCCCTTTGCATTATCGCTTCTTGAATCGGGTAAATTAAACGTATTCTGGGCACAGATGATTTCCGATGTTGTGATTGATTTGATTGACAAGACGATTACGGTTGTCATAGTATTCACGCTTATTAAGATTATTCCTTACAGATTTGCATCCGCGCTTGCTTTGGTTGACTGGATGCAGCGTCCTTTGAACAAAGAGGAATTAAAAGAAGTAAAAAAGAACGAAAGCAGAAAAACATCGCTTCGAACCAGAATTATTATTATCATCGCCTCGATGCTTGTTTTTGTTGCTCTTGTTACGACAACGATAAGCTTCCTTCTTTACATGAATTTCGCTATCGATCAATATAAGCTTACTGCAAGAAACGTGGCATGCCTTGTTGCTGCTACCGTTGACGGAGACAGGGTTGACGAATATTTCGAAGAAGGTCCGAATTCCGTGGATTACGCGGATACGATGAACAAACTTCACAAGATTTACGATACTTCGCCCTGTGTAGAATTTGTATATGTTTACAAAATCAAACCTGACGGATGCTATGTCGTTTTTGATTTGGATACCGAAGAAGTTGAAGGAGGAAAATTGGGAGATTATCAGCCGTTTGACGAAAGCTTCGAGGATCAGATTCCTTTGCTGCTTTCGGGAATGGAGATTAAGCCAGTTATCTCAAACGAAACTTTCGGATGGCTTTTGACAGATTACGAACCCGTTTATAATTCGAATCATAAGTGCGTTTGCTATGCTTGTGCGGATATAAGCATGAATGAAATTATTTCGAACGGTATCAGTTTTCTTGTTAAGGTTTTATCCCTATTCATGGGATTTTTTATCATGATTCTGGTATTCTGCATGTGGCATCTGCAATACCATTTGACTTATCCCATCGATGCCATGACATATGCGGCAAGAAAATTCGCATACAATTCCGAGGAAGAGCTTGAAACCGGCGTCGAAAGACTCAACGAATTAAAGATTGTTACCGGTGATGAAATTGAAAATCTTTACGAATCGCTGTCAAAAACTTTCGGAGAAACCGTCGGTTATCTTGAGGAAGTTAAGAATAAGGGCGAAGAAATCGCAAAGATGCAAAACGGCCTTATTTACATTATGGCGGACCTTGTCGAAAGCCGTGACAAGAGTACCGGAGATCATATCAGAAAAACCAGCGCGTATGTCAATCTGATTTTGGCTAAATTAAAAGAAAAAGGAAAATTCAAGGAAGAACTTACCGAAGAATACATTTACGAAGTATCTAATTCTTCGCCCCTGCACGATGTGGGCAAGATTAAAGTATCCGACCTGATTTTGAACAAGCCCGGAAGACTTGACGACGAAGAATTCGAAAAGATGAAAGCGCATACAATCGAAGGCGAAAAGATTATCGATAATGCGATGAAACTTTCTTCAACCTCGGATTATCTTAAAGAAGCAAAAAATATTGCTGCTTACCATCACGAAAAATGGGACGGTACGGGATATCCTTACGGATTGAAAGGCGAAGATATTCCTTTGTCGGCAAGAATAATGGCTGTTTCCGATGTTTTCGATGCATTGGTTTCGGCGAGAGTATATAAGCCCGCAATGAAATTCGAAGACGCGATGAAGATTATAACGGACGGCTCGGGCAAACATTTCGATCCCGATATAGTAGAAGTGTTTAAAGCGAGCGAAGAAGAAGTGAGAATAATAGCCGACGAACACAAAAAAATTTTTGAGGCCTAAGTGATTTTTTTCGTTGATTACTTGGTGTTTTGGAATTATAATCATTTCAGACTATAAATAAGGGTACCGGGGTTAAAATGTCTGAATTAGAGAAAGTATTCAAAAAATCTTATAAATGTCCGATTTGTGATTCCAATTTCAAAAATTTAACAGTTAAACAGGGCAAGGCCAGAATGGTCGATACCGATATCGATCTTAAGGTCAATTATAATGATATCGAACCGTTAAAATACGATATCATTATGTGTCCCGTGTGCGGCTATGCTGCTTTGGAACGTTATTTTGACAGAGTGTCCGTTTTTCAGAGAAAAAATATAATAGACAAAATCTGTCAGTCCTTCAATTCCGTATTCGAAGAAAAAGACGAATATACTTATGACGACGCAATCATAAGATACAAATTCGCATTTCTTACGAGCCAGGTAAAAATGTCCAAGAATTCGGAATTCGGATATTTATGCCTTAAGATGGGATGGCTCTATCGTTCGTATGCAGCATCCTTGGATGAAAAAGAAGAGGCCAAAAAAGAAGAGTTGTACAAGCAGGAACTCTTTTATCTTGATAAAGCTCTTAATTATTTTATTAATGCGAGAGCTAACGAACAAAGTCCGATTTGCGGAATGGACGAGCTTACTTTTGACACGCTTCTTGCAAGTTTATGCGTAAAACTGAACAAGACCGAAGATGCCAAAAAGTTCATGAATATCATCTTATCGAACAGAAATGCTACAAAGAGAATTAAAGAAAAGGTAAGAGATTTAAAAGAAATTCTCGAAGAAAACGTCGAAGAAGGCGAAAATTAGCCTTTCGTTAAAATATTTTGTTTACATATTATCTGCTTTATGTTAATATGTCATTTGTATGCGAACCGAATCTAAGTTGTTTGACACTCCGACTTACAACTTGGTTTTGGCAGTAAATAATTAAAGGAGGAAGTTAAAATGATTTCTAAAGAGAAGAAGCAGGCAGTTATTGCCGAGTATGCTCGTTCCGAAGGCGATACAGGTTCACCCGAAGTACAGATCGCAGTTCTTACAGCCCGTATTCAGGAACTTACAGAGCATATGAAGAAGAATCCCAAGGATTTCCATTCAAACAGAGGCCTTCTTAAGATGGTTGGTCAGCGTCGCGGCTTACTCAATTATCTCAAGAATACAGATATTGAAAGATATCGTGCTCTTATCGAGAAACTCGGACTCAGAAAATAATTCTAAACAAGGCGGGCATCATGTCCGCCTTTTAGTGATTAAATAGGTCACTTAACAGGTAACACGGCAGAAGATATTTCCGAAGCCACTGAAAACATTATCAAATAACCGTATTTGGTGGTTTTCTCAGTAGTTTCGGCCCTTCTGCCTTGAAATACAAAAATATTAAAAGGAGAAGAAAAATGGCATTTAAAACATTTAGTCTTGAACTTGCCGGACGTACTTTATCCGTTGATATCGGTAGAGTATCCGCACAGGCAAACGGCGCCGCTTTTATGCATTACGGCGACACAACGGTTCTTTCCACCGCTACGGCTTCCGAAAAGCCCAGAGACGGAATAGACTTTTTCCCTCTTTCGGTTGAATATGAGGAGAAATTATACTCTGTAGGAAAAATTCCCGGAGGTTTCAATAAAAGAGAAGGTAAGGCAAGCGAGAACGCAATTCTTACAAGCCGTGTAATCGACCGTCCCATGAGACCCCTTTTCCCCAAGGATTACAGAAACGATGTTACACTTAACAACCTCGTAATGAGCGTTGATCCCGAGTGCCGTCCAGAACTTGTTGCAATGCTCGGTTCCGCAATCGCAACATCCATTTCTGATATTCCTTTCTGCGGTCCCTGCGCAACGACTCAGGTTGGCCTTGTTGACGGCGAATTCGTAATCAACCCCAACCAGGAGCAGTGGAAAAACGGCGATATGCAGCTTACGGTTGCTTCTACAAGCGAAAAGGTTATCATGATCGAAGCCGGCGCTAACGAAGTTCCCGAAGCGAAGATGATTGAAGCTATTTACAAGGCTCATGAAATCAACCAGACGATTATCGCTTGGATTAATCAGATTGTTGCAGAAGTAGGCAAGGCAAAACATGAATATGAATCATGTGCGATTCCCGAAGAACTTTTTGCAAAAATGAAAGAAATCGTAACTCCCGAAGAAATGGAAGTTGCGGTATTTACAGACGAGAAACAAAAGAGAGAAGAGAACATCCGTGTTATCACGGAAAAACTCGAAGAAGCTTTTGCCGAGAACGAAGAATGGCTTGCTATTTTAGGCGAAGCTATTTACCAGTATGAGAAGAAGACGGTAAGAAAGATGATTCTTAAGGATCACAAGCGTCCCGACGGTCGTGAGATCACACAGATTCGTCCTCTTGCAGCCGAAGTTGATATAATTCCCAGAGTTCACGGTTCATCAATGTTCACAAGAGGACAGACACAGATTTGCGATGTTTGTACACTTGCTCCTTTATCGGAAGTTCAAAAGATTGACGGACTTGATGACAATGAAACCTGCAAGAGATATATGCATCACTACAACTTCCCTGCATATTCCGTAGGCGAAACAAAGGTTTCAAGAGGTCCCGGACGTCGTGAAATCGGTCATGGCGCACTCGCCGAGAGAGCTCTTATTCCCGTTCTTCCTTCCGAAGAAGAATTCCCTTATGCAATCCGTTGCGTATCGGAAACATTTGAATCAAACGGTTCTACATCCATGGCTTCCACATGTGCATCCTGTATGTCTCTTATGGCTGCAGGTGTTCCCATTAAGAAGATGGTTGCAGGTATCTCATGCGGTCTGGTTACAGGCGAAACAGATGATGATTTCATCCTTCTTACAGATATCCAGGGTCTTGAGGATTTCTTCGGAGATATGGACTTTAAGGTAACGGGTACTACGGACGGTATCACAGCCATTCAGATGGATATCAAGATTCACGGTCTTACAAGACCCATCGTTGAAGGCGCTATTGCAAGATGCCGCGAAGCAAGACTTTTCATCATGGATAACTGCATGAAGAAAGCGATTGCGGAACCCAGAAAAGAAATCAGCAAATATGCTCCCAAGATTGTTCAGATTACAATCGATCCCGATAAGATCGGTGATGTTGTCGGACAGAAGGGTAAGACAATTAACGAAATTATCGCTCGTACAGGTGTTAAGATTGATATTACCGATGACGGAAGAGTCGGTGTTTGCGGTACGGACATTGACAAGATTAACGAAGCCATCAACATGATTAACACAATCGTTACCGATTACGAAGAAGGTCAGATTCTTAAGGGTGTTGTAGTTTCCATTAAGGAATTCGGTGCCTTTGTTGAATTTGCTCCCGGAAAAGAAGGTATGGTTCATATTTCAAAGATTGCAAAGAACCGTATCGAGCATGTGGAGGATGTTCTTACTCTCGGTGATAAAGTTACGGTTAAATGTATGGGCAAGGACAAGATGGGCAGAATGAGTTTCTCCATCAAGGACGTATAAAACATACACTACTATTTTGATATTATCAAAATGCCGCAGGGTTCTTTCCTGCGGCATTTTTTATGTTATAATAAAGCCGATAGGGTCATTCGTTGTTTTCTTAATATTATCTTTTATTTTTCAAGGAGAATTTATGAAGAGAGTATTTCTTATTGTATTGGACAGTTTCGGAATAGGAGAAGAGCCCGATGCCGATTTGTTCGGAGATGTCGGTACAAATACAATTAAATCATGCGCGACAAGCAAGTATTTCGATATGCCCAATCTTGCGAAAATGGGTCTTTTTAATATAGACGGCGTAGATGTCGATTTTACCAATTCTGACATTGATTCTTTTGACGATGACAAAAAGAACGAATATTTGAAGATAAAAGAAAATGTAAAAAACAAATCTTTTTCGGCCATGATAGCCCGTATGAGGGAAAAATCCATGGGAAAAGATACCACAATCGGTCATTGGGAAATAGCCGGTATGGTTTCGCCCAAACCCATGCCCACTTATCCTGACGGATTTCCGAAAGAAATTATCGAAGAATTCGAAAAGCGTACCGGCAGAAAAGTGATAGTAAATGCCACTTATTCGGGTACCAAAGTTATAAACGATTACGGTGACGAACATGTGAAGACAGGTGCTTTGATTGTTTATACTTCGGCTGATTCGGTTTTTCAGATTGCCGCACACGAGGAAGTCGTACCTCTTGAAACTCTTTATGAATATTGCAAAATCGCAAGAGAAATCCTTCAGGGAGAACACGGAGTAGGAAGAGTAATTGCAAGACCTTTTTTGGGTGAGAGCAATAATTATTACAGAACTCCTCACCGCCACGATTTTTCACTCATACCGCCGAGACCTACGATGTTAAATATTTTAAAGGATGCGGGAAAAGACGTCCTTTCCATCGGTAAAATATACGATATTTTCGCCGGAAGCGGAATTACGGATTATGTATATACCGAATCGAACGAAGACGGCATCGACAAAACACTTTCCTGGATGGACAGGGATTTTAACGGTCTTTGTTTTACAAATCTTGTTGATTTCGACATGCTTTACGGTCACAGAAGAGATATTGACGGTTACGCCAAGGCACTATCGTATTTTGATTCGCGTTTTCCTCAGATGCTTGATAAATTAAATGATGACGACTGCATTATGATTACCGCGGACCACGGATGCGACCCCGGATATTTGAAAACGACCGATCACACCAGAGAATACATTCCTTTTATATGTTTCGGCAAAAACATAGATGTGAAAAATATGGGCACGAGGGAGACTTTTGCGGATATAGGGGCAACCGTTCTTGATTTGCTTGATGTTTCCGGAAAACTGGACGGAAAATCCATGATTAAATAGTTTTAAAAACAATTAATCGGATACATAAACGGTTTTGTTGATTTTTGTTTATCGAAACAGGTTCATTTTATTCGGGAGGTAAAAGATGACAAAAATTTTCGGCTTTAGAATTGTTGCGTTGGTTTGTGTATTGAATATATCTCTTTTTATGTTCTCTTCATGCGGTAATAAACCCAAGGAAGTAAAAGATTATCCGACTACGTCTTTGGTAACTTATAATCTGCCTGAGGATGAAACTAAAGAGATTGATGATGATTATTTCAGTGCCGAGAGGTACTACTTGTCGAATGACAAACCTTTTGATGTTAACGGAAGATTTGTTTATAATCCCGTTGCTTTCAGACCGGGAATCAGAGAAAACGCATATATGAACAAACCGATTGTTGTCGCGCTGGCATATGAAATGATGCGTGCGGTTGATCAGTGTGCGACTTCAATGGATTTTCCTTACAATGTAAAAATCGAACAGAGAGATTTTGAAGATGCTTATGATTTTGCCAAAATGAACAATCCTTTGATATACGATGCCGTTTTTTCATCGGAGGATTATATTCATTATGATATTTCGTATTTTGATTTTTTCGGTTCTTTCGATGATTCCGGAAATTTCGATTATGAAGCCGGCAGCGAGAACAGTGATGTTTCCGAGCAAATCGAAGATTTTAAAGATTATATAAGCAAAACAATAAACGATAATGTTACGGAATATGATTCGGATATGGAAAAAGCCCGGAAAATATACAAGCATATGATCGAGACTTACAAAATTGTCGATCAACAAATTGTATATATCGATCAGATAACCGAGGTTGAACCCGGCCAATCTGCGGCGCTTGTTTGTATAGATGTATTAAGACATTATGATAAAAAGGAATTAAATATTTCCGAATTTATTAAACTTTATCAGTTTTTTCTGACTCAGCTTGACATCCCAAGCACGTATCAGCTTGCTTGTGGTCAGTGTATATCGGATGAATATAAGGATAAAAACATTCATTATTACGATACGGATTTTAGCCAACTTGATTGTATTGTAATCATTATTGGCGAAGAAGGTTATTTATGCAATATATATTTCGAAGCGCTTGATTACGCGAAAGAAACTTCCGGAGGAAGAATCTGCGATTGTGAATGTAAATATTTCGGTCTTTGCAAAAATACCTTTAATCGTACTTTTAAGATAGACTATTTATGTTATTTGGGAGATATGGATCCGGTATTTTTTGATTTCGAAGATCCAAAAGAAGATTATGTTCATGAGATAAAATAAATAAAAACGGGCGTTTATATGAAAATAGGTTTGCGTTAGTGAAGAAAAAATTACCCCTTTTTCCGTATTTGGAGAAAGGGGTATATTATATAAAAAATATAGGTTATTTCCTTTTGCCTCTTTTATTCAAACTTGAATTTTTAACGGATAAATAGTATGATTTATCGGTGTATATTATTTGAAAGTGAGTAAATTTTGTGAGCGCTTTAGAAAACGAAATAAACAGAAGAAGAACATTTGCGATTATTTCGCATCCCGATGCCGGTAAAACAACTTTGACCGAGAAATTTCTTTTATACGGCGGAGCGATTAATCTTGCGGGTTCCGTAAAAGGAAAAGCTACGGCAAGACATGCCGTTTCAGACTGGATGGAAATCGAAAAGGAGAGAGGTATTTCGGTTACATCTTCGGTTTTGCAGTTTGAATATGACGGATATTGCGTAAATATCCTTGATACTCCGGGACACCAGGACTTTTCCGAAGATACATACCGTACGCTGATGGCTGCTGATTCTGCAGTCATGGTAATAGATGCGTCAAAGGGTGTTGAAGCACAGACCAGAAAGCTTTTTAAGGTCTGCGGCATGAGGGGGATTCCCATTTTTACTTTTATTAACAAACTCGACAGGGATGCTCTTGATACCTTTGAACTTTTGGATCAGATTGAAAATGAACTCGGAATCGCCACCTGCCCCGTTAACTGGCCCATCGGCTCCGGTAAAGGATTTAAAGGCGTATATGACAGACATAACGAAAAGGTCGTAATGTTTTCCGATACCGAAAAAGGCACAAAAGAGGGAAAAACATGGGAAATAGAGATGAAATACGAAGATTCTCTCAAAGAAGCAATCGGAGAAGAAGCCTGCACTAAATTAAAGGATGAAATCGAACTTCTTGACTGTGCTGCAGCCGAATTTGATTTAAAACAGGTTCGTGAAGGCAAGCTTACCCCGGTATTTTTCGGTTCGGCTCTTACGAATTTCGGCGTGGAAATATTTTTGAACAATTTCCTTTCGATGTCCACAACTCCGCTTCCGAGAAAAAGCGATATCGGTATTATAGACCCCATAGAGAACGATTTTTCGGCCTTTGTTTTTAAAATTCAGGCTAATATGAACAAAGCACACAGAGACAGAATTGCATTTATGAGAATATGCTCGGGCAAATTCGAAGCATCGAGAGAAGTATATCATATGCAGGGCGGCAAATCGATGAGACTTTCACAACCCCAGCAAATAATGGCAGATGACAGAAAGATTCTCGATACGGCTTATGCGGGCGATATCATAGGAGTTTTCGACCCCGGTATTTTTTCCATCGGAGATACGCTTACGGTTTCGGGAAACAAATTCAATTACGAAGGCATTCCGACTTTTGCTCCCGAACATTTCGCAAGGGTTCGTCAGATGGATACAATGAAGAGAAAACAGTTCATGAAAGGCATTACCCAGATTGCGCAGGAGGGCGCAATTCAGGTATTTCAGGAATTTAACACCGGTATGGAAGAAATCATTGTCGGTGTTGTCGGAGTTCTTCAGTTTGAAGTATTGAAATACAGACTTGAAAACGAATATAATGTAGAAATAAGGATGGATAATCTTCCTTATGAACATATCAGATGGATTGACAATAAAGACGAGATTGATGTGGCAAAATTAACCGGTACTTCTGATATGAAGAAAGTAAAGGATATGAAGGGTAATCCGCTTCTTTTGTTTGTTAACGAATGGAGCATAGGAATGACCTTGGACAGAAACAAAGATCTGGTATTATCTGAATTCGGAAGGAATTAAATGAAAAAGTATTATATTCTTATCGCAGTCCTTTGTGCGGTTCTTGTTCTGCTCATAGGCGGGTCGATTCTTTTGAACAAAAAACTTGATGAAGATCCGACAATTTTAAACGATTATATTGATTCGGATAAATTGGATTTATATTCAAAGAGCAACAAGAAGACTTCTTCGAAAAAAACGACTTCATTGACCGAAATGTCCGTTACATCAAAAGAAGAAAAAATTAAAGACATTTCCAAACTCTCCAACGAACACGAAATAATAGTTACAGATATAGGCGAAATAAGAGTTGAAGCACTTCTTTCCGATGCGGAATGGAAAGACAGATTGGAACTCGGTTTTAATCAGGAAAATATCAACAATGCCAATAAAGAGTGTTCGGGTCTTTATTATTACGATAATATAGATAAATCGTTGAAACAGCTTTATCTTGAGATTTATCTGGCTTTGAAAAATCATACCGAAAGTTTTTATATTTGTTCGACCAAACCCAATGACATAGACAAGGCGTTTAATTGTGTTATGGCGGATCATCCCCTGATTTTTTATTCGAACGGATATATGTATACCAAGTATACAGATCAGGATAAAATTGTTAAAATCGAGTTTATTCCCGCATATACCATGACAAAAGATCAGGCCGAAAAAGAAATGGTAAGAGTGGAGGAATACAGGGAAGCGTTTTTAAAGGGTATAAAAATGTCGGAAGACGAATATACCAAGATTAAATATACTTACGAATTCATTATTATGAATACCGAATATGATGTTAATGCTCCCGAAAATCAGAATATTCTTTCTGTTTTCAAATACGGCAAATCCGTTTGCCAGGGTTATGCAAAAGCTTTCCAATATTTAGCCGAAAGCCTCGGGATTCAAAGTACGCTGGTTGTGGGTTACGTAGGTGATAATGAAGGACATGCCTGGAATATGGTTAAGTGCAGGGGGCAGTATTATTATATCGATTGCACATGGGGCGATTCTTCCTACCTTGAGAATACCCAGTCAACATCCGGAATCGAAGGAATTAATTACGATTATTTAAACATAACTACTTCGGAACTTGAAAAAACGCATAAAATAGACAATTTTGATATTGTACCCAAGTGTACTTCTACTTCTGACAATTATTATGTAAAAGAAGGTCTGTATTTTAAAGACATTAATCTGAATCAATTGGCAGGTGCTTTTGACAAGGCTAAAATGCTCGGAAGAAAGTCCGTTGAGATTAAATGTGCGGATGCTATTGTTTTCAAACATATGCACGATTATCTGCTTACGGATAATCATGTATTCGATTATCTTCCGGCCGATACGGAGAGTATC
>JAGADU010000094.1 GCA_017613435.1 Lachnospiraceae bacterium | reverse complement strand
GTAGGATTGCCCAATGTCGGCAAGTCGACACTTTTTAATTCATTAACAAAAGCGGGAGCGGAGAGTGCCAACTATCCCTTTTGCACAATAGATCCCAATGTCGGAGTTGTGGCGGTTCCGGATGAGAGAATCGTAAAGCTCGGGGAACTCTACAATACAAAAAAGGTTACACCTGCCGTTATCGAATTTGTTGATATTGCGGGCCTCGTAAAGGGCGCGAGCAAGGGCGAGGGACTCGGAAACCAGTTTCTTGCAAATATCAGAGAAGTAGATGCGATTGTTCACGTTGTCAGATGCTTCGAAGATGAAAACATTATTCATGTAGAAGGAAGTGTTGATCCCGCAAGAGATATAGAGACTATTAATCTCGAACTTATCTTTTCGGACCTTGAGATTCTTGAGAGAAGATACGCCAAGGTTTCCAAGGGCGCAAGGATGGACAAGACTCTTGCAAAAGAAGAAGAGATGTTAAACGGAATCAAGGCTCATCTTGAAGAAGGAAAGATGGCTCGTACATTTGAAGTTCCCGATGACGAAGATCTTATCAAGGCATTCAGGGAGTACAATCTCCTTACGGCCAAGAAGACCATATATGCTGCCAATGTGGCGGAAGACGACCTTGCTGACGACGGTGCGAATAACGAGCATGTTAAAAAGGTTCGCGAGATTGCCAAGTCGGAAGGCTCCGGAGCGCTTGTTATCTGTGCTCAGATAGAGCAGGAGCTCGCGGATCTCGATGACGAGGAAAAGAAAGAATATCTGGAAGAACTCGGCGTTAAGTCTTCGGGACTCGACAAACTCGTTACCGAAAGCTATTCCCTCCTCGGACTTATCAGTTTCCTTACCGCGGGAGAGGACGAATGCCGTGCATGGACCATCAAGAAAGGCACCAAGGCTCCTCAGGCTGCAGGAAAGATACATACGGACTTCGAGAGAGGATTTATCAAAGCGGAAGTCGTTCCTTACGAAGTGCTTATAAAAGAAGGTTCTCTTGCCTCCGCAAAGGAAAAAGGTCTTGTCGGCCTTGAGGGCAAGGAATACATCGTAAAAGACGGAGACGTGATTCTTTTCAGATTCAATGTTTAATAAAAAGATTTGAAATAAAGGAAGGATTGACGGAAAAGGCAATCCTTCTTTTTTGTTTTCTTAAACCGGACGATATTGGGCTTTTGTCCAAAGTCGGGTACAAGATGTGGACAATGCGGTAAAATCGGGCTTTTTGCCCGATTTTTTTTATGAAAAAATGCAAAAAAATTCTTGAAATCCGAAAAAAATATGTTTATACTAAAAACAAGTGGTGACTCAGTGGTAAATTAGTGATAAGTTAGTGGTAAACTATTGGACCATTGGTGCCGATAAAAATTACGTAGAGCATTTTTTGGTATAAGTAACGAAACAGGTGTCTAAATGGGATTCATGACAGAATATCAAAATAATATGGACGCTAAGGGAAGAGTAATCCTCCCTATTAAGTTTCGTGAAACAATCGGTAATAAATTCATTCTTACCAAGGGATTCGATCACAACCTTTTTATTTATCCCCTTGACGAATGGAAGAATGTCGAAGAAAAACTTTCCAAATTAAAAATAACAAGCAAAAATTCGAGAATTATCAAAAGACTTTTGCAGGGTTCCGCGGTTGAGGTCGAGATAGACAACCAGGACAGAATAACAATTCCGCAGAATTTAAGACTTTACGCCGAACTCGAAAAAGAAATCCTTTTCGTCGGACAGGGCGAATACATTGAAATCTGGGCGAAGAGCAAATTCGACGAAGCAAATGAATGCGATGTATCCGATGTAGCGGAAGAAATTGATTTTTAAAGATGGAATTTAAACACAAATCGGTTCTCTTAGACGAAACAGTCGACGGGTTAAACGTAAAAGAAAACGGAATATATGTTGACTGCACATTGGGCGGAGGCGGACATTCCCTTGAGGTTTTGAAAAGGCTGAAAGGCACGGGAACGCTTATCGGCATCGACCAGGACGAAGAAGCTTTAAGCGCCGCGAAGGAAAGACTCAAAGAATTCGAAAACGTAATATACGTTCACAGCAATTTTGAAAATATAAAAGAGATTCTGAAAAATCAGGGAATCGAAGGGGTTGACGGAATAATGGCCGATCTCGGAGTAAGTTCCTATCAGTTCGACAATCCGGAACGCGGATTCAGTTACAGATTCGATGCGCCCCTCGACATGAGAATGAACAAAGAGAACGAGATAAGCGCGTACGAAATCGTAAACGGATATTCGGAAGACGAACTTTTCAAAATAATCAGGGATTACGGCGAAGAGAAGTTCGCCAAAAACATAGCGAAGCACATATGTGCGAGAAGAAAAGAATCTCCGATAAAAACGACTTTTGAGTTAAACGAGATTATAAAAGCGGCGATTCCCGCAAAAATGAGAGAAAAGGGCGGTCACCCTTCAAAAAGGACCTATCAGGCGATAAGAATCGAATGCAACAGAGAACTTGAGGTTTTGGAAAACACTTTGGATGACATGATTGAATGCCTTAACAACGAAGGCAGGCTTTGCGTCATAACATTCCACTCGCTCGAGGACAGAACGGTTAAAAACAATTTCAGAACAAACGAAAATTCCTGCATATGTCCGCCGAGTTTTCCGGTGTGCACATGCGGAAGAAAACCGAAGGGGAAAATAATTACAAAAAAACCGATTACGGCTTCGGAAGGGGAACTTGAAGAAAATACAAGAAGTCAGTCGGCAAAATTGAGGATATTCGAAAAAACTGTGTAAATGAGGGTAAAAAGATGGAATCACAAACTCTTGAATTCAAAGGATTGAAAAGAAGACCTAATTCGAATTACAACATATCCAATCTGGCAACAAATGCCAATCCCAAAGAAAAACAAAAAAGAAAACTCGAAGTACTTCCGAAAGAAATCAAGAAACACAATATATCTGGGAAGTTGTTATTAAGTTTTTTCTATATATTGTGTATTTCTCTTTTCATCGGCTCGATTTTGATGTATATTAGTTTGCAGGGTGAGATGTCGACATCGGTAGACAAAATTGCTTCCCTTAAGTCCCAATACGAGAGCTTAAAGAAGAACAACGATGCCGAATACGCAGCAATCAACAACTCGATCGACAACGAAGAGATCAGAAAGATAGCTATCGAGCAGCTCGGAATGCATTATGCTTCCGAAGGACAGATTGTTACATATACCGAACAGTACAATAACGATTATGTAAGAATTTATTCGATTATTCATTAGGAAGCGTTCATGTTTGAGAGTTTTTTGAAAAATGTTTTGAAACATATCTTGGAAACTTTGCTGTATTGCAGAGAAACATTTCTGAGAATGATAGGAATCAAAGCATCCGACAAATACGGTGATAAAGACAATAAGAGTAACCAGCAGGTTACTCTTATTCGCGTATTATTCCTACTGCTTACTCTCGTTTTTATCGTTATAGTTTTCAGACTTTCTTATATCGTTGCCTTTAAGGGCGAAGAATACAAAAGAATGGTTTATTCCCAGCGCCAGGCATCTGATGTGGTCATTCCCTGCGAAAGGGGAAGCATATACGATGCAAAAGGAACGGTTCTTGCTTCCAATATCAAAAAATACATTATCATTCTTGATTCCAAACAGGTTTCGGATTATTCAAAGCAGATGGGTAATTCGTCATATATTGACGCAACCGCGGAAGCTCTTAATCAATATCTCGGTTTTGACAAGGAGGAAATCGTTAAATTCATCAAAGACCATCCTCAGGATCCGTATGAAAGAATTTCCAAGGACGAGAACGGAAAAGTGTATGCGCTTGATGCGGAAGCGGTAAAGCCCCTGATGAATGCCATCCGCGAATCCAAAGAAAAGGGCAGCAAAGAAACTCCCATTTACGGAATTCAGTTTGAGGACTCCTACAGCAGAACATATCCCAACGGTTCGCTTGCGTGCGATCTCATAGGATATGTAAACGACGGCGAAGAAGGAATGTACGGACTCGAGCAGTATTATGAGTCGGAACTTAAAGGTATTAACGGACGTTCGTTCGGATACATAAACGATTATACCAATCTCGAGAAAGAAATCGTTCCCGCAAAAAACGGCAATTCGCTTATTTTAAACGTCGATGCGTCGATCCAGAGGATTGTTGAGCGAAAAATCGTTGAAGTTAACGAAAGCATGGATTACGAGGACAGAGCCGGATCTTACAATACCGGCGTTATCATCATGGAAGTCGATACCGGAAACATCCGCGCAATGGCGGGTTACCCGTTTTACGATTTAAACGATCCGAGAGCGGTTACAATCGACAAATATTATTCGCAGAAACAGATAAACGAACTCATGTCCAAATTCGCACTTCAGGAAGGATATATTAACGGCATTTCCAGCAATATTTTCATCGAAGAGGGAAAAGAGCCGTATTTTAAAATTTTAAACGAGGAAACCGGAAAGGATGATGTTGTTTTGCTGACCAAAGAACAGCAAAACAAACTCGACGATGATTTATCCGGATATGTCAGAGACGGTGTTTGGAAAAACTTCTGCATATCCGATACATACGAGCCCGGTTCCGTTGCCAAGACAATTACCACCGCTATCGGTCTCGATTCCGGAAGACTTGTGCCTTCCGACAGTTACAGCTGCAGCGGCGTTATTCAGATTCTCGACAGAAGCATTCACTGTTCGCACAAATGGGGATGCGGCGGCGGAGATTTGAGAATGTGCCTCGTCAAATCCTGTAACCCCGCATATACTCAGTTTGGCAAAAAAATCGGAAAGGATACTTTCCTTGAATATACCAAAGATTTTTACGGTATAAAGACCGGAATAGATTTGACCGGAGAAGTAAGCGCGGAGGGTCTTGTATTTAACGAAAAAACACTTAATACGACCGAACTTGCGACCGCTTCCTTCGGACAGGGCTTTAACGCAACAATGATTCAGATGATAAGCGGTTTCACATCGTTAATCAACGGCGGAAAATATTACGAACCCCATGTGGTAAACAGAATTGTCGACGAAAACGGTTGTGTCATCAAAATTATCGAACCCAAGGTTTTGAAGCAGACGGTTTCGGAATCAACCAGCGACAAACTTAAAGATTACTGCATAGGTGTTGTGGAAGAGGCCGAAGGTACCGGAAAGAAATCCAGACCCGCTGGATACAGAATCGGCGGCAAAACCGGTACTGCACAGATTTCGGGCGTCGGCGGTTACCAGGAAGGACAGTATGTCGTTTCTTTTATGAGCTTTGCTCCCGCGGATGATCCCCAAATCGTTATGTATGTCGTAATCGACAGGCCCAATATTCCCGATCAGTCAGCCGGTGCGGTTAATCAGGCGTGCGTTCTCACAAGAGAAATTTATACGGAAGTTCTTCCTTACCTTAACATTCCGATGACGGAGCCTTTGACGGAGTCCGAACTTATGGAACTAAACGAAAAAGGCATTTACACATCCAATATAGTCGTTACGGATGACGAAACCGAAGATTCGGATAATATTGAGGATGAAATGACCGGAGAAATAATAGAGAATACAAATAATTAAAAGAAGGTAGAAAAATGAGCGAGACGGTTAAAGTGATTCTGTTTTTTATGGCGGCTTTTGCCATTATGGTGGCGAGCGCACCCATCGGAATTCCTCTTCTTCACAAATTAAAATTCGGACAGACAATAAGAAAAGAGGGTCCCGAAACGCATCTTGCCAAAAACGGAACGCCCACGATGGGAGGATTGATGATTCTTCTGTCTTTTGTCATTCCCTGCATTTTTCTTTTAAAAAACATTGAAGTTCTCATTCCTTTGATTGCAACGATTCTTTTTGGAATCATCGGTTTTTTGGATGATTTCATCAAAGTAAAAAAGAAGAATTCACAGGGCCTCAGAGCCTGGCAGAAAATGGGTCTTCAGGTTGCGGTGACCCTTGGCATTCTTTTGTATATGTACTTTTTTACGGACATATCAATGGCCGTTAAAATCCCCTTTGTATCGGGAGAATTCGATCTCGGATGGGTAATTATTCTTATTGATTTCATTGTAATTATCGGAACGGATACCGGAGCGAATTTTACGGACGGTCTCGACGGACTCGTATCAAAAGTAACGCTTGTAATCCTTGCGTTTTTGTTTGCGGTTGCCTTAAAGCAGGAAAGTGTTTTGATATATCCGATTGCAGTATTTGCGGGTTCGCTTTTTGCTTTTCTTTTGTTTAACGCTCATCCTGCCAAAGTATTCATGGGAGATACCGGCGCCCTGGCCCTCGGAGGATTTGTCGCTTTGTGCGCAATCGAACTTAAAGTTCCCATATTCCTTGTGATAATCGCGTTCGTTTACGTGGCGGAAGTTGCTTCCGTAATGATGCAGGTAAGCTATTTCAAACTTACTCACGGTAAAAGAATATTCAAGATGACTCCCATACATCATCATTTCGAAAAATGCGGATGGCCCGAAGAAAAGGTCGTAACCGTATTTACAATAGTTACTTTGTTGCTTTGCCTCGCAGCGTATTTAGGTGTGTAAAACAAACGGAAAAAAGATGAAAGAAAAAACAGCGGTAAAAAATAAAAACGACGAAAAGTTTTTTTCGGCAGAAGGTATAGATATTTCGATAATATTTATATCTGTTTTCCTGTCTGTTTTCTGCCTTGTATTCGTTTATTCGGCACTGGCTTTCGAAGAAACCGGAAGCAGAACTTTTCTTAAACTGTTTACTTTGAAAAGTTCCGACAGAGCTTTGTTTAAAACCGTTTTGTATATCCTTTTCGGGCTGTTCGGAATGACGGCGCTTTCGATAGTGAATTTCAAAGCATTCAAAAAGAAATTCCCGTTTGTGACCGCAATTATTTCGAATCCCGTACTTTATTACATCGTTTCATGCGGTATGTTTGTTTTTATCGAAATCATGAAACATGTGGGATCCGATGTCGGAGGAGAGACCGAAAAGAGTGCGCTTGTCGGCGGAGGTTTTCTTTTAAAGGCAAACGGTGCTTACAGATGGATACATATACCCGGAATCAATTTGAGTTTCCAGCCTTCGGAAGTTGCGAAATTCCTTTTGATAATCTGTTTTGCGATTGTTATTTACAATGCCGGAATGAGCCTTAAACACAAAAGGGGAATCCTTTTCTTCCTGATGTTTGCGGCAATTCCCGCATTCCTTATCCTTAAATGTTCATCCGACATGTCATCGGCGATCGTGGTATTCGGAATTTTGTTTATCATGATGTTTGTGGCGGCGCCGGATTTGAAGAATTCTCTTGTGGTTCTGTTGGGAATTCTTCTTGTCGTCGGACTGGTATTCGGAATCCTGATTATGGCCAATCACGGCAAACAGGAAGCCGATATTCATCCTTATCAGGCCAAAAGACTCTTGGCATGGCTGTACCCCGAAGATTATCCCGCTTCCGCGGATCAGACCAACCAGGCCATGTATGCGATAGGTTCGGGCGGATATTTCGGAGAAGGCATCGGAAACAGTATGCAAAAGATCAAAAAACTTCCCGAAGCCCAAAACGACATGATTTTTGCTCTTATATGCGAAGAACTCGGTTTTGTCGGAGGCTTCAGCGTTATTCTTTTGTATTTTGTATTGATATTCCGAATGTATATGATTGCGCAAAACGCGGAAAGTCTGATGGACAGAATGATTGTGGTCGGTGTAATAAGTCATGTCGGTCTGCAGGTAATCATAAATATCTGCGTTGTTACCAGACTCTTCCCGAACACCGGTATTCCGCTGCCTCTTATTTCATCCGGAGGAAGCTCGATACTCTTTATGTACCTTGAACTGGGACTTGTTTTGAATGTCGGCAAATCGATATTGAGAAAGTAATGGCTAAGAAGAGAAAATTGAAAAAACCGAATATCGATTTTTCAAAGTTCGGATTGATTTTCAAATACAATCTGACCAAATTCATCATCCCTTTTGTACTGGTTATGGCAATAGGGATTCTTGTTTTTGCTTTCGTAGAAGGATTTAAGGTTAAAAAAGTGACGGTCGAAGGTTCGATGCATTATACGACCGACGAAATTACCAATTACGTTCTCGATTCGAAATTTTGCAGAAATACGATTTTTCTGAAATTAAAATACAAAAACAAATCGATAGAAGACATACCTTTCGTGGAACAGATTGACGTAAAAATCGTTGACAGAAACACTGTAAAAATAACGGTCTACGAAAAATATGTCGCGGGATGCGTTTCAAACCTCGGCAATTACATGTATTTCGACAACGAGGGAAACATAGTCGAAGTTTCGAAACTCAAGACCGAAAACATCCCGGTTGTAACGGGGCTTGAATTCGATCATTTTACGCTTTACGAACCGCTTCCGATAGAGAACAAAGAAGCATTTAATTCGATACTTACGATAACCAAACTCTTGAATAAAAATTCACTTAACGCCGACATCATTTTCTTTGACGAAAACATGAATATAACACTGTTTTTCGATGATGTCAGAGTCAATATCGGAACGGGCGAAAACATGGACGAAAAATTCATGACTCTGCCGATGATTCTGCCTTCGCTCGAAGGGCAAAAAGGCGTGCTCCATATGGAGAATTATTCAAAAAACAATGCAAATGTGGTTTTCAATATCGACGAGAGCGAAATTCCCGTCAAAGAAGAGAACCTGACGGACACACCCGGCATTACATTGGTTTACTGAAAATATTAATAAAAAACATTGCTTTATTTTGCCAAAAATTGTAAAATATCAATATATGTGTAAAATTTGCAATAAAACTATATAAAATATCTTACATATTGTGTCGAGGAGGAGTTGAAAATGTCTCAGGTAATGTCTATCGAGATTAAACCAAACGAATTTAATGTTGTAGCACGAATCATTGTTGTCGGCGTCGGCGGTGCCGGAAACAACGCTATCAACAGAATGATTGAAGATAACATTCAGGGTGTTGAATTTATAGGTATTAATACGGATAAACAGGACCTGGCTTGCTGTAAGGCTCCCAAACTCATCGGAATCGGTGAGAGACTTACCAAGGGCCTCGGCGCAGGCGGAGATCCCGCTATCGGCGAAGGTGCCGCCAAAGAAAGCGTTGACGAACTCGAAGCTGCACTTACGGGTGCGGACATGGTATTCGTTACATGCGGTATGGGCGGCGGAACAGGTACGGGTGCAGCTCCCATCGTTGCTCAGATTGCAAAAGAACTCGGTATCCTTACAGTCGGTATTGTTACAAAACCTTTCTCGTTCGAAGGTTCCGTTCGTGAAAGATACGCAGAAGAAGGTATCGCAAAACTTCGTGAATGCGTTGACTCAATAATCATTATCAAAAACGACAATATCTTTAAAGTTGCGGATGATGATATGGATGCAAAGATGGCCATGAAGAAAGCCGATGAAATTCTTGAGCATTCGCTTTCGGGTATTACCGATATCATCAACAGACAGGGTGATTTCAACCTTGACTTCGCAGATCTTAAGAAAGCCATGACGGACAAGGGAGATATCTATATCGGTATCGGTTCCGCATCGGGCGATAACAAAGGTATTGACGCATGCAATATGGCTATCGAGAATCAGATTCTCGAAACAGACATCGTCGGAGCATCCGATGTTGTATATTATGTTCAGGGTAAAGTTAAATTTAAAGACTTCACCGGCGTCGGCAAGAGACTTCTTGAAAAATGCGGTTCACAGGCTAACGTATTCGGCGGATTCCTTTCCGAAGACAACGGACAGGATGCATGTACGGTTACGGTTATTGCCACGGGACTTCATTCGGAACCCATTATTTCAAAGCGTATAGTTCCCGAACCTGCAGTTAACCGTTCAAGTTACGAAACCAGACCCAGAACAAGTACAATTCAGAGAAGACCTGCAGCTCCAGTTGCAACAAGAAGACCGGTTCAGAATACTGCAAGTATCGTTACAAAAGATCCGCAGAAGATTACGGTTCCCACTTTTGTAAAGAAAACAAACAGAGAAGAATAGGAGCAAAGGTAAACTATGAAATGTCCCTTCTGTAACCATGAAAACACCAGAGTAATTGATTCAAGACCCGTTGAAGACAAAAACTCAATCAGAAGACGTAGAGTATGTGACGAATGTCAGAAGAGATTTACCACATATGAACAGATAGAAACAATTCCTCTTATTGTCAGAAAGAAAGACAATAACCGTGAAGCGTATAACAGAAAGAAAATTGAGGATGGTATCTTAAGAGCATGCCATAAGAGACCGGTATCCGCAGCACAGATCAGAGATCTTGTTGACGAAATCGAAACCGAAATTTTCTGTAACGAAGATAAGGAAGTCGGATCGGATACAATCGGCGAATTAATTATGGACAAACTTAAGGATCTGGATCCCGTTGCATATGTAAGATTTGCATCTGTTTACAGAGAATTCAAAGATGTTAATACATTCATGGATGAATTGAAAAAGATGCTTAATTAGGCAAAACGGGACCGTATTTTACGGTCCCTTTTGTAAATAAAATATTTTTATAGAAAGGGTCAGAGTAATGAAAAAGATCAAAACTCTCGTTCTTTTTTGCTTACTCGCTTTGACTACTGTACTGTGTGCGTGCACAGACGATAAGGCAAAGAATTCCGATTCTATAACTATTGGTATCGCTCAGGACATTGATGACAGTCTTGATCCCCACAAGATGGTGGCGGCAGGAACTAAGGAAATTTTCTTCAATGTTTTTGAGGGACTCGTAAAACCTGATAGTGACGGAAACATTGTGCCTGCGGTAGCTGAAAGTGTAGAAGTATCAGAGGACAAACTATGTTACACATTTAAGTTGAGAAACGGAATTAAGTTTCATGACGGCAATGCGGTCACGATTGAAGATTTGGAATATTCAATCAACAAATTTGCCGGACGAAGCGGAGATGAACCCGTAAGTTCGGCCTTTTTAAATATTTCGGAGGTAAATGTCGTATCGGACGATACAATCGAAATAAAGCTGGCATCCGCGGATCCCGCTTTTCTTTCGTATCTGGCAAGCGTTGAATCGGCAATTATTCCGAAAAGCAATACAAATCCCGACGGTGTATGCATCGGTACGGGACCTTACAAATACGTATCAAGAAGTCCTCTTCAAAACGTTGTATTTGAAAAATTCGACGGTTATTGGGGAGAGGGCGGAAATATTAAGAATGTAACATTCAAAATCTGTACCAATCCCGATACAATCGCTATGGAACTTGAAGGCGGTACGATTGACATGTGCATTCATATGACCAACGGTCAGAAAATGCAGCTTGACAAAGAAAAATTCAATGTTTACGAAGGAACAATGAACCTTGTTCAGGCATTATATTTAAATCATGATTTTGAGCCTTTTAACGATGTGAATGTCAGAAAGGCAATGAATTACGCTGTTGATGCCAAAGAAGTAATGGATTATGTTTCAAACGGAAGCGGTGCCAAAATCGGTACAAGCATTTATCCTAACTTCGGCAAATATTTCGATGAATCCTTAACAAGCGTTTACGATGCGGATATTCAGAAAGCAAAAGACTGCCTTTCAAAGAGCGCTTATCCCGACGGATTCGATATGACCATTACGGTTCCTTCGAATTACGATCAGCATGTTGATACGGCTCTTGTTTTAAAGAATCAGCTTGCACTCATAGGTATCAATGCCGAAATCGTAAAAGTTGACTGGGATACATGGATCAGTGATGTTTATCTCGGAAGAAATTACGATTCGACCGTAATCGGTGTCGATGCCGCAAATTTAAGCGCAAATGCTCTTTTGTCAAGATTCACATCCGATGCGGGAGATAATTTCACCAATTACGACAATCCCGAATACGATGCCGCATTCTCAAAAGCAATCTCTGCTTCCGATGACGAGAACGCTACGAAATATTACAAGGAATGCGCAAAGATTTTGAACGATGACGCAGCAAACGTTTATATTCAGGATTTACCTGATTTTGTGGCTTTAAACAAGAATTTCGAGGGATACAAATTCTATCCTTTGTATGTGCTCGATTTAACGAATATTAAGGCGGTAAAATAATCTATGGGAAAATATATAATCAAAAAATTTATTTTATTGATTATAACCCTGATTGTTACCAGTTTTGTAATATTTTTGATTTTTGAACTGGTACCCGGCGATCCCGTTACGGATAAGCTGGGTACCAGGGCAACACCCGAAATGATAGAGTCCTTAAGAGCGAAATGGGGACTCGATCAGCCTTTTGTATTAAGATACTTCAAATTCCTGGGCGGCATTTTCACCCTGAATTTCGGTACTTCATATACATACGGTATTTCCGTATCTTCGCTTTTAAAAGAAAAAATAATGATCAATCTCGTAATGTCGCTTATGGCGCTTACGTTTGTAATCGTTATTTCGTTTCCTCTTGGAATATATACTGCTAAACATACGGGAGGATTATCGGATAAAATTATCTCGCCGTTAAATCAGACGGCAATGTCGATTCCCTCGTTTGTATTAGGACTTATAATTACATTTCTTTTCGGAATTGTTTTAAAATGGTTTAAACCGGGCGGTTATGTCTCGTATAAGACCGATTTCTTCGGATTTTTGTATTTTCTGATTTTTCCGTCCTTTGCACTTGCACTTCCGAAAATAGCAATGTGTATAAGATTGCTTAAAGGAAATATTCTTGAAGAGGCTTCGAAAGATTATTCGACTACCGCGTATGCAAGGGGCAACAATACAAAGGGTCTTTTGTACAGACATGTATTGAAAAACGCCGCAATGCCGACTGTCACTTTTATCGGAATGATAGCGGCCGACATGATATGTTCCGGAATCGTAATAGAGCAGGTTTTCTCCGTTCCGGGACTCGGACAGATTTTGATCAATTCGATTTCCACGAGGGATTTTCCCGTGGTAGAAGCCGAAGTATTGATGATTGCATTGTTTATAATGGTAATAAGTTTTATTACGGATATCATACATGTAATTATAGATCCGAGGGTTAGGATCTAGGTTTCGCCGTAAGGCGTGTTTGTATTCGGGGTATTGCATATGGTAATTTTCAGGGTTGATGCCAATTCGATGATCGGAAAAGGTCATATGAAAAGGTGCATCGCGATTGCAAAAGCCATCAAACTGCTGGGGGGCAGTGTGCTTTTTGTAACAAGAGAAGATTCCGACATTTCCGTTTTGGAGAACAATTTTATGGAATATAAAACTGTTCCTTCAATGACTCTCGGAAGTGAGAAGGCGATTAACAGCCTTAAGGACATTATCGTCGAAACGGGTGCGAAAGTATGCGTTGTGGACAGTTATGATGTCTCAAATACGGCTTTCTGTTCGTTAAGGGAGGTCTGCAAGGTCGTTCTTATCGAAGATTATCTTTATGATGTTTATGACGTGGACTGCGTCGTCAATTATAATCTGTACGTTGATAAATTAAATTACGAAACAAAATACAAGGGAAATACAAACCTTCTTCTCGGAATGGATTATGCTCCTTTCGGAAACGATATTTCGCTGTCTTTACGGAAACCTCCGATTAACGACATTGAAAGCATTATGGTTTATACCGGCGAACTTGATACTCATGAACTTGCGCCCGGAATAGTGGATTCCCTTTTGGACTGTGTTGATGACAGTGTGAGACTTCGTGTGGTTACCACAAAGAACGCTTCGACGAGGGACAAGCTTTTTAAAATGAGCAATACCTCCTCGCAGATAATAGTGGAACCCGATATTACGAATTATCCGAAACTTATAAAAAGCTGCGACCTTGCGGTAACGGTTGCTGATTCGGTCTGTTATGATATTTTAAGCTGCAATATACCTGCGTGTGTATTCCAAAGCGATTACAGCCAGAATCTTTTGATGACGGGTCTTACACAGAAGAATTTGATGGTATACGGCGGCGATTTCGTAAATAAGAGCAACAGATTTTACGGAGACCTGGTTGAGGGCTTCAAATCTCTGACTTTTGAAGAGAACAGAAAAGATATCTGCAAAAACATTCTGGGACTGAATCTCGGCCACGGCGCTGCAAATCTCGCCAAAGCAATTTTAAATTATGAAAAAAATTAAAATAAACAATCAAAAGAAGGTCGGTTTAATCATTGTAGCCATAATGATTGCATTTGTTCTTTTCGGATTTTTGAACCGCAACTCTTTTGATGCTATGAATAAAGACTTAATTCTTAAAGGATCTTCCTTTTTGCATCCCTTCGGTTGCGACGAATTCGGAAGAGACATCTTAAAGAGAACCCAGATGGGAATGGGTATCTCTGTGGTCATTTCCTTTTTCAGTGTTTTGATAGGAACGTTTTTCGGAACGTTAATAGGAGCGCTCTGCGGATATTTCGGCGGTATTGTCGATGATTTCTTTACCGGAATCATCAATGTTTTGTTTGCGGTACCGTCGCTTTTGCTGGCGCTTGTTTTTGTGTCTTTGTTCGGATCCGGAATGGTGCAGGTCACATTTGCGTTAGGGATTGCCATAATTCCTTCTTTTGCGAAAATGATGCGCTCCGAATTCAGGAAACAAAGAGAACTTGAATATGTTAAAATGGCAAAACTTTTAAAAGTTCCGACGGCGAGAATAATATTCGTGCATATTCTTCCGAATGTGACGGAGACTTTTATCAACTGTATTTTTATAGCTTTTAACAACTGTATTTTGGCGGAAGCAGGTTTAAGTTTCCTCGGTATCGGTGTTCAGCCGCCTTTTGCATCGCTCGGAACACTTCTTTCGGATGCGGGCGGATATATCAGAAGTGCGCCCTATATGGTATTTTTCCCTGCGCTTTCGCTTGTGGTTTTGCTTTTTGGTATCGGACTTTTGTCGAGTGGAGAATCATTTCATCATGCTTACAGTAAAAGATTTAAAGATTGAATTTTTCGACCACGAATTGCCGGAAGTGGCTGTCAAGGATGTCGATTTTACAATTGAAGACGGAGAGATTCTCGGAATAGTGGGCGAATCGGGCTCGGGCAAAAGCATGACCGCCATGGCAATTGCGGGTTTGTTAAACCGAAAGGATTTAACCAAATCCGGAAGCATTGATTTTGACGGAACCGATATTTTGAATTCGCCGAGAAGCAAAATAAGAGAGATTCAGGGTAAGGATATCGGCTTTGTATTCCAGGATCCGCTCAATTCGATGAACCCTGTGCTGAAAGTCGGTCCTCAGGTTGAGGAAGCGATGCGAATCAGAAAAAAATCTTTAAATCTGTCCAAGGAAGATATGAAAAAACGCGCGCTTGAAGTTATGAAAAGCGTCGGACTCGATGATGCCGAAAGGATATATGATTCGTATCCTCATCAGATATCGGGCGGTCAGAGACAAAGGGCAATGATTGCTGCAGCGCTTGTTTTAAAACCAAAGCTTTTAATCTGTGATGAACCGACAACCGCACTTGATGTTACGGTTCAAAAGAAGATAATAGACGTTTTAAAAGAACTGAATCGCAAAACAAAAACCTCGATTCTTTTCATATCGCACGATTTATCCGTTATTAAGGCTTTGTGCGACAAAGTTTTGGTAATGAAGGACGGTCTTGTTGTCGAAGAAGGAAGCGTAAAAGATATTTTCGAAAATCCCGCAAAGGAATACACCAAACAGTTAATATTCTAAAATTATGTCAGAAAAAGTTTGTGAAGTAAAAAATTTAACATATACGTATCCAAAGTCCGACAAGGGTTTGAAAAACGTTAGTTTATACGTTAACAAAGGCAGTATCGTCGGTCTTTTGGGCGAGAGCGGATGCGGCAAATCAACGCTTGCAAAATGTATTTCCGCGCAGATAGTTCCCGATTCCGGAGAGATAATCTGCAAAAAAATCGGTTATATTTTTCAGGACAATTACGCATCCCTAAATCCCGCGAAGAGAGTAGGATGGCTTTTGAAGGAAACGATAAGATACGGCAATCCGGCTTCTTTTGCCGATAGCGACAGGCTTATCAAAAACATTCTTGAGGAAACAGAACTTGATGAGAGTGTTTTGGATCATTATCCGAACGAGCTCTCGGGCGGGCAGAGACAAAGAATCGGCATTGCGATGGCTTTGTTGTCAGATCCCGACATTCTCATTGCGGACGAACCGGTATCGGCACTCGATGTTACGGTACAAAAGCAGGTTATCAGGCTTATAAATAAGTTAAACGAAAAGAAAAATCTTGCGATTCTTTTTATCTCGCATGATATTAAGGTCGTAAGGGAAATCTGTAATTATATTTATATAGTCAAAGACGGCGAAGTGGTTGAAGAAGGAGAAAGCGAAGTGCTTTTTACAAACCCTTCCACCGAATATACAAAGAACCTTTTGGACAGTTCATATTTGGAGACGGAAAATGTTTAATAAATTCAAACCCGATATCGAAGCTGCTTCGGCATATGAAATCGATTTCGATAAGCTCTTCGATGAAGGGATAAGAGGAATAATATTCGATATAGACAATACCCTTGTCGCGCATGACGCACCATGCAACGAAAAAAGCGATGAGTTGGTTTCGAAGCTTTTGCAAAAAGGATATAAAATCTTTATTCTAAGCAACAACAACGAGGAAAGAGTAAAGCTTTTTATCGAAAACATAAAACTCGATTATATCCACAAAGCGGATAAACCGAAAGCGAAAAATTATATTGTTGCGCTTGAAAAAATGTCCCTTAAAAAAGAAGAGACGGTTGCAATCGGCGATCAGCTTTTTACGGATTGTTTGGGTGCCAAAAACGCCGGCATTAAATTTATCAGAGTGGGTATTATCGACAAAAAGGAACCGCCCCATATCAAGCTTAAAAGAATTCTCGAAAAACCGGTGGAACTTTTGTCCAAATAATGTATACGGGGAATATATTCAATGATTAAAGTTGAAAACGTCAGCAAGCAGTTTACTCGAAACATAAAGAAGAACGATTCGAAAAAATCCGGCTTTAAAAGCAAAACAAAAGAAGAATTCTTTGCCGTAAACGATGTTTCTTTTGAAGCAAGAAGCGGAGAAATATTAGGGATTCTCGGACCAAACGGTGCGGGTAAAACCACGCTTTTGAGAATGCTGGCGTCATTAATGACCCCAAACAGCGGAAATATCAGCATATTTGATTCAAATAACAATATAATCGAAGATACGGTCGAAAAGAAAAAACACATCGGCTATCTTTCGGGCAATACAAAACTCTACAATCGTTTTTCCACAAGGGAAATGCTTAAAATACTTTCGGATATTTATCAAATCGATAAAGACGAAGCGGATAAAAGAATCGCTTATATCGAAGAAGTTTTAAGCATGCAGGCTTTTATGGACAATCGTATCGAGAAACTCTCGACCGGTCAGACACAAAGAGCGAATATTGCCAGATGTCTTATTCATTCCCCCGAAATCTATATATTCGATGAGCCTACGCTCGGACTTGATGTTATTAGTTCCGATGCAATCGTAGACTTTATGAAAAAAGAAAAAGAGAGCGGAAAGACCGTGCTTTATTCCACGCATTACATGGAAGAGGCACAGTATCTTTGCGATAATATTTTTATGATTTACAAGGGCAAAAAAATCGCGTACGGAACTCCCGAAGAACTGATGAAAGAGACAGGAACCAACAATCTGCGCGATACCTTTAAGAAACTTATTTTAAGGGAGGGCGGAAACGATGAATAAAAAAATCATTTTCACTCTTCTTAAAAAAGAAATGGTGGATATTTTCAGGGATACCAAAACAATCATTATCACGATTATCGTTCCCTTAATTCTTTATCCCCTTGTGTTTTTGGGTTCCATGCTTATTACATCGAATATCATGCGTGAAGCCACGGTTAAGACTTATAAAGTCGGAATCGTCAACGAGTCGGACAAAGAAAGCGCCGTTTTAAAATCCCTTCTTGGCGATGCGCTTGAAGAATACGAATACCATTTTGACGTTAAAGACATCGGAACGTCCGATGATTTCGAACAAAGCATAAGAGACGGGGAACTCGATGCGATAATTTCATACAAAATTACCGAGAGCGAATATTTTGACATTAATATTTACAGTATGAGTTCGGCAAACAAATCCTCGACCTGCAAAAGCATGCTTGAAAAGGTATTTGAAGACTACGGCGACAAAATAGTCGACGAACGCCTGAAAAATTCGATTGAAGATTACGAATTGCTTAAAACCGATCCTTTTGAGATTACATACAAAGATTTTTCGAGCAAAGAAGAAACCACCGGAATGCTTATCGGATATATTATGCCTTTTATGATGATAATAAGCGTTCTCATGGGGGCTTTTACGGTTGCAATCGACGTTTCCGTCGGCGAAAAGGAGAGGGGTACTCTGGAAACTTTGATTACCCTGCCCATCGGCAATACGCATATGATGATTTCAAAATTCCTTGCGGTTTCGATATTTGCGCTCTTTTCTGTGTTTATAAATATCTGTTCGTTCGCGTTAATGGGAATTTATCTTTTTAATTCCATGGCGCTTGCAGAAACTTTCGTCGGTGAATTCAAATTTACGCAGTTCATACCTTCGATACTTTTGATGATTGTTGTTATTGTATTGTTTTCGATGTTTGTATCGGCTCTCTGCCTTTGCGTCGATTTTACGGCCAAGAGCGTAAAAGAAGCAAACAATTTCACAACGCCGATGATGCTTTTGCTTATGACCGGCGCAGGCCTTTCCGCACTTCCGGGCGTCAAACTGAATTTCGGCCTTGCAATCGTTCCGATATTAAACGTATCTCTTTTGATAAAAGAGCTCTTTATGCTTAATCTGAACCCCTATCTTATTGCGATTGTATTCTTTTCCACAATGATTCATACAATCATTGCGATTTATATAATGACAAAGGTCTTCTCGTCCGAAGACATATTGTTTACGGAGGGTGTAAGAAGCGTAAGAATATTCGAAAAAAGAGCCAATATGAAAGAAAAACAAATTCCCGGTGTGGGAGATATCGTATTGGTTTTTGCGATAATGTTTTTGATATCGTGTTTTGCGGGAGGATATGTTATCCTTCGTTTCGGATTTGCGGGATATGCCCTTACGCAATTGATTATTTTCCTTGTTCCCGCAATTTATGCATGGTATATGAAAACCGATTTCAAAAATCTTTTCTCGCTTCAAAAACCCGGCGTAAAAGAAATGATCGGGGCAGTATTTTTCGTTGCGGGTTCATATATAATAAATACCGTGATAGTAAGCATATTGTATAATCTTATTCCGACATTGGCTTCAGATAACGAATCGCTTGCAAATGCTGTTTCGCTCGGAGGATTTATACCTTCTTTGATCGTTGTAGGAATATTGCCCGCAATAGCCGAAGAAACAGCGTTCAGGGGATTTCTTTACGGTACGCTTAAAAACAAAAAAATCCCTGCTCTCGCAACATGCATTATTACCGCCGTTGTTTTTGCGGCATACCATATGAATCTTTTGCAGTTCATATATGTTACGATAATGGGACTTATAATGTCTTATATGATTTACAATTCAAAAAGCATATTCGTTACCGTATTATTTCATCTTTTGAACAATTCGTTTTCGGTATTTCTCGAATATCACAAGGAAATATCGGCTAAAATTCCGTTCTTCTCTGACGGAGTACGTGATATAAAAGATGTATTTATTTACACGGTAATAGGCATCGCGCTTCTTCTTTTGGGATTCTTTATATCCGATAACAAAATCGGGCTTTTTGCAAAGAAAAAGAATGTTTAATCCTTTTTGGATTCTTTTAAAAATTCATCGTCCTCGTTAAAGTAAGGCAGGGCATTCATCCTGTCGGTTTCTTCGGCCGCGGCATTTTCCACGGATTCTTCGTAACCCGTCAGCGCTGCGAAAGGCGAAAACTGGGCGGCACGGTCGTACATTGACATGTGCGGCCTTTTTTTTGATTGGTAATGGGGATGATCTATGATATCGCTGTAATCGCTCATGCCTTATGACCTCCTATCTGTTCGTTTCGCTCCCTTGCGGTAGCGCCTTCCAAGAAATTGGTACCTTTGAGAATAGCGTTTTTGCCGTATTTCTTTTTTATTTCCAAAGAAGCAAGCTGAAGGGCTTTCTCTTTTTTGAGTTCGATTTCTTCGGCTTTTTCTTTTTCGTAATCGACAAATAACGAGAGCTGCGTTTCTTTGGAATCGCCGGTGTATTCGAATTCGCTTACGACGCTTTCGGCACAGATGTTCAAACGTCTTATGCAAAGATTATGGTCTGTAATCTCTTCGTAAAGGCTTAAAGCGGCTTCCGTTATCATTTTGGAAGAAGATGTGCTTCTTTTTAAATTGCGGCTTCCGTGAGCGTATTTTGCAACAAGCCGGCCGTAGTGGTCGAGTCTTATCTCGCCCTTGTAGTTTTTGATGCTGTCTGCTTCTTTAAAATTCTCGTAACCGATGTTTAAAACAATCTGTTTGGTGAGCAAACCCTTGGATACGAGATCGAGTGAGAGATTGTCCGCCATTTCGCGAACTATTATCGCACCTTCTTCGTGGCTGTAAGGTCTTTTTAAAACCTGACCCGTGCTGATCGAATTGTTTTCCGGACGGTATTGTTTGATATATTCAATGGTGCAGGGTTCGTAACCCCAGGCGTGATCGATAATAAGCTCGGCGTTTATTCCGAATATTTTGTATAACCTGTCTTCGTTGTATTCCGAAAAACGGGCAAGTTCGCCCATTGTATAAATGCCCATGTCGGCCAGCCTTCTTGCGGTACCGGGTCCGAATCGCCAAAAATCGGTAATGGGTTTGTGATCCCAGAGGATTTCCCTGTATTTTCTTTCGTCGAGTTCTGCGATTCTTACACCGTCACTGTCGGCGGGAATATGTTTTGCCACTATATCCATTGCGATTTTGCAAAGGTAGAGATTGCTGCCGATACCGACCGTTGCGGTAATATGCGTCTCTTTTAATACGTCTTGTATAATCTTTCTGGCGAGATCGTGAGCGCTCAGATTGTAGAATTTTAAATATTTGGTAGCATCTATGAATACCTCGTCGCATGAATAGACATGAATGTCTTCGGGTGAAATATATCTTAAATAAATGCGGTAAATATCCGTGCTGTATTTCATGTATAAAGACATTCTCGGAGGGGCGGCGATAAAATCTATTTTGCAGGAGGGATTTGAAGCTATTTCATCGGCATCAAAAGAAGAGGAAGAGAATTGCCTTCCTTTGATACGGCTTAAACGCGAAGCATTTACATAATCCAGCTTTTGCAAAACCTCGAAGAGTCTGGCCCTTCCGGGGATTCCGAAGGCTTTAAGGGAGGGAGAAACCGCGAGACATATTGTTTTCTCCGTCCTTGAAGCGTCGGCGACAACGAGGTTTGTTTTAAGCGGATCGAGACCTCTTTCGGCGCATTCGACCGAAGCGTAAAAGCTTTTTAAATCAATTGCGATATAACTTCTTTCTTCGTCCATACGAATATTATCGAACAAATGTTTGTAAATGTCAATCTCTGTCAAAAAATAAGGAAATTATGGGCTTTTTCGTATATAATATTCTTGTGTGAAAATTTATACCGGAGAAAAATAATGAAAAAGAATGAAATATTAACCAAAAGTATGATTATCAAATTCATATCCGCAATTTTGTGGCTTACGGGAATTGTTGTTACAATCGTACTTGTAATTCTTGCAATCGTAAAAGGATGGGAACTGGGTATTGCGCTCGCGGTAGGTGTGGGCTTTACCGTAATATCCCTTGCACTGGCCGTAGTTGCCGGTATTCTTGACGTAAAACAAATGAAATAAAATCATAAGACATGTGTGTCTAATTGCAAAAATACGGCATTTCTCGCTTTGTGTCGTGTGAATTGCAGCAAACTTTTATTATTCTGCAGAGGAAAGGAGGTAAAACCGATGAATCAGAAAAAAGTCGGTTCTTTTTTGAAAGAATTGAGAAAAGAAAAAGGTATTACCCAGGAACAGTTTGCGGAAAAACTCAATGTATCGGGAAGGAGCGTTTCGAGATGGGAAACCGGTAACAATATGCCGGATATTTCTTTACTTGTCGAAATAGCCGATTTCTATGATGTTGACGTAAGAGAAATAATAGAAGGAGAAAGAAAAAGCGAGATGATGGACAAAGAAGTAAGAGAAGTTGCCGAAAAAATGGCGGATTATGCCAATAACGAAAAAGGCAGATTATTTAAAACGGTACGTTTAATAGGAATAATAGGTGTAATAATATTAGCGATTGCGATAGTATTTCAGTGCGTGAAATATCAACCGAGTTTGTTGAGTTTCATAGCCGTGGCACTTTCGTTTGCGGCATTTGTCGCAATGATGATTTTAACTTTATACGTAAACGGAGTATTGCAAAGGCTAAAGAAAAACAAAGCGGTTACGATCGGTTTGATCATTTTTCTGTTTATTGCGCTTGCGGTATGTTTAAGATACATTTTCATGGTTGTAGTTTTAATCGCGATAATGCTCGTTGAGACCCTGACGCCGACGAAAAAAGGAAGCGAAGATTACGATAAAGCCAAGATGGTTTCCGAGTTTTCTTCCGAGATGAATTCCGAATTCATGATTTTCCCCGAAGATTTAAACAACGCGGTTAACAGCGAATATGCTTATTCGACCAAAACCGGTCTTTTTGATACCGACGGATATTTTATCCTCAAGGCGGAATACAATGAGGAAGATTACAATGCCGAAGTTAAGCGTCTTTCCGATATAAACTGCGATATTACATTCCAAAACGATTCGTATACCGGTTACGTTTTATATGACGAGAATATGTACAATTATCCGGCATACATAACATCCGACGGATATGACAGCGTATATGAATATGCCCTGCTTGATGAAGATAACAACACGATAATATATGTGAATTTGAGTTATCCGAAATTTGTCGATCTCAAAGATTACGAGGATTATCTCAAAAAAGACAGAGACGAATACGATGACAATAAAAACACACTTGAGAAATTCACCATATATTATCACAGATTTCCGGGCTTTGACGCGTGGGTAGGTAACTGATAATATAGTATTTATAAAGCATTTTCGGGGCGTCGAAATTTTTCGATGCCCGGATTTGCTCTGATTTGGAGGGGAATATGAAAGTCATCAAATTTATTTTAGGTATACTTTCGGGAGCGCTGATGTTTTTCGGCGATATAATTCCGTTCATGAACGGGTTTGTATTTGCTTTCGCAGACGGATTCGCATCTTTCCTTGACGGACTTGACGGTTGTTATGTCGAAGAATATTATCATGGTTTTCATATTCTGTTGCTTTCGATTTTAATCGTGATTATGTCTTCATTTATTATTCTGTTGAGCATCATAAGTTATATTCTGACGTGGAAACCTCTATACAGAACCTGTACCGTAATGTACGTGATTACCGATGTTTTG